>JAEULD010000281.1 GCA_016792765.1 Candidatus Odyssella sp.
CCGCGCCGGCCTCGCCTACCCCGTCGTCGCCAAGCCCGATATCGGCTGGCGCGGCTATGGCTGCCGCCTCGTCGAGGACCGCGCGGCCCTTGCCGCCTATCTCGACGCGTTCCCGGACGGCGCCGATCTGCTGCTGCAGGAATTCGTGCCGCATCACGGCGAAGCCGGCGTCTTCTACGTCCGCCGGCCGGGCGCCGCGCGGGGCGAGATCACCTCGCTCACGTTCCGCTACTACCCGTTCGTCGTCGGCAACGGGCGCTCCACGCTCGAGGCGCTGATCCGCGCGAATCCGCGGCTCGCGCGCAAGGCGCGGCTGCTGCTGCGCGAACACCGCGCGCGGCTGGCCGAGGTTCCGGCCGCCGGGGAAACGGTTCGTCTCGCGCTCGTCGGCAGCAACCGCGTGGGCGGCCTCTATGTCGACGCCACCCGCCGCGTCACGCCCGCGCTGGCGGCGCGGTTCGACGCGATCGCCGCCGCGCTGCCGGAATTCCACTATGGCCGCTTCGACGTGCGCTTCGCGGACGCAGAGCGGTTCGCGGCGGGCGAGGATTTCGTCGTCATCGAGATCAACGGCGCCGGCGCCGAGGCGATCGAGGTGTGGGATCCGGAGTGGCGCCTCGTCGACGTCTACCGCCGCCTGTTCCGCCAGCAATCGCTGATGTTCTCGATCGCCGCGGCCAACCGCGCGCGCGGCTTCGCGCCGATGCCGGTGCGCGATCTCGTGCGCCTGCAGCGCCGCCAGTACCGGCTGAACTCGGCCTATCCGCCTTCGGCCTGAGGCGATTTCGTTTTCGCCGCGGCTCGGCTAACCTTCGGCGCGGCGCACCAACGTCGTCCCGCCGCCGGAGGCCTCGAACCATGCCCAGCCGCTTCCGCACGCCCGCCGCGGCCGTCGCCGCCGCGCTCGCCGGCGCCGCGCTCGCCGCGCCGTGCCTGGCGCAAGGCAAGGCGCGCATCGTCGATTGCCGCGTCGAATCCGAGGGGAAGGTCCAGGTGAGCGGCAAGTGCCGCTTCATCCCCGACGAGGGCGGCTCGTTCACGCTCGAGAACGCCGACGCGAAGCGCGCGGCGTTCTTCGGCGAGATCATGAGCGTGACCGTCTCGATCGTCTCGCCCGGCGTCGCCGAGGTGCGCGGCCTGACGCGCCAGGGCGTCAACTCGCGCTGGGGCGAGGCGCGCCGCATGGCCGGCGACCGCGCCTGCTGGCAGGGCAGCGACTTCAAGATCTGCGCGCGGTAGCCGGCCGACGGCGCGCGCGGCGGCGTTACACGCTCCAGTCCGGATTCGGCACCGTGTCGTAGAACGCCTTCTGCAGCGCGCCGCCCCACAGGCGGTGGATCGTCTGGAGATAGGGGTCGCGCTCCTCGAGGCGGACGCGCAGGCCCATTTCGAGCGCGTCGCGCCGGTAGAGCATCACGTCGATCGGCGGGCCCACCGAGACGTTGGAGCGCATCGTCGAATCGAACGAGATCAGCGCGCATTTCGCGGCGTCGACGAGCGAGACGCCGGGCGTCACGATGCGGTCGAGGATCGGCTTGCCGTACTTGATCTCGCCGATCTGGAGGAACGGCGTGTCGCGCGTGGCCTCGATGAAATTGCCGGCCGCGTAGAGCTGGAACAGGCGCAGGCTCTGCCCCTTGATCTGGCCGCCGAACACGAACGAGGCGTTGAAATCCACCTCGTGCTGGCGCAGCGCCTCGCCGTCGGTCGAATGCACGTCGCGCACCGCGGCGCCGACGATGCGCGCGGCCTCGAACACGCTGGGCGACGCGAGCAGGTCCTTCTTGGGGTCGCCCTTGCCGAGATGCTCGTTCAATATGCTGACGACCGACTGCGTGATCGAAAGATTGCCGGCGCAGAGCATGCCGAACGCGCGCTCGCCGCGCCTCTCGAACACGAAGGCCTTCTGGAACGTGGAGACGCGGTCGATGCCCGCGTTGGTGCGCGAATCGGAGACGAGGGCCATTCCCTCGTCGACGAGGATGCCGACGCAATAACTCATGAAGCCGTTCGCCGCCGCTACTGCTGGCCCTCGGAGCGGGCCGCCTCGGACGCCTTCTTAGCACCGGATGCCGGCTTTTCCGAGGCCGGCGCGGTCTTGGGCGACAACTTGACCGTGACGTCGAGCTCTTCGACGCCGCCGCCCGTGCGCACCCCGCGCACCGGCCCGGCGTCGGCATAGTCGAGGCCGACCGCGACGCGCACATAGGCTTCCGTGGCGGACAGCCCGTTCGCGCAGTCGAAGCTCACCCAGCCGAGATCGGGCACCAGCGCCTCGGCCCAGGCGTGGCTCGCCGTCGTCTGCTGCGTGCCCTCCCCGTGCCCGAGGTAGCCGCTGACGTAGCGCGCCGGAACGCCCAGCTGCCGGCACGCGGCGATGAACACGTGCGCATGGTCCTGGCACACCCCGCGTCCGGCCGCGAGCGTCTCGGCGGCGGTGGTGTGGACCGTCGTATGGTTCTTCTCGTAGGCGACGGCCTCCTGCACGCCGAGCATGAGCTGGTGCAGCCCGGCGATCGGATCCTTCTCCACCGGCGGCCGGAACTTCTGCGCGAATTTCGCGAGCGCGCGGTCGGGCTGCGTATAGGCGGTCTCGCGCAGGAACACCTCGAACGGCAGCGTCGTCGTTCCGCTCGGGATCACGCCGTTGGTGTCGATCGTGCGCACGTCGCCCAGCACCTCGATCAGCACGCTCGTGATCGGGCGCGCGATCGCCAGCGTGTGGCAGACGTTGCCGTAGTGATCGACCCATTCGGTGAGGTCGGCGCCGGGACAGGCGATCTTCCAGCGGTTCACGGTCTGGCTCGTGCCCGAGCGCGGCGTGAGGCGCAGATACTGCACGCTCTGCGTCAGCGGCTGAGTGTAGCGGTATTCGGTGCGGTGATGGACGAGGATGCGCATCGCTCACTCGAACTGCAGCGACATCATGAAATCCCGCTGGATCTGCACGGCGAGCCCGTTGCTGCGCACGAGGAAGCCGTTCAGGAAATCGTGCAGCCCGCCCGCGACGATGCGGTCGATGCGGCCGAACTTGAGGCTCGCATGGATCTCGCCGGCGAGCCGCAGGCATTCGCGCGGCCGCGCGCCGCAGAGCGTGGCGAGCACGTTGACCACCTCCTCGAAGCAGTAGAGGAGCGAGCGCGGCATGTCGGCATCGAGGATCAGCAGCTCGGCGATCTTCTGCGGGTCGACGGTGTCGCGATAGGCCTGCCGGTAGGCGCGGAACGCGCTGACCGAGCGCAGCAGCGCGCCCCACTGGAAGTAGTCGACCGCCTCGCCGTTCCTGCGGCCCTGCGGCAGCAGCTGGTGATACTTGATGTCGAGGATGCGCGCCGTGTTGTCGCCGCGCTCGAGGAACGTGCCGAGCCGGATGAAGTGGAACGCGTCGTCGCGGTACATCGTGCCGAAGGTCACGCCCCGGAACAGGTGCGAGCGCTCCTTCACCCAGTCGAAGAAGCCGCGCACGCCGTCTTTCGCGAAATCCCGGTATTTCTTGGATTGCAGCTCGAGATGCGTGGCGTTGAGCGCCTCCCACATCTCGGTCGAGATCGCGCTGCGCTCGGCGCGCGCGTTCTCGCGCGCGGCGGCGACGCAGGCGAGGATGCTGGAGGGGTTCGCCGGATCGAAACCCATGTATTCGATCACCGACTCGCCGCCGGCCTCGCCGTAGCGCGCGCCGAACTCGGCCGCCGCGCTGCCGATCGCCAGCAGCGGCCCCCATTGCTGATCCTGCTGGCTCGCCGCCGACGGCAGCAGCGACATGCGGTAGGTGACGTCGAGCAGGCGCGCCGTGTTCTCGGCGCGCTCGATGTAGCGCGAGAGCCAGAACAGGTTCTGGGCGGTGCGGCTCAGCATTCAGCGCTCCAGCACCCAGGTGTCCTTCACCCCGCCGCCCTGCGACGAGTTCACGACCAGCGAGCCTGCGCGCAGCGCCACGCGCGTGAGCCCGCCCGGAATCACCGAGGTCGTTTCGCCGGACAGCACGTAGGGGCGGAGGTCGACGTGGCGCGGCGCGATCCCCGCCTTCGAGAAGGTGGGACAGGTGGACAGCGCGAGCGTCGGCTGGGCGATGAAGTTGCCGGGGTCCTTGAGCACGCGGCGCCTGTAGGCCTCGCGCTCCGCCTTGGTCGCGGCCGGACCGACCAGCATGCCGTAGCCGCCCGAGCCGTGCACCTCCTTCACGACGAGTTCGTGGAGCCGCTCGAGCACGTAGGCGCGCGCTTCCGGCTCGCCGAGCCGCCAGGTCTGGACGTTGTTCAGCACCGGCTTCTCGCCGAGATAGAAGCGGATGATCTCGGGCACGAAGGAGTACATCGCCTTGTCGTCGGCGACGCCGGCGCCGAAGCCGTTGGCGAGCGTGACGCGGCCCGCGCGCACGACCGAGAGGATGCCGGGCACGCCGAGCATCGAATCGGCGCGGAACGCCAGCGGATCCATGAAGTCGTCGTCGATGCGCCGGTAGATCACGTCGACGCGCACCGGGCCTTCGGTCGTGCGCATCCAGACGCGGCCGTCGCGGACGAACAGGTCGCGGCCCTCGACCAGCTCGATGCCCATCTGCTCGGCGAGGAACAGGTGCTCGAAATAGGCGCTGTTGTAGCGGCCCGGCGTCAAGAGCACGACGGTGGGCTCGGAGACGTCGCCGGGCGAGACGGCGCGCAGATTGTGCAGCAGCCGCTCCGGGTAGTTGCCGACCGGCGCGACGCGCTGCCGGGCGAACGCCTCCGGAAAGAGGCGCATCATCACCTCGCGGTTCTCCAGCACGTAGGAGACGCCCGACGGCGTGCGAAGATTGTCTTCGAGCACGTAGAAATCGGCCGGCCCGATCCTGACGATGTCGATGCCCGAGACGTGCGAATAGACGCGGCGCGCGAGATCGACGCCCTGCATCTCCGGCCGGTAGGCCGGATTGCGGTAGACCATCTCCTTCGGCACGACGCCGGCCCTGAGGATTTCCTGATCGTGGTAGATGTCGTGCAGGAACGCGTTGAGCGCCTTCACGCGCTGGATGCAGCCCTCCTCGATCACCTTCCATTCGGACGCGTCGAGGATGCGCGGCACGATGTCGAACGGGATCAGCCGCTCGGTGCTCCCGCCCTCGCCGTAGACGAGGAACGTGATGCCGACGCGGCGGAACAGCGCGTCGGCCTCGGCCTGCTTCAGCAGCAGCTGCTCGCGCGGGACCTCCTCGATCCGCTTCCAGAAGTCGCGATAGGCGGCGCGGATGCCGCCGTCGGGCCGGCGCATTTCGTCGAAGAAGCGCGGCGGCGGTTCGTTCGGGGAAGCGGCGGCAGCCGGGGATCGGGGCTGCGATTGCGCCGGAAGAGCGTGCTTGCGCGCCATGTGGCGACGGTATGACCAAAGCCTGTGACCGTCAAACCGGCATGCAAGCGCCGGGCCAAAACGGAGTCAGAGCAGCGTCGGCCCGTTCATCAGCACGAGGCCGCACACGATGATCGCGGCGGCGACGATGCGCAGCCGCCCGAACGGCTCGCCGAGCAGCAGCGCGCCCATCGCCGCCGCGAACAGCACCGACGATTCGCGCACCGCGGCGACGTGCGCGATCGGGCCGGATGCCAGCGCCCAGATCGCGATCGCGTAGCCGAGCGTGGCGATCGCCCCGCCCGCCGCGCCGCGCCACCAGCCGCGCGGGCCCCGGCGCAGGAACGCCGAGACGGTCAGCGGCCGGAGATAGAGCGCGACGCAGATCAGCCACGGCCCCTCGCAGACGTTGAGCCAGGCGATGTAGGACATCTTGTGCTCGAAGGTGGGCCCCGCCGCGCGCACGCCGAGGCCGTCGGAGAACAGGTAGCCCGCGATCGTGACGCCGGTGAGGACTGCATAGAGCGTGGCGCGGCGGTGCCGGCCGCGCAGCGCCGCCGACAGCGGCTCGCCGCCGACGCGGCGCTGCGGCGCCGCCAGCGCGATGATCGCCAGCGACACGAGCGCCACGCCGACGCCGTCCTGGACGCGCAGGTATTCGCCGAGCAGACGCCCAGAGAGGATCGCGACCAGCAGCGGGCCGAGGCCGCGCGCGATCGGATAGGTGTGCGAAAGGTCGCCCGTCGCGTAGGCCTTGAGCAGGAAGTAGTAGTAGAAATTGTGGATGACGACCGAGGCGCCGAGCCACATCCACGCGGTCTGCGGCGGAAACGGCAGGAAGAACAGGAACGGCAGCGAGACGAGGCTGCCGGTCAGCATGATGATGCCGAATGTCGCGAGCCGGTCGCCCGTGTCGGACTTCAGTAGCGCGTTCCAGGTGGCGTGCATCAGCGCCGCAGCGAGCAGCAGGCCGATGACGAGGGGGTCGAGGACGGTTTGCATCCGCGGCGGCGTTCAGGGCGCCGCACCATAACGGCAACGGTTCGCGCCGGCTATGGCGATCGCCGCGTCTCCGGCGGCCGCGCGCGAGGCGCGCTACGCCTGCAGGCCCTTGAACGCCTGGCGCAGCACTTCGGCGCCCTTCGCGTAGATGCGCTCCTTCCAGTCGTCGGTCTCGCCGTAGAAGGCGCCGCGAATCTGCCGCTTGACCTTCTTGCCGAGCGGCGAAGCGATGTCGCCCTTGCCGTGCGTGTAGAGCCAATTGTCGGCGCGCAGCGCGTCGAGCGTGTCCATCACCGGCACGACGCCGTACTCGAGCGCCACGGCCGTCGCTTCGGCGTTCGGCGCCTCGTCGGCGAGCGCGCCGGGATTGACGCCCTGCACGTTGGCCGAGACCGAATCGCCGTCGATGGTGCAGGCGACGCGGCCCCACCAGGCGCGGGCGCGCGCGAGATCCTCGCGCTTCACGACGTTCGGCCCGAAGATCACCTCGCAATCGCCATAGGCGCCGAGGCCGGTGTGGAAATCGAGGTGCACGATGCGGCGCGCGCCGCTGGCGTGCTCGCGGATCAGCTTGCGCCAGGTTTGGTTCGACCACACCGGCGCGTTGCCGCCGTAGAACAGCCCGTCGGGATATTCCCACTGCCCGGTGCTGACGGCGGCCTGGAACGTCGGCAGCCCGCGCTTCTGGATGTAGGCGGCGATCGCCGCGTCGGACGCCTTGCGCGCCGGC
>JAEULD010000284.1 GCA_016792765.1 Candidatus Odyssella sp.
ACAAGGTGCGCTATACGGGCATGGTGCCATCGGGTTCGCGCATTTGCCTCTATCAGACTCTGAAAACGGTCGATCCCGAGAAGAACAACGGTTTTCGTCTCACATCGGAATGCAAGATCATGGTCGAAGGTACTGAAAGACCGGCGCTAATCGCCGAAGTGATGGCCATATTCTACCCCTGACCCGAGGGGTTGCGAGGGGCGGGGCAGAATCGGCATCGAGAATGCGTTCGTGCGGGCATGCCGCGCAAATGTTTTAGTTTTGTTCTTGACCTGGCGCCCATTGTATGCGAGCGTTTCCGTAGCTTGCGGGTGCGCCGAAACTCTGCCCCATGACGGAATTCGGCTCGCGCGGCGCGGGTCGGAAAGCCAACAAAAGCCAAGGTCGAAGCCAAGAAAAGCCAAGCTCGGGCGGCGGAAAAGCCAAGGCCGGCGGCCGAAAAAGCGGAGGAAAGCCAACCAAAGCCAAGGAAAGCCAAGGGTTGGTGTCTTTTGGGCGTCAGGTGATCCCCGGCGGCGGCTCGCCGGCCGGGCTGAACCGAGCGCTGCTCACCCCGCCATGGTGAGGCCGCCGGAGACGCTGATCACCTGGCCGGTGATGTAGTCGGCGTCGTCGCTGGCGAGGAACACGATCGCGCCGACGATGTCCTCGGGCTTCGCGATCCGGCGCAGCGGGATGGACTTCTCGAGCGCGGCGTGAACCTTCTGGCCGGCCTCGCCCTCGCCGATGAAGCCGTGAAAGAGCGCGGTGTCGGTCGGCCCCGGCGCCACGGCGTTGAGCTTGACGTTGGAACGGGCCATCTCGCGCGCCAGCGTCTTGGTGAGCGCGATGACGCCGGCCTTGCAGGCGGAATAGACCGACTCGCCCGACGAGCCGACGCGGCCGGCGTCCGAGGCGATGTTGACGACCTTGCCGCTCTTGGCCTTGGCCATGTGCGGCAGCACCGCGTGGTGCAGGTGGATGGCGCCCTTCAGGTTGACGGCGATCACCTTGTCCCAGAAATCGGGCTTGGTATCGAGGAACAGCGTGAACTTGTCGTAGCCGGCATTGTTCACCAGCACGTCGATGCGGCCCGCGTCGCCCGCGAACGAATCGACCGCGCTCTTCACCGCCGCATAATCGGTGATGTCGATCGCGTAGGTGGCGACGTCGGCGGCTCCGGCGCCGCGCGCGCGTTGCGCCGTGGCCTCGAGCGCCTGCGCGTTGAGGTCGATGAGGCCGAGCCGACAGCCCTCCTCGGCGAAGCGTACGGTGAGCGCCTGGCCGATGCCGCCCGCGGCGCCGGTGAGGATGACGGTCTTGCCCTTGAGCCCGCGCATGTCGCCCCCTCAGAGCGGCGACGATTTCGGGAACGCGGGCTTGCGCTTCTCGCGGAAGCTCGCGATGCCTTCGGTCGCGTCGCCGGTGTCCCAGCCCATGAACTCGAGCGCCAGCGACGTGTCGAAATTCGGCCCCATCATGCGCAGCCAGTTGTTGAGCGCGTATTTGGTGAAGCTGATCGCGGTGCGCGCGCCGTTCGCGAGCTTGCTCGCGACCTCGACGCTCTTGGCGTCGACCTTGTCGTCGTCGACGCAGAGCGAGACGAGGCCGATGCGTTCGGCCTCCTCGCCGGAGAGCGCGTCGCAGGTCATCAGGTAGTATTTCGCCTTCGCCATGCCGACGAGGAGGGGCCAGATGATGACCGAGTGGTCGCCCGCCGCCACGCCGAGCCGGGTGTGGCCGTCGATGATGCGCGCGGTCTTGCCGGCGATGGTGATGTCGCACACCATGCCGGCCGCGAGCCCGGCGCCCACCGCGGGGCCGTTCATCGCCGCGATCGTCGGCTTGCCGCAGTTGATGACGTTGTAGACGATGTCGCGCGCTTCCTTCCAAAGCTTCAGCCGGTAGTTCTGGTCCGCGACGATCTTCTCGATCACCGCGAATTCCGCGCCGGCCGAGAACGCGGCCTCGGTGCCGCGCAGGATGACCGCGCCCACCTCGGGATCCTTGTCGATGTCGCGCCACACTTCGCAGAGCTCGGAATGCATCAGCTCGTCCGCGGCGTTGGCGCGGTTCTGCGGGTTCACCATCGAAACGCGCAGCACGCCGTCGGCCGGGCGGTCGAAGCGGAGGCGCTTGTAGTGGGCGTAGCGGTCGGACATGGGCGTTTTCCGTTCCTGGAGTGGCGTGAGGGCGCGCCGCGGCGCGCGGTCGGAGGTCGCGGGTTACTTCTTCTTCGCCGGCGGAGGCGGCGGCGCGGGCGGCAGCTCGCAAAAGGCCTGCTCGTAGACGTGGCAGCGCGTGTCGATGCTCTCCTGCCGGATCTGCACCGAGCCCGCCACGATCTCGGCCACTTTCTTCTCGCACAGCAGCACGGCCAGCGCGCGGGCGCGCTCCGGCGTCAGCGCGCGGGCGAAGCCGCGTACCTTCGAGAGATCGGCCTCCAGCACCTTGGTGCAGGAGTAGTATTTCTTGGTCTGCGGATCGAGGCAGTTGTCGTCGATGCGCACGCGAAACACGTCGAGGCGCGGCCGCGCGACCATCGTGGCCAGCCGCTTGTCGAACGGCCCGAACCACTTGGGGTCCATGTTCGGCAGCGAGCGGATCGTCACCTCGCCTTCCCATTGCGCGCCGGTTCGGTCGGCATAGCCCTGCATGACCGGGTCCCGGCGCTTGCGGTAGGTGCAGAGATTCCCGGTTTCGGCCAAGGGCGGCGCGTCCATCTCGAAGCTCGGCTTCGACGCGACCTCGCGCACGATGGCGCGCGGCTCGGGCATCGCGCCCGGAGCGGCCGTATTCGTCGATTGCGCCGTAATCGGCGCGCGCAATTCGCCGTCGCCGCACGCGACCAGCGTGACGGCCAGCAGCGGCAGCAGGATGTGTCGCGACATGCTCACCTCGTTCGGCCGAGTTTATGCCGCGCGCCCGCGCCGGGGCGCAAGCGCAGCGTCGGAGACCCGCGCGCCGTCGCCGCGGCCGGCGGGGAAATGCCGCAGTTTGCCTCCGCGCCGCCGGGCCGCCACAATGGCCGCGATCCCGACCCCGAGGACCGGACGAAAGCAAAGCATGGCCACGCCCGCGACCGCCGGCAAACCGTGGCTGAGCGAGGCCGCCGAGGCGGCGCTGCTCGCCACAGAGGAAATGTATCGCGCCGATGCCGCGGCGATCGCCTCGGGCATCCCCGGCACGCGGCTCATGGAGGCGGCGGGCGCCGCCGTCGCCGACGAGGTGCGGCGGCGCTGGTCGCCGCGCCCCGTCGTCGTGCTGTGCGGCCCCGGCAACAATGGCGGCGACGGTTTCGTGGCGGCGCGGCTGCTGGCCGGCGCCGATTGGCCGGTGCGCGTGGCGCTCTTGGGCGCGCGCGAGGCGCTCAGGGGCGATGCGGCCTGGGCCGCTTCGGGCTGGCGCGGCACGGTCGAGCCGCTGCGGCCGGAAGCGCTGGCCGGCGCCGGGCTCGTCGTCGACGCGATCTTCGGCGCGGGCCTCGATCGGCCGGTCGAGGGCGCCGCGCGCGCCACCATCGAAGCGCTCGCGGCGAGCGGCGTGCCGGTGATCGCCGTCGACGTGCCGAGCGGCGTGTCGGGCGACAGCGGCGCGGTGCTCGGCTCGGCCGCGCGCGCCGAGGCGACGGTCACGTTCTTCCGCCGCAAGCCGGGCCACCTGCTGCAGCCGGCCCGCGCGCTGTGCGGCGACGTCGTCGTCGCCGACATCGGCATTCCCGACTCCGTGCTCGCCGGAATTGCGCCGGCCACCGCCGAGAACGGGCCCGCGCTGTGGCGGGGCGCGCTGCCCGCGCCGCGGCCGGACGACCACAAGTACACGCGCGGCCACGTCGTCGTCGTCGCCGGCGAGATGGCCGGCGCCGCGCGCCTTGCGGCCGTGGCGGCGGCGCGCGTCGGCGCCGGCATGGTCACGGTGCTGGCGCCGGCCGAGTCGCTGCCGATGCTGGCGGCGCTGCCGGCCGCGATCATCGTCGCCGCGCGGCCGCAGCCGGCGGCGTTCGGCGAATGGCTGCGCCAGCGCAAGGCGGCGGCGGTGCTGGCCGGGCCGGGGCTGGGCCGCACGGGCGAGGCGCGCGCCTGCATCAACGCCTGCCGCGCGGCGCCGCTTCCGGCGGTGCTCGACGCCGACGCGCTCACGGCGTTCGCCGGCGACGCCGCGGGCCTCGCCGGCCGGCGTGCGCCGACCGTGCTCACGCCGCATGCCGGCGAGTTCGCGCGCGTGTTCGGCGACGGTGCCGGGGATCGCCTGGCGCGCACCCGCGCGGCGGCGGCGGCGACCGGCGCCGTCGTCGTCGCCAAGGGCAGCGACACGATCGTCGCCGATGCGGCGGGGCGGGCGGCGATCAACGCGAACGCGCCGCCCTGGCTGGCCAGCGCCGGGACCGGCGACGTGCTCGCCGGCCTGATTCTCGGCCTGCTCGGGCAGGGCACTCCGGCCTTCGAGGCGGCGGCCGCGGCCGTGTGGCTGCACGGCGCCCGGGCCGCGGAGCGCGGACGCAACCTGATCGCCGACGACTTGGTAAACGCGTCCTTTACGCTTCCCGCCTAATCTCGCGCGACGATTGCGGGCGCTGCCCGGATCGTTGCCGGTTACTTTCCGTTGGTAATTCCGTGTAACGATATGTGCAAAGACCGCTCATAACATTGCCGCCAGGCCGCACCGATCATGGCGCGGCCGGCGAATGGGGAGCGCTCCTCGGGCGGGAGCGAAACGGCTCATGGCACTCCTGCGCAGGAACGGCGCCTCGGGTCAGGTCGAATGCGGCGACAAGTTCCGCCGCGTCCGGCTCGACCAGACGGTGGAGACCGCCGAAGTGAAGACCATCTATCGCGATCTATTGGGCATCCCGCATGTCCGCTTCGAGCTGAACCTCGAGCACCCGTATCGCGGCGCGCAGCGCGAAGGCCTCCGCGCGCTGGCGCTGTCGGTGTTCGCGTCGCATTTCCCGGAGCGGGTTCCGGCCTGAGCGGATACGGAGTGCGGTAAATCCGGGCGCGCCTTGCGCCCGGTGCGGCGGGACCTATATTCGCCGCGATGAATTCCCTCGGCATCGACAAGGAGCCCGCACGCACCCGCGTCGTCGTCGCCATGTCGGGCGGCGTCGACAGCTCGGTCACGGCCGCGATGCTCGCGCAAGAAGGCTACGACGTCGTCGGCGTCACGCTGCAGCTCTACGACCACGGCGCGGCCATCGGCCGCAAGGGCGCCTGCTGCGCCGGGCAGGACATCCACGACGCGCGCCGCGTCGCCGACCGGATCGGCATTCCCCATTACGTGCTCGACTACGAAAGCCGCTTCCGCCAGGCGGTGATGGAGGATTTCGCCGACACCTATCTCGCCGGCGAGACGCCGATCCCGTGCGTGCGCTGCAATCAGCGCGTCAAGTTCCGCGACCTGCTCGACACCGCGCGCGAACTCGGCGCGGAGGCGCTGGCAACCGGCCATTACGCGCGCCGCACGGCCGGGCCGGCGGGGCCGCGCCTGCTGCGCGCCGCCGATCCGGCGAAAGACCAGAGCTACTTCCTGTTCGCGACGACCAGGGCGCAGCTCGATCTGCTGCGCTTTCCGCTGGGCGGCATGCGCAAGGACGAGACGCGCGCGCTCGCGCAGCGCTTCGATCTTCCCGTCGCCGCCAAGCCCGACAGCCAGGACATCTGCTTCGTGCCGAACGGCTCCTACGCCGCCGTCGTCGAGAAGCTGCGCCCCGGCGCCGCCGAGCCCGGCGAGATCGTCCATGTCGACGGCCGGGTGCTCGGCCGCCACGCCGGCATCATCCATTACACGGTCGGCCAGCGCCGCGGGCTCGGCCTCGGCGGCGGCGATCAGCTCCATGTCGTGCGGCTCGAGCCCGAAACGCGCCGCGTCGTCGTCGGCCCGCGCGAGGCGCTGGCGGTGCCGGAGCTCGCCGTGCGCGAGCTCAACTGGCTCGGCGATGCGCCGCTCGACCGCGCCGGCATCGCGGCCGAGGTCAAGATCCGCTCGGCCGCGCCGCCGGCGGCCGCCACGATCACGGCGGCGGGCGAAGGCAGGGCGCGCGTCGTCTTCGACCGCCCGCAGGAAGGCGTGGCGCCCGGCCAGGCCTGCGTGTTCTACCGCGGCGATCGCGTGCTGGGCGGCGGCTGGATCGAGCGGCCTCGGGCCGCCGTCCCGCGTCACGCAGCATTGTCGCAAGCCGCGGCGTTGAATTGACTCCCGCCGGACGCCAAATTATAGGCGGCGCTCCCGCGGCGGAGTAGCTCAGCTGGTTAGAGCAGGGGAATCATAATCCCAAGGTCGGGGGTTCAAGTCCCTCCTCCGCTACCATTGCGAGGGGACCGGTTGCGGCCGGTCCCCTCGTTCGTCTCGGGCGCGGGCGCGCCGTCTCGCCGCTTGCTCCGGACCGCATTCGTTCGCTAAATGTCGCCGGCGAAAGCGTATTGGGGATACCGCCCCGATGACGGCGGCAGCGATTTTCGAACTCGAGGGGCGCAGGGTCTGGGTGGCCGGCCACGGCGGCATGGTCGGTTCCGCGCTGATGCGGCGTCTGGCGGCAACCGGCTGCACGCTGCTCACGGCGGCGCGCGGCGAGCTCGATCTGCGCGACCAGCGCGGCGTCGAAAGCTGGCTCGCGCGCGCGAAGCCGGACGCGATATTCCTCGCCGCGGCGACGGTCGGCGGCATCCACGCCAACAGCAGCCGCCCGGCCGAGTTCATCTACGACAACCTCGCGATCGAGACGAACGTCGTCCATGCCGCATGGCGGCACGGCGTGAAGAAACTGCTCTTCCTCGGCTCGTCCTGCATCTATCCGAAGCTCGCGCCGCAGCCGATGGCGGAGGAGGCGCTCCTGACCGGCCCGCTCGAGCCCACGAACCAGTGGTATGCGGTCGCCAAGATCGCGGGAATCAAGCTCTGCCAGGCCTATCGGCGGCAATACGGATGCGACTTCATCGCCGCGATGCCGACCAATCTCTACGGCATCAACGACAATTTCGACCTCGCGCAGAGCCACGTCATCCCCGCACTGATCGCGAAGATCCACGCCGCCAAGGTCGCGAGGCAGCCGACCGTGCCGATCTGGGGCTCGGGAACGCCGCGCCGCGAATTCCTCTATGTCGAGGACCTCGCCGACGCGCTCGTCTTCCTGATGCAGCGCCATTCGGGCGAAGAGCACATCAATGTCGGCGCCGGGACCGACGTCACGATCGCCGAGCTGGCGGAAACGATCGCGCGCGTCGTCGGCTATCGCGGCCGCTTCGTCTACGACCGCACCAAGCCCGACGGCACGCCGCGCAAGCTCGTCGACGTGTCGCGGCTCGCGGCGCTGGGCTGGCGGGCCTCGACCCCGCTCGAGGCGGGGCTGGCCGCGACCTATCGCTGGTACGTCGCGAATCACGCCGCCGCGGCGGCCTCGTGAGACGGCGCCGGCCCCGCACGCGCCGCAAGGTCGCGCTCATCACCGGCGTCACCGGCCAGGACGGCGCCTATCTCGCCGAATGGCTCATCGGCAAGGGCTACGAGGTGCACGGCATCAAGCGGCGCTCCTCGTCGTTCAACACCGGGCGCGTCGATCATCTCTATCACGACCCGCACGAGACGGGCGTGCCGTTCATTCTGCACCATGGCGACATGACCGACGCGACCAATCTCGTGCGCTTGGTGCAGCAGACCCGGCCCGACGAGATCTACAATCTTGCGGCGCAGAGCCACGTCCAGGTGAGCTTCGAGACGCCCGAATACACGGCCAACGCCGACGCGCTCGGAACGCTCCGCCTGCTCGAAGCGATCCGCCTGCTCAAGCTCGAAAAGAAGACGCGCTTCTATCAGGCCTCGACCTCGGAGCTCTACGGCGATTCGCCGCCGCCGCAGAACGAGTCGACGCCGTTCCGTCCGCGCAGCCCCTATGCCGCGGCCAAGCTCTACGCCTACTGGATCGTCGTGAACTACCGCGAGGCGTATGGCCTGCACGCGTCGAACGGAATCCTGTTCAACCACGAGAGTCCGCTGCGCGGCGAGACCTTCGTGACGCGCAAGATCACGCGCGCGGTCGCCGCGATCGCGGCCGGGAAGCAGGAGCGGCTCTATCTCGGCAATCTCGACGCGATGCGCGACTGGGGCCACGCCCGCGATTACGTCGAAGGCATGTGGCGCATCGTGCAGCAGAAGAAGCCCGACGACTACGTTCTCGCGACGGGCGAGATGCATTCGGTCCGCGCGTTCGTCGAACGCGCCTTCGCCTGCGCCGGGCGCAGGATCGTGTGGGCCGGCAAGGGGGTCGGCGAAGTCGGCAAATGCGCGAAGACCGGCGACGTGCTGATCGCGATCGACCCCAGCTATTTCCGCCCGACCGAAGTCGACATGCTGCGCGGCGACGCGTCCAAGGCGCGCAAGGTGCTCGGCTGGAAGCATCGCGTCGGATTCGAAGCGCTCGTGCGCGAGATGGTGGAAGCGGATCTCCGCGCCCTCGGACTGGCGGCGCCCTGACGTGGCGGAGGCAGCCCCGCGCGCGACGCCGGACGGGCGGCGCCCTTCCGTCCTCGCGGTATTCGACCGCCCGCTGACGATTCGCGACGCCGCGATCGTCTTCGCGCTCGCGCTGGCGGTGCGCTGGATCAACGCCTGGCTGCTGATCGGCGTCGAGAACGCGTTCCGCTTCGAAGACAGCGCGGAATACATCGAGGGCGCGCGCCGCTGGCTGGAGCGCGGCAGCCTCGCCGCCTACGTCGAGGGCCGTCCGTTGCTGCCGCTCGAGCGCGAGCCGGGATACTTCTGGTTCCTCTCCGGCATCGCGTCGTTGTTCGGCGAATCGCTGCCCGCCGTCGCGCTCGTGCAGGGCGCCGTCGACGCCGGCACCTGCGTGCTGATCGGCCTGCTCGCGGCCCGGCTCGGCCCCGCCGTCGCGCGCCTGGCGGGGCTCGGCGCGGCGCTCTGGCCGACGCTGGTCGTTCACGCCGCGGTCGTCCTCCAGGACACGCTGCTGCTGTTCTTCCTGACCGGCTTCCTCGTGGCGCTGGTGCGATACGCCGCGCGGCCCAGCTTCGGCCTGGCCGTCGCGGCCGGCCTGCTGTTCGGCGCCGCCTGGCTGGTGCGCGGCATCATGCAGTTCCTGCCGCTGCTGATCGCGCTGGCGCTCGCGGCCCTGGCCTGGTGGCGGTCGCGGCGGCCGGGTTTGGCGGCGGCGGCGCCGCTGCTGTTCCTCGGTGCGATGCTGGTGCCGCTCGCGCCGCACGCCTATCGCAACGTCGCCGTGTTCCACACCACCATGTCGTCCACGCAGGCGGGCCTGCATGCGCTGCACTGGACGGTCACGCTGGTCCACATGGACCGGAACGGCACCACCTTCGAGGTGGAGGCGCCGCGAACCGAGGCGCGCTATCGGGCCTGGCTCCAGGCATCCGGGATTTCCGAGAAGGACCTCAACCCGTTCGAGATCGACCGCCTGCGCATGAAGCTGGCCTTCCAGGAGCTGCTCGAATTCCCGGTCTGGCGTCTGGCCAAGGTGTGGACCCAGGGCGCCGCGATCAACCTGCTGTCGCCGGCCGTGCTGTCGGACAGCCGCGTGCGCGCGCTGCCGCGGCCGAGCTTCTACGGCACGCCGGGCAAGAACCTGTTCGAGCGCGCGGCGAAGTATTTCCTGCAAGACGCCGGCACGTTCCAGCTCGTCGTGCTGGCCGGGCTCGCGGCGTCGCTGCTCGCATTCCTGCTGCAGCTTTGGGGATACGCCGTCCTCGCGCGGCGGAGCCTGCTTGCCGCCGCCGCCGCCGCGCTCTTCGTCGGATACTTCCTCGCCGTCAGCGGGCCGACGGCGGGGCCCAAATACCGCATGCCGTTCGAGCCGGTCATGATCGTGCTGTTCGCGCTGGGGCTCGACGCGGCGCGGCGGCGGAGGCTGGCGCGGCGCGGCTGACGCGAGCCGCGGGCCTCAAACCGGCGGCTGCGCGCCCGCCGGCGCGCGCGCGGGCGAGCGCTCGGCGAGCCAGACGAGGCCGCCCGGAACGCCGACGGCCAGGGTCGCGACGCCGAGCAGCACCGAGACGGCCAGCGCCTGGCTCGAATCGATGCCCGCATAGCCGAACGCCACCACCATGGCGCCCTCGCGGAGCCCCCAGCCGCCGATCGACAGCGGGATCATCGACACCAGCATGACCGGCGGAATCAGAATCAGCAGGTCGAGCGCGCCGGGCGAGAGCGCGAGCGCGCGCGCCAGGCACCACGTCGCGGCGACGGTCAGCAGATGGATCGCGACCGACAGGAGGGCGATCGCGAGGCCGCGCGCGCGGTCGAGCAGCGCGGCGCGCGCGGCGGCGCCGATCTCGAGCAGGAGCCGGGCCGGGCGCCACGCGCCGAGGCGCGAGCCGGGCGGGACGAAGCCGAGCGCGAGGCCGAACGCGAGGCCGGCGACGCCGCCGAGGCCGATCGCCAGCACCGCCGCGCGCCCCTCGTGCGCCGCGATCAGCGCGAGGCTCCACGGCAGGCAGGCCGCCACCACGACCGCGAGGAAGCCCACGCCGGCGGCCCGGTCGACGAGCACGGCGTGGAACGCCCGCTTCCACTGGCGGTCGCCGCGGCCGAGCAGCCAGACGCGCATCGCGTCGCCGCCGACGGTAGAGGGAAGCGCCTGGTTGAAGAAGGCGGCGGCGAAGGAATAGCGAATCGCGCGGCCCGCCGGCAGCGGCGCTCCGAGCCGCGTCGCGACCCACGCCCAGCGCTGGCCGGCGGCGACGATCTGCACGACGAGCAGCGCGAGTG
This sequence comes from Candidatus Odyssella sp., assembly GCA_016792765.1. Lineage (GTDB taxonomy): Bacteria > Pseudomonadota > Alphaproteobacteria > Bin65 > Bin65 > SBBV01. The sequence goes on from JAEULD010000284.1 coordinate 10,711, forward strand.
CGGCGGCGATCCAGAACGCGTCGAGCCTGCCGAAATGCCCGGCCACGGCGCCGAGATCGACGCCGCGGAACGACCAGTAGAGCAGCCCGGCGGAAACGCCGAGCTTCAGCGCGATGGAAATCCAGCGGGGCATCTGGGGATTCGCATCACGACGCCTTGCGCGCGCCGTCCGAAGCGGCGGCAGGTGCGGGCTCGTCAGCGCGCCCGTAGTCGTCGGCGAGCCGCTCGATGTCGTCCTCGCCGAGATAGGCGCCGAGCTGCACCTCGATCACGCGCAGCGGCTCGGCTCCCGGATTCTCGAGGCGATGAAGCTCGCCGACCGGGATGTCGACGTAGCCGCGCACGCCCAGCCGAAGGCGGTGCTGCCCCACGGTCGCCAGCGCTTCGCCGCTGGCGACGATCCATTGCTCGGCGCGCCGGGCGTGGCGCTGCAGCGAGAGCTTGGCGCCGGGCCGGACGTGGATTTCCTTCACCTGGAATCCGGCGCTCGCCGCGAGCGTGCGGAACCAGCCCCACGGGCGCTCGGTTCGCAAATGCGTTTCGATCTCGCGCCGGCCCTCGTCCTTGAGGCCCGCCACCAGCCGCTTGACGTCCTCGACGCGGTCTTTGGACGCGACGAGCACGGCGTCGGGCGTTTCGATCACGACGACGTTCTCGACTCCGATCGCGGCGACGAGGCGGGATTCGGACCGCAGATACGAATCGCGCACGTCGAGCGCGCGCACGTCGCCGGCGGTCGCGTTGCCCGAGCCGCCCAGCGCCGTGGCGAGCGCCGACCACGACCCCACGTCGCTCCAGCCCATGTCGACCGGGACCACGACCGCGCGCCGCGTGCGTTCCATGACCGCGTAGTCGATCGACTCGCCGGCGATCGCGCAGAAAGGCTCGCGCGCGGGCCAGAGAAACGGCCCGTCCGTGCGCGCCCGGGCGAGCGCGGCGCCGCAGCCATCGGCGATGTCCGGGCGGTGGCGCGCGAGTTCGTCGAGGAACGGCCGCACGCCGGCCAGGAAGATGCCGCTGTTCCAGTAATAGCGCCCGTCGGCGAGATAGCCCTTGGCGGTCGCGCGATCCGGCTTCTCGACGAAGCGCTCGACCGCGAAGCAGCCGGACAGGCCGTCGATCTCTCCGCCGGCGCGCACGTAGCCATAGCCCGTCTCGGGCCGGTCGGGCACGATGCCGAACGTGACGAGATTGCCGAGCCGAGCCGCGCCGAGACCGCGCGCGACCGCGTCGCCGAACGCATCGCTTTCGGCGATGACGTGATCGGCCGGCAACAGCAGCATGAAGCCGTCGTCGCTGCCGGCCAGCGCCAGCGCGGCGAGCGCGGCGGCCGGCGCGGTATTGCGGCCCTCGGGCTCGACGACGAAGCCGCGCGGCTCGATGCCCACGGCGCGCAACTGGTCGGCGGCGATGAAACGGTGCTCGGCGTTGCAGATGACGAGCGGCGGCGCAAACCCCTTCCGCCCGGCCAGGCGCAGCGCCGTGTTCTGGAACAGCGAGCGATCGTCGAACAGCGGCAGGAACTGCTTCGGGCGGTCCGGGCGCGAGAGCGGCCACAGGCGCGTGCCGGAGCCTCCGGCCATGATCACCGGGACGATCTCGGCATCGAGCCAGTTGCGTGGAGCCAAGGCAGTGCGCCTTTCGCGGGAGCCCGGCACTCATAGACCCCGGTCCCGCCGCGGGCAAGCGGCAGGGCGGCGATGCCGCGTCCGGGCGGTCGTCCGCCTTGCCCGGCGCGCGCGGCCCGGCCATCATCGCGCTTGCGGCCGGCGTCCGCGCGACGCGCGCGCGTCCGTCCGTCAACGAGGGAGAAGAGCATGAAACCTACCGCATATCGCGCCGCGGCCTTGGCCGCGGCCTTCCTGGCCGTGGGCGGCATGGCCGCGGCGGAGCCCTACAAGATCCGCGTCGGCCACGGCGCCGCGGTCGAGGAGCAGCTCTGGCTGATGAAGGCGATGCCAGCGATCACGCCGAACCAGGGCAAGGCGTATACGCTCGACTATCAGCTCTTCCGCGGCACGGACCAGCGCTTCAAGGCCGTGGAGGCGGGCGAGCTCGACGTGTTCACCTCCAGCGGGGCGACCTCGACGATCGCCTTTTCGCAGGGCCTCAAATTCAAGGCCGTGGCGACGATCTCGATGGAGAGCAACAAGGGCTTCGTCACGCAGTACGTCGTGCTCGCCGATTCGCCGATCAAGTCGATCGCCGACCTCAAGGGGAAGACGCTCGGCAACAACTCCGCGCGCTCGTCGATCGAGCTTTGGGCGCAGCTCGCGCTCGAGAAGCACGGGCTCAATCCGGACCGCGACGTGCAATGGGCGATCATCCCGTTCCCGTCGCAGGGCGAAGCGCTGCGCGCGAAGAAGATCGACGTGGCCGCGCTGCCGCAGCCTTTCGCCGCGGCCGAGATGGCCAAGGGCGGCGTTCGCACGCTGTTCACCTCCAAGGAAGGCATGCCGTTCGACGAGGAGCTGATGCTCGTGCTGGTGACGCCCGATTTCGCCGCGAAGCGGCCGGACGTCCTGCGCGCGTTCCTGGCCGATTTCGTCGCGGCGACGAAGTTCTACGTCGAGAAGCCGAAAGAGGCGCGCAAGGCGCTGATCGACGCGAAGATGGTGCGCGTCCCGGAGGCGCTCTACGTCAACATGTCCGACAACTACCGCAACCCGACCGCGCGCATCGACATCGAGGCCCTCAAGAAAGCGCAGGAGGCCGCGATCGCGAAAGGTCAGCAGAAGAACCGGGTCGATCCCGCCGCGTTCGTCGACCTGAGCTTCTTGCCGCAATAGCACGGGCGCTTCCGCAGGCACCGGGCGCCGCCGGCGCCCGGAGCCGGGCGGAGGACGCAATGCCCTGGAGCCGCTCGAACGGCGTCGGCATCTTCTACGAGGCGGCGGGCGAAGGCCCGCCGCTCGTGCTGCTGCACGCCAATCCGTTCGACCACACGATGTGGCTCTACCAGATCGCGCACTTCTCGCAGCGCTACACCGTCGTGGCCCCGGACCTGCGCGGCTACGGTCGGTCCGACAAGCCCGAGACGCAATTCGCCTTCGCCGACATGGCGAACGACGTCATCGGCGTCGTCCGCGACCGGGGCTTCGCGCGCGTCGCGCTGGTCGGGTGCAGCATCGGCGCGACGCTCGCGCTGTCGCTCGCGCTCGATCATCCGGCGCTGGTGCGCGCGCTCGTTCTGGTCGGCGGCGAGGCCGGCAATCCGCCGGTGTTCGCGCGGCTGGCCGAGGACTACGCGGCCCGGCCGCTCGCCGAGCAGCGCCGCGCGCACATGCGGCTGATCGCCGATCCCGGCTTCGCCGAGAGCGCGCTCGGCGCCTATCTGCTGGAGGCGGCGCTCGAAACGACGCCGCAACTTTCGGGCAGGGCGATCGCCCGGATATTCCGCGCGCGGACCGCCGTCGACCTGCGCGCGCGGCTCGGCGCGGTGACCGTCCCGACGCTCGTCGTCAACGGCGCCACCGACGTCTCGCTCGAATCGGGCCGCTTCACCGCGAGCCGCATTCCCGGCGCCGTGCACCGGATCGTTCCGGATGCGGGCCACCTGTGCTGCCTCGAGAACCCGGCCGCGTTCGACCGCGCCGTGCTCGATTTCCTCGACGGGCAGGCGTTGGGACGCGCATAGCGGCGTTGACGCGAGGCCGGCATCGGGCCACTCGCGCGCGCGCCGAAGCGCCGCTAATGTGCGGCCGCTCACGGAGGAGGCGAGACGATGAAGTTCGGCATGGGGCAGGCGATTCCGCGGTGGGAAGATCCGCGGCTCATCACCGGCGGCGGGCGCTACACCGACGATCACGCCGCGCCGAACATGGCGCGCGCCTATTTCCTACGCTCGCCGCACGCCCATGCGCGCATCCGCAAGATCGATGTGAAGCCGGCCCTCGAGATGCCCGGCGTGCTCGCGGCCTATACCGGCAAGGACGCCGCCGCGCTCGGCAATCTGCCGTGCCGCGTCGTCGAGATGTTCCCGCTGAAGCGCATGGACGGCTCGCCGGTGTTCCATCCGCCGCGGAAATGCATCGTCGAACACACCGCGAAGCACGTCGGCGACATCGTGGCGATGGTCGTGGCCGAGACCGTCAACCAGGCCAAGGACGCCGCCGAGGCGATCGAGATCGACTACGAGGAGCTGCCTTCCGTCACCGATCCCGCGGCGGCCGCCAAGACGGGCGCGCCCAAGGTATGGGCCGAGTGCCCGGACAACGTCGCCTACGTGCAGCGCCTCGGCGACGCCGCCGCGGTCGACGCGGCGTTCGCCAAGGCCGCGCACACCGTGTCCTACGAATGGCGCAACACGCGCGTGTCGCAGCATTGGATGGAGCCGCGCGCGGCGCTCGGCGTCTACGACCCGCACGACGACCGCTACACGCTGATCTCCGGCACCCAGGGCGCGCACGACACGCGCAATTTCATCGCGCAGAACATCCTCAGGATCGCCGACAACAGGCTGCGCGTGATCAGCCCGGACATGGGCGGCGGCTTCGGCGGGCGCAGCAACTCCTATCCCGAGATGGCGCTCGTGCTGTGGGCCGCGAAAAAGCTCGGGCGGCCGGTGAAGTGGAACCAGGAGCGCGGCGAGGCGTTCCTCGCCGACGATCAGGGCCGCGACACCTGGAACAAGGTCGAGCTCGCGCTCGACGCCGAGGGCATTTTCCTCGGCTTGCGCGTGCGAACCGTCGCGACCGTCGGCGCCTACATGTCGGTGTTCGGCCCGTGGCCGAGTTTCGCGAATGCGGGCGGCCTGGCCGGCGTCTACCGCACGCCGGCGATCTTCACCGAAGTGCTCGGCACCGTCACGAACACGCCGACGATCGGGCCCTATCGCGGC
>JAEULD010000290.1 GCA_016792765.1 Candidatus Odyssella sp.
TTCGTCGCGTTCACCGGTTCGGTCGAGGGCGGGCACGCGATCCAGCGTGCGGCCGCGGATCGCTTCATCGCCACCGGCCTCGAGTTGGGCGGCAAGGACCCGGCCTATGTCCGCGCGGACGCGAAGCTCGACCACGCGATCGAGAACCTCGTCGACGGCAGCTTCTTCAATTCCGGCCAGAGCTGTTGCGGCATCGAGCGCATCTACGTGCACGAGTCGGTGTACGACAGGTTCGTCGAAGGCTTCGTCGATCTCACCTACGGCTACGTCCTCGACGATCCACTGAAGCCCGAGACGACGCTGGGGCCGATGGTGCGCGCCGGCGCGGCGGAATTCGTGCGCGGCCAGGCGGCCGAGGCGGTGAAGCAGGGCGCCCGCGCGCTGATCGATCCGAAGCGCTTCCCGCGCGACAAGGCGGGCACGCCCTATCTGGCGCCGCAGGTGATCGTCGGCGCCGATCACACGATGCGCGTGATGACCGAAGAGAGCTTCGGCCCCGTCATCGGCATCATGAAGGTGAAGTCCGACGAAGAGGCGATCCTGCGCATGAACGACAGCCGCTACGGCCTCACCGCCGCGATCTGGACGCAGGACGAGGCGGCGGCGCTGCGCATCGGCGACGCGGTCGAGACCGGCACCTGGTTCATGAACCGCTGCGACTATCTCGATCCCGAGCTGGCCTGGACCGGCGTCAAGGATTCGGGCCGCGGCTGCACGCTCTCGAAGCTCGGCTTCGATTACCTCACGCGGCCGAAGAGCTTCCACCTGCGCACGGTGGCGTGAGCGATGCTCTTTCTAGCGCACGTCATCCCGACCGAAGCGGCGCGACTTTGCGCCGCGAAGTGGAGGGATCGTGCCGCAGCTGGCCTGCGATCCCTCCGCTCCGCACGGCGCAAGAGCGCCGTGCTCCGGTCGGGATGACGCGCGCATTGGAGGTTAGTCGATGACGCAAGCGATCCCCCTCACCGGCAACTGGAACTACCCGACCGCGATCCGCTTCGGCGCCGGGCGGCTGAAAGAGCTGCCCGAGGCGTGCAAGGCGGCGGGCATGGCCAAGCCGCTGCTCGTCACCGATCCCGGCCTGTCGAAGCTGCCGATGGTCGCGGAGGCCGTGGCGCTCGCGAAGAAGGCGGGGCTCGGCGTCGCGGTGTTCGACGGCGTGAAATCGAACCCGGTCGCGAAGAACGTGGAAGACGGCCTCGCGGTGCTGCGCGGCGGCAAGCACGACGGCGTGATCGCGTTCGGCGGCGGCAGCGCGCTCGACACCGGCAAGGTCATCGCGTTCATGGCCGGACAGACGCGGCCGATGTGGGATTTCGAGGACATCGGCGACTGGTGGACGCGCGCCGACGAGAAGGGCATCGCGCCCGTGGTGGCCGTGCCGACGACGGCGGGCACCGGCTCCGAAACCGGCCGTGCCGGCGTCATCACCGACGAGGCGACGCATACGAAGAAGATCATCTTCCACCCGAAGATGATGCCGCGCATCGTGATCGCCGATCCCGCGCTGACGCTCGGCCTGCCGCCCAAGGTGACGGCGGCCACCGGCATGGACGCCTTCGCGCATTGCCTCGAGGCCTATTGCGCGCCGTTCTTCCATCCCTACGCCGAGGGCATCGCGCTCGAAGGCATGCGGCTCGTGAAGGAGTTCCTGCCGCGCGCCGTGGCCGACGGGAAAGACATCGCCGCGCGCGCCCACATGCTGGCCGCCTCGCAGATGGGCTCGACGGCGTTCCAGAAGGGCCTCGGCGCCATCCATTCGCTGTCGCACCCCGTGGGCGCCGTGCTCGACACGCATCACGGCCTCACCAACGCGGTCGTGATGCCCTATGTGCTGAAGTTCAACGAAGCGGCGATCGCCGAGAAGCTCGCGCGCATCGCGCGCTATCTCGGCCTCGCCAAGCCGGGCTTCGCGGGCTTCCTCGACTGGGTGCTCGATCTCCGGAAGCAGATCGGCATCCCGCACACGCTGGCCGAACTCGGCATGAAGCCGGGACATCTCGCGGAGTTCTCGAAGATGGCCTCGGAAGACCCGACCGCCGGCGGCAATCCGGTCAAGGCCGGCGTGCCCGAGATGCAGGCGATGTACGAGGCGGCGCTGGCGGGGCGGCTCTGAGGCCGCCCCGCGCCCGGCGCTATTTGGCCGAGAGCTGCCGGACCGCGCCCATCCAGTCTTCGATGTGATACGAGCGCGCGAGCTTGCCGTTGACGACGGTATGAACGTCGATCGACATGATCCGGAAGCTTTTGCCGCCGTGCGGAACGCCCATGAAGGCGCCGGCCGGCGTGCCGGTCGCTTCGCCGCGTACGACGACGCGGTCGCCTGAGACCAGCACCTCCTTGATCTCCCATTTGAGGTCGGGCACGGCCTTCGCGAAGCCGGCGATCGCGGCCGCGGCCTTCTCGCGCGGGCTGCACGCGTCGTTGCCGCCGCAGGATACCCAGTCGGGCGCGGTCGCGCTCAGCACCAGCGCCGCGGCATCGCGGCCGGGCGCCGCGGTCAGGGCCTCGTAGAGCGGGCGGATCGCGGCGCGGGCCCGGTCCGGGGTGAGGGTCTCGGCGCCGGCGCCGGGCGCGCCCGCGATCAGGAGCGCGCCCAGTGCTGCGGCGCGGCGCCAGCCAGAGGTCGTCATCGGTCTCTCCATGGTTGTGCGTTTCGTCCTCGCCCCGGATTCGCATGCCGTCTATGATGAATCAAACGAATGATATGCATATGTCATGAATGAAATCGATTTGAGGCGCGTCGATCTCAATCTCCTCGTCGCGTTCGAGGCGCTGATGGCCGAGCGCAGCGTGACCGCCGCCGCGCGGCGGCTGGGGCGCACGCAATCGGCCGTGAGCCACGCGCTGGCGCGGCTGCGCGCGCAGCTCGCGGATCCGCTGCTCGTGAAATCGCGCGGCGGAATGGCGGCCAGCCCGTTCGCGGAGCTTCTGGCGGCGGAGATCGGGCTCATTCTCGCCAGGGTCCGGCGCGCTCTGCAGCCGCCCGAGGAGTTCGATCCCGCGACCGCGGAGCGCGCCTTCCGGCTCGCGATTCCCGACGTCAACGACGCGCTGTTCCCGATTCTCGCGGAGCGCGTCCTGCGCGAGGCGCCGCGGGCCGCGCTCGAGTGGCTCGCGCGCGGCGACACCGCGTTGCTCGCCGTTGCCGAAGGCCAGATCGACCTCGCCCTGTCGCCGCTGGCCCCGGCGATGCCCGAGGGGCTGGACTACGCGCCGGTGCAGCCGTTCCGCTGGGGCTGCTTCATGCGCAGGGACCACCCCGCGGCGCGGAAGTGGGGCAAGGCGGCGTGGCTCGCCTGGCCGCATGTCGCGGTGCGCGTCGGCGCCAACGTCCCGAACCCGGTCGATGCGGCGGCTCCCGCTGCGGCGAAGCAGCGGCGGATCGCCGTCCGCGTGCCGCATTTCTCCGCCGTCGCGCCGCTGCTCGCGCGTACCGACCTGATCGCCACGCTGCCGCTCCTGGTGATGACCGACGCGCTCGATCGCTTCGGCCTCCGGGCCGTCGAGCCGCCCGTGCGTATCGAGCCGATGAAGCACTGCCTGGTGTGGAGCCGAAGGCTCGGCAACGATCCGGCCATCCGCTGGCTGCGCGGGCGCGTCGCCGGGGCGTTCGAAGCGATCGCGGCGGAAGCCGACAGGATCCTGCGGCCCTGACGGCGGGCGCCGCCGGCTGCGCGGCCTATGCCAGCCATCGGAAATTCGGATTCGACCGGAACCGCGGGCGCGGCCATCATGCGCCTCCGCCTCGCGGCGCCAACGGAGACTTTTCTTCATGACGAGCGAATTTCCCACCCGGGCCCGCGCCGTCGTCGTCGGCGGCGGCATCGTCGGCTGTTCGGTCGCCTATCACCTGGCGAAGCTCGGGTGGACCGACGTCGTGTTGCTCGAGCAGGGCCGGCTTTCGTCGGGCACGACGTGGCATGCGGCCGGCCTCGTCGGCCAGCTCCGCACGCATCCCTCGATGACGCGGCTCATCCGTTACTCGACCGAGCTCTACTCGAAGCTCGAGGCGGAGACCGGGCTCTCCACCGGCTGGAAGCAGTGCGGCAGCCTCACCGTCGCGCGCACCCCCGAGCGGATGACGCTGCTGCGGCGCGTGGCGGCGATGGCCGAAGGCCAGGGCGTCGCCTGCGACGTGCTCGACGCGCGGCAGGCCGGCGAAAAATGGCCGATCATGCGCACCGACGATCTCGTGGGCGCGGCCTGGCTGCCCGGCGACGGCAAGGCGAACCCCGCCGACATCACGCAGGCGCTGGCCAAGGGCGCGCGGCAGGGCGGCGTGCGGATCTTCGAAAAGACGCGCGTCGACGCGCTCAAGACCAGAGGCGGGCGCATCGCCGGCGTGGTCACCGACCGCGGCGAGATCGCGGCCGACGTCGTCGTGTGCTGCGCGGGGCAATGGTCGCGCGCGCTGGCGCGCCAGGTCGGCGTGGCCGTGCCGCTCTATTCCTGCGAGCACATGTACATCGTCACGAAGCGGATCGAGGGCGTGTCCCCCGAGCTGCCCTGCCTGCGCGACCCCGACGGCTACATCTATTTCAAGGAAGAGGTGGGCGGCCTCCTGATGGGCGGGTTCGAGCCGGTCGCGAAGCCGTGGCACCTGGCGCACGACATTCCGAAGGATTTCGAGTTTCAGCTCCTGCCCGACGATTGGGATCAGTTCGCGATCCTGATGGAAAACGCGCTGATCCGCGTGCCGGCGCTGGAGAAGGCTGAGGTGCGCCAGTTCGTGAACGGCCCGGAAAGCTTCACCGCCGACAACAACTACATCCTCGGCGAGGCGCCGGGCGTGCCGGGCTTCTTCGTCGGCGCCGGCTTCAATTCGATGGGCATCGCGAGCGCGGGCGGCGCCGGCAAGGCGCTGGCCGAGTGGATCGCGGCCGGCGAGCCGACGATGGATCTCTGGCCGGTCGACATCCGGCGCTTCGCGCCGTTCAACGGCAACGACGCCTGGCTCAAGGACCGCGTCGCCGAAGTTCTCGGCCTGCACTACAAGATGCCGTGGCCGAACCGCGAGCTGGAGACCGCGCGCCCGCTGCGCCGCTCGCCGCTCTACGACCGCCTCAAGGGCAAGAACGCGGTGTTCGGCAGCAAGATGGGCTGGGAGCGCGCGAACGCGTTCGCGCCGGC
>JAEULD010000303.1 GCA_016792765.1 Candidatus Odyssella sp.
GCGCACGGCACCCACGTCATGGACCTCGCGGCCGGCGAGGATTCCGACGGCAAATGCGAAAACCGGCCGCTCGTCTGCGTCCAGCTTCCGGCCACGGTCACGGCCGACACGTCGGGCGGCGATCTCCACACCTATGCGCTCGACGCGCTCGAATACATTTTCCTGCGCGCCCAGGAGATCGGCGACAAGTACGGCATCTCCGACGTGCCGGTGGTCGTCAATTTCAGCTACGGCATGGTCGGCGGCCCGCACGACGGCACCTCGGAGCTCGAGCGGGCGATCGACGCGCTCGTCGCGTGGCGCCGGACGGTCAAGAACGCGCCCACCGCCGTCGTGCTGCCCTCGGGCAACAGCTATCTCTCGCGCTGCCACGCCAAGATCGAATTCGAGGCGCCGGGCGACGAGGCCGTGCTGCCCTGGCGCATCCCGCCCGACGACTGGACGTCGAGCTACGTCGAAATCTGGATGCCGTATCGCGATCCCCCGTCCGGCACCGGCCATCGCGTGGAGGTGACGGTGGAGACGCCGGGCGGCGCCGTGTTCACGCCGGGCATCGGCGAGGATCCGAGCACGGTCCACGAATGGCGCTCGGGCGCCGACGCCGTCTGCTCGGTGCGCTACATCTACGTGCCGGCGGACACCGATCGCGGCCTGTTTCTCGTGCGGGTGGCGCCGACGTTCAGCCTCGATCCGGCAGCGACGACGGCGCCCGCCGGCACCTGGAAGGTGCGGATCAAGAACGTCGCGATGCCGAAGGGCGCGCCGATCCAGGTCTGGGTGCTGCGCGACGACACGCTGTTCGGCCACCCGCGGCGCGGCCGGCAGTCCTACTTCGACGCGCCCTGCTACGAGCGGTTCGATCACATGGGCCGTCCGGAGCAGAAGGATCAGCCGGGTTGCCCCGTGCAGCGCACCAGCCTGCAGAACGCGATCGGCACCGGCGACGCACCTGCGGTCATCGGCGCGTTTCTCCGCAAGGAGATGGCCCCGGCCGAGTACTCCGCCGGCGGTCCGATCACGCCGCCGCGCGGCGCACCCGCGGCGCACCGCGCCGGCCCCGACGCGATGGCCGTCGGCGACGATTCGATCGTGTTGCACGGCGTGCTCGCCGCCGGTTCGCGCAGCGGCTCGGTGGTGGCGATGAACGGCACCAGCGTCGCGGCGCCGCAGATCACGCGCCTCGTGGCGAAGCTGATGGCCGAGAACAAGCCGAGCGACCGGCGGGCCGTGCAGGCGGTGGCCGAGCGTCAGGAAGACGGGCCGCCGCCGCGCCCGAACCGGCCCACGCCGCAGCGCGGCGGGGCGGGGCGCATCCTGCTGCCGCCGCGCACCCGCGTGCCGCGCTAGTCGCCCTCGGCTTCGCCCTCGGCGAGCCGCTTGAGCGCGTCGGGCCTGCGGACCGCGATGGCGCCGCGGCGCAGGCCGACGATGCCCTGCTCCTGCCAGCTGTGCAGCAGCTTGTTCACGCTCTCGCGCGCGGTGCCGATCATCTCGCCGAGCTCGCGTTGCGTGAGCTGCACCAGCGCCGCGCCGCCCGCGCCGTCGCCGGTGCGGGCCGCCAGCAGCGCCTTGGCCATGCGCCCGGGCATGTCGAGGAAGAACGCGTCCTCGAGCTGCTCGCTGGTTTTCCTGAGCCGCCCGCACAGCACCTCCAGCAGGCGCTGCGCGAGGTCGGGATGCGCGCGCACGACGGGGACGAAGTCGCGCCGGTCGAGCACGAGGATGTCGCTCTCGACGAGGGCCACGGCGTCCGCCGTGCGCGGGCCGCCGTCGAGTACCGCGATCTCGCCGAACACCTGGCCGGGGCCGATGACGTTGAGCACGGCCTCCTTGCCGTTGCGCGAGACGGTGCAGATCTTCACGCTGCCGCGCAGCACCGCCATCATCGCCGTGCCGGGGCTCGCGCGGCGGAAGATCGTCTTGCCGCGCCGGCAGCGCTCGATGCGCGAGCGCGCCACCAGCTCGTCGATCGCGGCCTCGGCGAGGCCGCGAAAGAAGGCATGCTGGGCGAAAATCTCGCGGCGGTCGACGTAGCGGACTTCGTCGCCCGCTCCCGACCGCGATCCTGTCGCGTTCATCGTCACGTCCGGTTCCGGTGGTAACGAACGATATCATCGGCGGCGCCGCGCGCTGAGCGAAATCTGCAACTCGCGCGCGCCGGAACGGGCGGCTTGCGGACGCCTCGGCTGCGCGCGCCGCGTGCGGCGGCGGTGGCGATTTCGCCCGCCGCGTGTCGCCGAGCGGAAGGCCGGGTGGCGTGGCGGACTCGCCGCGTATCGGCGCGATGCAGAGGAATTCCGCCGCTGCGGCGTTGCGCGAAGCTCGCCGAGTCGCGGCGTTATGGGGAGGGACGAAGGCGCTATCGCGCAACCGAGCAAGGATGTATGACGGCGCCGTCGCCATCGAACCGGATGCGCCGCCCGCCCGTGTCGGACCCTTCGATCAGCCCTCCGCAAACGCAAGCGCGCAGCCCGCTGCCCCTCGGCCATGCCGTGGGCGGGATGCGGATTCTCGCGTTGCTCGGCGGCGGGCGATTCGGCCTGGCGTATCTCGCCGCCGCGGCCGGCGCGGCGAAGGGCGAGCAGCGCCACGTCGTGCTGCGCGAATACATGCCGGCGGGCCTCGCCGCGCGCCGGTCCGACAGTTACGCGGTGCGGGCGCTGCGCGCTTCCGATCGGCCCGATTTCGACTGGGGATTGGCGCGGCTGCGCCAGGAAGCCGAGGCGCTGGCCTCGATCGAGCACCCGAATGTCGCGCGCATTCTCGGCCTGGTCGAGGAGAACGGCACCGCCTACCTCGTCGAGGAATACGTCGAAGGGCAGAGCCTGGCGGCGATCCTGGAGCGGCGCGGCAAGCTGCCCGAGGCCGAGATCCGCTTCCTGCTGACGCCGCTGCTCGACGGCCTCGAGCAGGTTCATCGCGTCGGCCTCGTGCACGGCGGGATCGACCCCGCCGCCATCCTGTTCCGTCCCGGCGGCGTACCGGTGCTCGCGGGGTTCGGCGCGCCGCGCCCGACGCCGGCGACGCGCGGCGCCGGCGCCGAGTCCGAGACGAGCTGGAGCGCCTACGCGCCGTTCGAGATTTACGACATGCGGGCCTCGGTCGGGCCGTGGACCGACATCTATGCGCTCGGCGCCGTTCTTTACCGCGCCGTCGCCGGGGTGGCGCCGCCGCCGGGCGCGGCGCGCCTCGCGGCGCTCGAGCGCGGCGCGCCCGATCCCTATCGGGCGGCGCAGCAGATCGAGGGCTGCGGCCCCGGCCTCCTCGCCGCCATCGACCGCGCGCTCGCGGTGGCCGCGCGCGAGCGGCCGCAATCGCTGGCCGCATTCCGCGCCGCGCTCGCGCGCACGCCGGAGGGCGCGCCCGATGCCCCGGCCCGGCGCCGGGCGGACGAGCCGCTGCTGTTCGATCTCGATACGGCGAAAGTGCCGCCGCCGAGCGGGACGCGCGAGATCGCGCCCGTGCACAAGGTGCGCGGGCTGCGCCGGCGCGCGCCGCTGCCCGACACGCCGCCGCCGCTGGCCGGCCCCGTGCCCGGCGCCCCGCCGACCGCGGCGCCGAAGGCGGCCCCTGCGCCGGGCAAGGCGGCCGCGGGCCGCGCGATGCCGCGCACGTGGATCTGGATCGTCGCGTTCGGCGCGGTGCTCGCGGCGGGACTGCTCGGCTGGCGCCAATACGAGGCCGGCACCGGCCGGAGCGCGGCGCCCGCTTCGTCCGAAGCGCGCCGCGACGACGAACAGCGCCGCGCGGCCGCGCAGCGCCAGGCCGATGAAGCGCAGAAGGCCGCGGCGCGCCGTGCGGACGAGGCGCAGAAAGCGGATGCGGCGCGCAAGGCCGAGGAATCGCGCAAGGCCGACGAAGCCCGCAAGGCGGACGAGGCGCGCAAGGCCGACGAGGCACGGCGTGCGGAGGAAGACCGGCGGCGCGCCGAGGCGGAGCGGGCCGAGCGCGCCGCCACCGCACTGCGCGAAGCCGTCCCCAAGATCGAAGCGGCGCTGGCGAAGCAGGACTGGGCCGGCGCGCGTACGCTGCTGATCGCGGCCGAGGGCCTCGCGCCGAACGACGCGAAACTCTCCGAGCTGCGCGGCGTCCTGATCGCCGAGGCCGCCCGGCGCGTGGCGCGCGCCGACGAGGCCGCCCAGCGCCGCGATTGGACCGCGGCCGAAGCGCTGATCGCGGACGCCGCGGCCGTGCTGCCCGGCTCCGATACCGTCGCCGCCGGCCGTGCGCGCATCGAACGCGCGCGCCGAGACTGGGAGGCGGGCCGCGTCGCGCTCGAGCGCAAAGCCGACCTGCTGATCGACGAAGGCGTCGCCGCGGCGCGCAAGTTCGACTTCCCCGGCGCCTCGAACAAGCTCGGCGAGGCCGAGCAGGCGCTCGACGGCTTCGCCGCCGATCATCCGCTGCGCGCCAAGCTCGCCGGCGCCGTCGCCGAAGTGCAGCGGCTGCTCGACGATTTGGAGTACGAACGCCATCGGGTGCGAGACTACGAGGCCTATCTCACCAATCGCGCGCGCGCCGATGCGCTGTTCGATCTCGCGCAGAAGGAGCTGCACGAGAAGAAGAACGCCTCGCGCGCCTGCGTGCTCTATCGCGAATCCGGCGCGCTCGGCCATGTCGGCGCGCAGAACCAGCTCGGCCTCTGCTTCGCGCAGGGACAGGGCATGCCGAAAGACGCGGTCGAGGCCTACAACTGGTTCCGGCGCGCGGCCGAGGGCGGCAATGCCGTCGGCCAGTTCAACCTCGCGCAGGCTTTCGCGACCGGCAGCGGCATCGCGCGCCACGACGAAAGCGCCGTGCATTGGGCGCGGAAATCGGCGGAGCAGGGCTACCCCAAAGGCGTCTGCCGCCTCGGCCTCTTCTATCGCGACGGCGAGGGCGTCAAGGCCGACGCCGCCGAGGCCGCGAAGCTGTTCCGCCAGGGCGCCGACAAGGGCGACGAATGGTGCATGGCCCTGCTCGCCGAGGCCTACGAGAAGGGCGCCGGCGTCGGCAAGGATGCGCGCCAGGCCCGCCTCTGGTACGAGCGCGCGGCGCAGAAGGGCTATGAGCCGGCCAAAGCGCGGCTGAAGGCGCTGCGTTAGCGCCGGAGGCGTCCGCTTCGATGAACGAGTCCCACCTTTCCGCGCTTTCCGCCGGCACCGAGTTCGAGGGCTACCGCCTGACCGGCGTGCTCGGCGCGGGCGGGTTCGGCGTCACCTACCTCGCCGAGGAGATCGCGCTCTCGCGCGGCGCGCCGCGCCGCGTCGCGATCAAGGAGTTCCTGCCGGCCAGCATCGCCGGGCGCGTCTCGGGCAGCCGCGAGGTGCGCTCGCTGCGCAGGCAGGACGGCGAGGCCTATCGCCAGCTGCTCGATCGCTTCCTGCGCGAGGCCGAGACGCTCGCGCGCTTCGATCATCCGAACATCGTGCCGGTGCTGCGCTATTTCGAGCGGCACGGCACCGCCTACATCGTGATGAAATTCGTTCCGGGCGAAAGCCTCGGCGCGGTGCTGAAACGCCGGCAGAGGCTCGCCGAGGGCGAAGTGCGGTGGTTCCTGCCGGGCCTGCTCGACGGCCTCGCGGAAGTGCACGCGCGCAATTTCCTGCACCGCGACGTGAAGCCGGACAATATCCTGCTCGCGCCGGACGGGCGCGCGATGCTCGTCGACTTCGGCTCCGCGCGGCTGGCCGCCGCCGAAGCCTCCGCGCTGACGCGCACGGCCGTGATTTCCGAAGGCTATGCGCCCTACGAGCAATACGACAGCCATGGCCGGCAGGGGCCGTGGACCGATCTCTACGGCCTCGGCGCCACGCTCTACCGCGCGCTCGCCGGCACGCCGCCGGTGAAGTCGCCCGATCGCCTCATCGCCAAGGTGCGCGGCCAGCCCGATCCGCTGACGCCGGTCGAGGCGCTCGTGTCGGAGCCCCTGTCCCCGGCGTTGCGGGACGCGATCGCGCGTTCGCTGGCGCTGATGGAAAGCGACCGTCCGCAGTCGATCGCGGAGTTCCGGGCTCTCGCCGGGACGGGACGCGTACCCGAGCCGCAGGCCTTCGCGATCCAGCCCACGGAACCGTCGCCCGAGCCGTCGCTTCCATCCGTCCAGCCCGGCACGACGGTGGATCGCCCGGACATCGGCACATCGCCGGGCGCTACGCCGCGCCCCGCGCCGCAGCCCGACGCGCGCCCCGCGCCGCAGCCCGAGGCGCGCGCTGCGCCGCAGGCCGCGCCTCGGCCGGCCGGATCGCGCGCGCGCAGCGGCGGGCGGCGCGCCTGGGGCTGGATCGCCGCGAGCGCGCTGCTCGTGATCGTCGCCGCGGGCCCCGGCCTCGACTATCTGCGCTCCACGATGCGCGCCGACGAGGCCGCGGCGCCGCCCGGGATCGCCGCGCGCGACGAGCGCGCGCCGGTCGACCGGCCGAAGCAAGCCCAACGGGAATCGGCGCCTCCCGCCGAGCCTGCGCCGCCGACGGCGCCGACGGCGCCCGTCGCCTGCGCGGCCATGCCCAAGGCGCTCGCCAATGCGTTCGCCGATCCGAGCGATTGCACGCTCGTCGAGCGGACCCTGCGCCAGGCGCTCGCGACGGCAGATCCCGGCGCCGTCACGCGCTGGACCAACGCGCGCAGCCAGACCAGCGGCACGATCAAGCTCTCCGGCGCGGAGACGCGCGACGGCGCCGTCTGCCGCCGCGCCGAACTGGCCGTGACCCGCGCCGGCGAGACGAGGCGCGCCGAGGCCGTGTTCTGCCTGAAGCAAGGGGCGTGGGTGCTCGCCGAATAGGCCGGCGCCCGCTATCCGAACCGCAGCCAGATCAGCTTGTCGAACGAGCGCAGCTCGCGCAGCAGGCTCACGATCAGCTCGGCGTCCGTCGCCGCTTCGAGGCGCGCGAGCGAGGCGAGCGCCCCCTCCATCATGCGGCGAAATTCCGCCGTCTCGCGAAGCGCCGGCGGCGCCTGCTCCAGGCAATCGCGGTAGCGCGCCGCGGTCTCGCGCGCCGCGGCCTGGAAGGCGGGCAGGCGCCGCGCATCGGGCGGCTTCTGGCGGTAGTCCCACAGCCGGTCCATCGCCGCGTTCATCGCGTCGACGCAGTCGGAGAACACGCGCTGCCCGCTGCGCTTGCGCAGCGCCGCCAGATCGCCGCGAATCGGCTTGAGGGCGAGCAGCGCTTCCGCCGGCGCCGCGCCGGCCGCGCTTGCCGCCTTGGCCTCGATCGCGCTCAGGGTTTCGGCAAAATCGGCATCCTTGGCGTAAGCCGGCGGCGGATTGCCGGCATAACGCGCCGCCAGCGCCTTCCAGCCGGCCAGGAACTGGTCGAACGCCAATTCGCCGAGATCGCTGTTGCCGGTTTCGTAGTAGTGGATCGCTTCGCGGTAATGCTGGTAGGCGCCGGCCACCGCGGCGTGGAACGCGTCGGCGGCCTCGTCTGCGGTGGCCGGCGGCGCCGCCAGGGCCGTTGCCAGAAACAGCGCCGCGCTAACCAGACGCAAACCACGCATCCCTAACCTCGCATGGACAAGCCGCGCCCCCGGACTAAGCTCAATACGGGGTCCGCGCGGTGCCGTCGAGGGCGCCGGCGGCGTGCTTGCCGGAGTGTATTCATGCGGGCATTGAGAATCGCTTTCCTCGTGGCCGCTGCCGCCATGCTGGCCATCGGCGCGCGCGCGGCCGAGCCGCCCAAGGAGCCGGCGCTCGGCGAGAACGGCCTCTACGTCCAGCCGTGGTTCCTGCAGAGCTTCCTCGACCTCAAGGAGGATCTCGAGGAGGCGGCGCAGAAGGGCAAGCGCTTCGCGATCTTCTGGGAGCAGAAGGGCTGCCCCTACTGCAAGGAAACGCATCTCGTGAACCTCGCGAAGCCCGAGATCGCCGGCTACATCCAGAAGCACTACGTCGTGCTGCAGCTCGATCTCTGGGGTGCCCGCAAGGTGAAGGATTTCGACGGCGAGGAGCTGTCGGAAAAGGCGCTCGCGCAGAAATACGGCGTGCGCTTCACGCCGACCGTGCAGTTCTTCCCGGCCAAGATCGGCGAGGAAAAGAAGTCCGGCCGCGAGATCGAGGTGGCGCGCTTGCCGGGCTACATGCGCCCGTTCCCGTTCTTCGCGATGTTCCAGTTCGTGCAGGACGAGGGCTACAAATCCGGCGGGTTCCGCGACTATTTCAAGAAGAAGCACGACGAATCGGTCGCCAGCGGCGGCAAGGCGCACACGTGGTGAAGCCTTCCTCTCCCCCGAGCGGCGGGGGGAAGCGGTTGACTTGCCGCAAGCGTAACCTCACTTTCCCGGCGGCGCCGATTTGATCGTCAGCTTGCGGGGCGCTCGAGAAAAGCCGCTAAAGCGAGGGTGAAACCGCCCGGCGCAGGCTGCGGCGGTTTTGTTTTGCGTGCGTCCGGAACCATGAGCAGCACACTCGTCCTCGTCCTGTCCGGCCTCGTCATCGGCGCGCTGTTCGGCGCCGTCGTCCAGCGGACGAATTTCTGCTCGATGGGCGCCATCTCCGACGCGGTGGCGCTCGGCGACAAGAAGCGCCTGCGCGCGTGGCTGCTGGCGATCGCCGTCGCCATCGCCGGCACGAACGCGCTGCTGCTGACCGGCCTCGTCGCCATCGACAAGAGCTTCTATCTCGCGCCGCGCGTGGCCTGGGTCGCGATGCTGGCCGGAGGCCTGCTGTTCGGCTTCGGCATGGTTCTGGCCGGCGGCTGTGCGAGCCGCACGGTCGTCCGCGTCGGCGCGGGCAGCCTGAAGAGCTTTGTCGTCTTCATCGTCATGGGCCTCGTCGGCTACATGACCGCGCGCGGGCTTCTCTATTACGTGCGCACCGCCGTGGAGACGGTCGGGACCGATCTCGGCAAGGCCGGGCTGCCCGGCCAGGGATTGCCGTCGCTGGCCTCCGCGGCGTTCGGCCTCGGCGCCGGTACGGCGATCGCCGTCGTGGCCGGTCTCGCCGTCGCCGGAATCGCAGCGTGGTGCTTCAAGGACCGCGGCTTCCGCCGGAGCGCGCGCGATATCGTGGCCGGCCTGTCGCTCGGCGCGCTGGTGACGGCCGGCTGGTGGGCGACGGGCTGGCTCGCCGCCGACGAGTTCGAGCCGGTGCCCCCGGTTTCGCTGACGCTGATCGGCCCGTCCGGCGACACGCTGCAGTACCTGATGACGTTCACCGGGGCCAAGATCTCGTTCGGCGTCGCGGTCGTGTTCGGCATCCTGCTCGGCAGCTTTGCCGCCGCGGTCGCCGGCAAGACGTTCCGCATCGAGATGTTCGCCGATCGCGACGACATGCTGCGCCACATGGGCGGCGCCGCGCTGATGGGGTTCGGCGGCGTCATGGCGGCCGGCTGCACCGTGGGGCAGGGGATCACGGGCGCGGCAACGCTCGGCATCGGCAGCCTGCTCGCTTTGGCCGGCATCGTCGGCGGCGCGGTGATCTCGGTCCGGCTGCTGATGTGGCGCATGGAGCGGGCGTCGCTCGACCGCGGCATCTGATTGCGGCCGCAAGGGAAGCTCGACCAGGCGTTTAGGCGAATTCGCGCAATACGGGCGGCGTACGGATTGTGGATGCATCGAAAGTGAATATGATTGGCGGCCGGATGGATGGTGCGGCCGCAGCGCGCCGCACGCGAACAAGGGGAGGACTTGCATGACACGTCTGATACTGGCCGCCGCGGCGGTCCTCGCGTCCGGCATGGTGCCGGCGCAGGCGCAACAGGCCGATGGCCGCGTGCTGGCGATGTCGTGCCTCAACTGCCACGGGCCGGGCGGCAAGAGCGGCGGCGATATCCCGAGCATCGCCGGCAAGTCGGAGGATTTCCTCAAGAACGCGCTCGTCGATTTCCGCGAGGGCAAGCGGACCGGGAATTCGGCCACCGTGATGGGCCGCCTCGCCAAGGGCTACAGCGACGACGAGATCGCCGCCGTCGCCAAGTACATCGCCACGCTGAAGTAGGGGAGAAGGCCATGACCCGCATTTCCCGCCGCGAATTCGCCGCCGGTGCCGCCGGCGCCGCCGCGCTCGCCGGCTTCGCTCCCGCGGCCCTCGCCCAGGGGCGCGCGCGCCCGCGCGTCGTCGTCGTGGGCGGCGGCTTCGGCGGCGCCACGACCGCCAAGTATCTCCGCATGCTCGACAAGAACATCCAGGTCACGCTCGTCGAGCCGTCGCAGACCTTCTACACCTGCCCGTTCAGCAACCTCGTGCTGGGCGGCCTGCGGACGCTGCCGAGCATCGCCCACAACTACACCGCGATGCGCAACAAGTACGGCGTCAACGTCCTGCATACGACCGCGACGAAGGTGGACGCGGCGAAGAAGACCGTGGCGCTGGCGAACGGCCAGACGCTGCAATACGACAAGCTCGTGCTCTCGCCGGGTATCGACTTCAAGTGGGGCGCCATCGCCGGCTACGACGAGCCTGCCTCGCAGCTGCTGCCGCACGCCTGGAAGGCCGGGCCGCAAACCGCGCTGCTGCGCCGCCAGCTCGAGGCGATGAGGGACGGCGGCACGGTCGTCATCGCGGCGCCGGCCGATCCGTTCCGCTGCCCGCCGGGGCCCTACGAGCGCGTCAGCATGATCGCGCACTATCTCAAGACCAAGAAGCCGAAGTCGAAGATCCTGATCCTCGACGCGAAGGACGCGTTCTCGAAGCAGGGCCTGTTCATGGGCGGCTGGAAGGCGCTCTACGGCGACATGATCGAGTGGGTGCCGCTGTCGAAGGACGGCAAGGTGGTCAAGGTCGACGCCAAGACGCGCCAATTGGAGTGCGAGCTCGGCGCGAAGCACAAGGGCGACGTCGTCAACGTCATCCCGCCGCAGAAGGCGGGCGCGATCGCGATGGCCGCCGGCGTCGCGCAGGGCGACTGGTGCCCGATCAATCCGGCCACGTTCGAATCGACGATGCGGAAGGACATCCACGTGATCGGCGACGCCTCGATCGCCGCGCCGATGCCGAAATCGGGCTTCTCGGCCTCGAGCCAGGGCAAGGTGACGGCGGCGGCGATCGTCGCGATGCTCCAGGGCAAGGAGCCCGCGGCGGCGTCCTTCGCCAACACCTGCTACAGCCTCGTCGGCCCGGACTACGGCATCTCCGTCGCGGCCGTCTACAAGGTCCAGGACGGGAAGATGATCGCCGTGCCGAACTCCGGCGGCGTGAGCCCGGCGCAGGCCGATCCCGCCTTCCGCAAGGCCGAGGCCCGCTACGGCGAGAGCTGGTACAAGGCGAACACGGCGGAGGTGTGGGGGTAGCGCATCCCCTTCTCCCGTTGCGGGAGAGGGGTGCTTGCACGCGGCACCGCTTCGTCGCCATATCGGCGCGATGACGCTGCCCATCGACTCGGTCCTGCCCGGCATTCGCGGCGCGCTTGCGCGCGCGCCGAACTTGGTGCTGCAGGCGGCGCCCGGCGCGGGCAAGACGACGCGCGTGCCGCTCGCGCTGCTCGATGCCGAGTGGCTCGGCGGGCGGAAGATCGTCGTGCTCGAGCCGCGGCGCCTCGCCGCGCGCGCGGCGGCGCGGTTCATGGCGTCGGGGCTCGGCGAAGCGGTTGGCGAAACGGTCGGCTATCGCGTGCGGCTCGACAGCAAGGTGGGGCCGCGCACGCGCATCGAGCTGGTGACCGACGGGCTCTTTCTCCGGCGGCTCCAGGCCGATCCGGGGCTCGACGGCGTCGGCGCCGTGCTGTTCGACGAGATCCACGAGCGCAGCCTCGACGTCGATCTCGCGCTGGCGCTGTGCCTCGAAGCGCAGGGCGCCCTCAGGCCAGATCTGCGCCTCGTCGCGATGTCGGCCACGCTCGAGGGCGAGGCGCTGGCCCGCCTGATGAAGGCGGAGACGATCGCGAGCCAAGGCCGCGCCTTTCCGGTCGAGACGCGCTGGCTCGGGCGGCCGGAGCCGCGCATGTTCGTCGAGGACGCGGTCGCCGCCGCGGTCCGGCGCGCGCTCGGCGAAAGCGACGGCGACGTTCTCGTGTTCCTGCCCGGCGCCGGCGAGATTCGCCGCACCGCCGAGCGGCTCCAGGAGCGCGCGCTGCCGGCGGGCACGCGCGTCGCGCCGCTCCACGGCGATCTCGACCTCGCCGCGCAGGACGCCGCGATCCGGCCCAGCCCGCCCGGCGAGCGCAAGATCGTGCTCGCCACGGCGATCGCCGAGACCAGCCTGACGATCGAGGGCGTGCGCGTCGTGATCGACAGCGGCCTCGCGCGCGTGCCGCGCTTCGAGCCGGCCAGCGGCATGACGCGGCTCGAAACCGTGCGCGTGTCGCAGGCGGCGGCCGAACAGCGCAAGGGGCGCGCGGGGCGCGTGGCGCCCGGCCTCTGCTACCGGCTGTGGAGCGAGGCCGAGCACAGGAGCCTGCCGCAGTATCCGGTGCCGGAGATCCGCGACGCCGACCTGGCGCCGCTCGCGCTCGAGCTGGCGGTGTGGGGCGCGCGCGATGCGGCGTCGCTCGCCTGGCTCGATCCGCCGCCGCCGCAGGCGCTGGCCCAGGCCCGCGCGCTGCTCGAACGCCTGGGCGCGCTCGAAGGCGGCGCCGCCGCGGCCGGGGCCGTCACCGCGCATGGCCGCGCGATGGCCGCGTTCGGCGCGCATCCGCGCCTCGCGCACATGATGATCGCCGGCAAGGCGATGGGCGCGGGCGCCCTGGCCTGCGATCTCGCCGCGCTCGTCGAGGAGCGCGATCCCGGCCGCGACCTCAAGAGCATCGACATCCGGCTGCGGCTCGGGCTGCTGCGCGGGCGCGGCGCCGACCGCCTCGGCGGCCGCATCCGGCGGGTGGCCGAGATGTGGCGTCGGCAGCTCCAGGCCGGCGCTGGCGGCGCCAACGATCAGGCCGCCGGCCGGCTGCTGGCGCTCGCCTATCCCGATCGCGTCGCGCAGCGGCGCGGCGAGCCGGGCACGGCGGCGCGCGGCAGCTTCCGCCTCGCCAACGGCCGCGGCGCCTGGTGCGACGAGGCCGATCCGCTGGCCGCGGCACCCTATCTCGCCGTCGCCGATCTCGACGGCGACAAGCAGGACGCGCGCATCTTCCGGGCGGCGCCGCTCGAACGCGCCGATCTCGAGGCTCTGTTCGCCGATCGTATCCGCACAGAGGAGCGGGTCGAGTGGGATGCGCGCGAGGCGGCGGTCAAGGCGCGCCGGCGCACGACGCTCGATGCGCTGGTCCTGTCCGAGGCGCCGCTGGCGTCGCCCGATCCGGCCGCGGTCGCCGCAGCGGCGCTCGACGGCGTCCGCGCGCTCGGCCTCGCGGCCCTTCCCTGGGCGGGCGAGCCGGAGACGCTGCGCGCCCGCATCGCGCTCCTGCGGCGGATCGAGGGCGCGGAGGCGGGGTGGCCCGACGTTTCGGACGCGGCGCTGCTGGGTGCGCTCGACGAATGGCTCGCCCCGTTCCTCGGCGGCATCGCACGGCGCGCAGATTTCGGCCGGATTCCGCTCGCCCGCGCGCTCGAGGCCATGCTCGGCTGGAAGCTGAAGCAGCGGCTCGACCGCGAGGCGCCGACCGACATCGCCGTGCCGAGCGGGCGGCATGCGCGCATCGACTACGTCTCGGGTTCGGAGCCGATCCTGGCCGTCCGCATCCAGGAGATGTTCGGCGCCACGGCCACGCCCGCGATCTGCGGCGGGCGCGTGCCGCTGCTGCTTCACCTGCTCTCGCCGGCGCAACGGCCGATCCAGGTCACGCGCGACCTCGTCAGCTTCTGGCGGCGCGGCTATCCCGACGCGCGCGGCGATCTGCGCGGCCGCTATCCGAAGCACCATTGGCCCGACGATCCCTTCACGGCGCAGCCGACGAGCCGCGTTCGCCCGCGCTGACCGCGCCGCAGAAAATTCGATCCACAGGCAGTGCCACGGATTGCGCGAACCGCGCTGCAGCGGCACCATCGCGGCGTTCGATGTCGCCGACCGCCGGAGCCTGCCGCTTGCGCCTTGCCGCCGTCCTCGCGCTGATCGCCCTCGCTGTTCCTCCGGCGGCGCGCGCGGAGATGGCCGCGCGAACCGAGACGCCGCGGCCGGTGACGATCGCCGTGATCGGCGACTCGCTCGCCGAGGGCCTGTGGGCCAGCCTCTACCGGCAGTTCGCGCGCGATCCCGCCATCCGCATCGTCAACGCGACGCGCGCCTCGACCGGATTCAACGGCGATTTCTACGACGAGCCGCTCGAACGGCTGCTCGAACGGCCGCGGATCGACCTGCTGATCGTCCACACCGGCGCCAACGACCGCCAGCGCGCCGTGTCGCTCGACGGCCACGAACGGGCGTTGTTCGAGACGCCGCTCTGGTACGCCTATTACAGCCAGCACCTCACCCATTTCCTCGCCCGCACCCAGCAACGGGGCATTCCGGTGCTGTGGGTCGGCCTGCCCGTGATGCGCGACGCGGCATACGATCGCGGCATGCGGATCATCAGCCGGCTGCACCAGGAGCATGCCGAGCGCCACGGCGCGCGGTTCCTCGACATCGCCGGCTTCACCGCCGACGCCGACGGCGCGTTCGTGGAGCATCTGGCCACCGGCCGGGGCCGCAAGCGCCGCTTCCGGCACGCCGACGGGGTTCATTTCTGGGAGTTCGGCTACGACCGCGTCGCCGCCCACGTGCTGACGGCGATCCGCGCGCGATTCCCGTCGCTCTTGCCCGCAGCTCCGGCGCGCGCGGAGTTACCTTCCCATAAACCTTAATCGGAATCGCGCGACGCCGCGCGCTGGTTGAATCCGGCGATCCGCTTATGCATAGTCCGCGCGCTTCTCGAGGCCCCTGGATCTTCACGCGCAGGGCCGCAGTTTCCGACGGGGACCGATCGATGCGCCTTGCACTCAGCTTCTTCGCGCTGCTTGCCGTCTTGGCCGCGCCTTTCGCCGGCGCGCAGGCCGAGACCGCGAAGGAGGGCCAGCCGAAGACCGAGGAGGCGAAGAAAGAGACGGGCGCGCCGCGGCCGTTCCACATCGTGGTGATGGGCGATTCGCTCTCCGACGGCATGTGGGCGAGCCTCTATCGCGGCTACATCCGCCACCAGAAGGAGGTGCGGGTCGGGCGCTATGGCGTGAATTCCGCCGGCTTCACCGCCTTCAGCTTCGAGACTGAATTCGAGAAGATCGCGGCCAAAGGCCCGATCGATCTCGTGATCTTCATGGTCGGCGCCAACGATCGCCAGCGCGCATTCGCGCAGGGCAACGGCAAGGAATGGGCGCAGTTCCGGACCGAGAAGTGGCACGCGATCTATCGCCAGAACATCCAGCGCTTTCTCGGCCTGCTGCAGCAGAAGAAGGTTCCCGCCGTCTGGATCGGCCTGCCGATCATGCGCAAGGACGACGCCAGCGAGGACGCGAAGATGATGAACGGCATCTATCGCGAGCTTGCCTCGGCGCATGGCGCGATCTTCGTCGACATCTGGAAGGCGACGGCCAACAAGGACGGCGAGTACGACCCGTTCATGGACGACGACAAGGGGCGCAAGCGCCGCTTCCGCCACGACGACGGCGTTCATTTCACCGATTTCGGGTACGATCACGTCATCCGCTTCGTATTGAAAGCGGCGAAGGAAAAGCTGCCGCAACTCGAAGCTCTGTGGAGCGTGCCGGCACCATGACGGGGACGAAGCTTGGGGGAGCGCTGGCCGCGTCGGTGATCGCGGCGGCGTTCTTGGCGCCCGCCTGTCTCGCGCAATCGGCCGAGCCCGAGGCGCTGCGGATGACGCACGAAGAGCGCGTGCGCGACCACGACGACCGCGAGCAGCAGTTCCGGAAGCGCATCGCCGAGGCCGAGGCGCGCTATCGCGACGAGGCCGCCCGCGGCCAGCGCCCGCGCAGCGGCGTCGTCTCGCTCGGCGCGGTGTTCGGCCCCACCGAGGAGTCGCGCGCGCGCCGCGCGCTCGGCCGCTTCCTCGCCGCGCTGGAATCCTACGAGCGCGGCGGCCGGCGCGGGCGCTTCACGATCCTCCAGATCGGCGACAGCCATACCGCCGGCGACAACTGGACCGGTTATTTGCGCGAGCGCTTCCAGCGCCGCTTCGGGGACGGCGGCCGCGGCATGCTGGCGCCGGGCAAGCCGTTCTTCGACTTCCGCCCCTATCAGCTCCGCGTCGCGCAGAGCGGCAATTGGGGCGTCTACAACTACCGCCAATGGGCCGGCACGGGCATCGCCTCGTATTCCATCGTCGGCGACAAGAGCACCGATTCGTTCGAAGCCTCGATGCGCGGCTTGAAGAGCTTCGAGGAGATCGAGGTCGAATTCGTCCGCCAGGCGCAGGGCGGCAGCTTCGTCGTCGCCGTCGACGGCCGCGAGGTCCGAACGGTCTCGACGCGCGGCGCGCACAGCCTCGAGCGCGTCTCGATCCCGCTGCCGCGCGCCGGCCACCACGCGACGGTGACGCTCAAGGGCGACGGCGCGGTGGCGCTGCTCTCGTGGTCGCTGCTCCGCCGCGCGGGCCTCGTCTATGTGAGCCACGGCGTGCCGGGCGAGACGGTCGGCCTCGTCGGCAAGTGGGATGCCGGCATCGCGGCCTGGCAGATCCATCACCTCGACCCGGCGCTGATCGTGGTGGCGTTCGGAACCAACGAAGGTTTCGTCAACCGGCTGAAGCCGGAGGAATACGAGGCCGAGTTCCGCGACCGCATCCAGGCGATCCGCGGCATGGCGCCCAACGCTTCGATCGCGGTGGTGACGGCGCCGGGCGCCGACCGCTTGCCGTCATGGTGCGGCCGCAACCGCGCGCAGCGCGAGCGGTTCCAGTGCCGTCCGCTCGGCGCCGCTCACGCCGCCGCCTATGCCGAGTTGATCGAGCAGCGCAGCAAGGCGCTGTGCTACTGGCACAGCCCGCCGGCGCTGGAGCAGGTGCGCCAGATCCAGCGCCGCGTCGCCGAGCGGCTCGGCGTCTATTTCTGGGACTGGTCGCAGGTGACCGGCAAGGATTGCGGCATGGACCGCTGGGCGCGCATGGATCCGCCGCTCACGATCGCCGACCGCGTCCACATGCGGCTCGAAGGCTACGACCTCAGCGGCGAGGCGCTGTACCGCGACCTGATGCGGCTCTATTCTCCGGGCCGCCACTGAAGGCGGCGCCCGATCGCGTTTTCTGCGGCGACGCGACCGGGATCGCGCGGCTCCGGCCGCGCTCCGCCTCTCCGCCGCAGGCAGGGCGCGCCCGGAGGCGCGCGGTCCCAGGCCCTCGCAGGCAATAACAAGACAAGCACGGCCGGCCGCCTCCATGCTCTTTCCGACCCTCAATTTCCTGATCTTCTTCCTGATCGTCCTCGCCGTCGCCTGGGCGCTGGTCGAGCGCGACCAGTGGCGCAAGCTGTTCCTCACCGCCGCGAGCTACGTGTTCTACGGCTTCTGGGACTGGCGCTTCACCTTCCTGCTGCTCGGCAACACGCTGGCGATCTACGCGGTCGGCCTCTGGATCGGCGCGGCCCGGACCGAGCGCGCGCGCAAATGGGCCGCGTGGACCGGCGTCGCCGTGATGCTCGTCGTGCTCGGCTTCTTCAAGTATTTCGAGTTCTTCGTCGCGTCGCTGAACGAACTGCTGCGCTCGGCCGGCCTCGAGCGCGAGATCCCGGTCTTCGAGGTGATCCTTCCGGTCGGCATCTCGTTCTTCACGTTCCAGGGCATCTCCTACGTCCTCGACGTCTATCATCGCGTCATTCCGCCGACGCGCAGTTTCCTCGATCTCGCGCTGTTCAAGTCGTTCTTCCCGCAGCTCGTCGCCGGCCCGATCGTGCGCGCGGCCGATTTCATGCCGCAGCTCGCGCGCAAGCCCGACGTCACGCGCCTCCACGTCAGCCTCGGGCTCACGCTGATCGTCTGGGGCCTGTTCAAGAAATCGATCGTCGCGAACTATCTCGCGATCGATCTCGTCGACAAGGCGTTCATGGATCCGGGCCGCTACGGCGGGCTCGACCTGCTGCTCGGCGTCTACGGCTATGCGGTGCAGATCTATTGCGACTTCAGCGCCTACAGCGACATCGCGATCGGCGCGGCGATGCTGCTGGGCTACACGTTTCCGCGCAACTTCGACCAGCCCTACCGCGCGGCCAGCCTCTCCGAGTTCTGGCGGCGCTGGCACATCTCGCTGTCGAGCTGGCTGCGCGACTATCTCTACATCCCGCTCGGCGGCAACCGCAAAGGCCCGATCCGGACCTACGTCAATCTCACGATCACGATGCTGCTGGGCGGGCTCTGGCACGGCGCCGCGTGGAAGTTCGTGATGTGGGGCGCGCTGCACGGCGTCGGCCTCGCGGCCGAGCGGCTCGCGAGCGGCGCGCGGCGTGTGTCGGGCTCGGTGTGGGGGCCGAAGCCGGTGGCGATCGTGCTCGTGTTCCACTTCGTGTGCCTCGGCTGGATCTTCTTCCGCGCGCGCGATTTCGCGAGCGCCGTCGACGTGATCAGGGGGCTGTTCGACTGGCGCACGCCGCCCGAGCTCGCGACCCCGCTTTCGCTCGCGCTGATCGCGCTCGGCCTCGTCATGCACTTCACGCCGCGCGATCTCGTCAACCGGTTCGAGGCGCTGTTCTGGCGCATGCCGGCGGCGGCCATGGGCGTCGCGTGCGGTTTCGCCGTCGCGCTCGTCGAGGCGTTCGGGCTCGACGGCGCGGCGCCGTTCATCTACTTCCAGTTCTGAGGCGGCGATGGCGCGCAACGGCCCGGCGAACGGCGACCATCATCTCTCGCGCCTGATGACGCGCGAACTCGACCCGACCGACGGCGCCAGGGCCGAGCCGCTCTGCCGCCTCTGGCCGGCCGCCGTCGCCGGTACGCTGGTGCTGCTGCTGCTGAACGGGCAGGGGCTCGAGAAATGGGTCGGCCGCCTGCCCGAATCGCCGGTTGCCAACACGCTGATCGCGGCCGGGCAGGAGTGGAAGGCGCTGATGGATCGGCTCGGCCCCGGCCGCGCGTTCGACGCGGCGCGGAAAGCGTTCCAGGAATTCCGTGGACAATAGGCGCCGCCGGCCCTCACTTCCCATTCGCCGCAAGCGCGGCGAACGGGCCTCTTCTCTCCCACTTCGTGGGAGAGAAGAGAATTCGCGGCTCGATTTTCTCTCTCCCGCGTAGCGGGAGAGAAGGGGCCCAATCGCCTCCTGGCGATTGGGAAGTGAGGGGCGTTCAGCCGACGGGCTTGCCGAGCGCCGCCATCTTCTCGCGGAACGGGCGCTGATAGCCTTTCTCGACGGCGGCCTTGGCACGCATCGCGAACTTGCTCGGGTCGGCGTGCACGCCGCTGCCTTCGACGAGCCGGTTCATGAAGTTCGCGAGGCACGTCATCGCGATCGCCTGCATGATCGCCTCGTCGCTCCAGCCCGCGGCGTAGCAGGCCTCGGCGTCGGCGGGCGTGATGCGCGCCGGCGTTTCGGTGAGCTTCTTCGCGTAGCGCAGCAGCGGCTTCAGCTTCGCGTCGACCGGCGCCGTATCGATGCCGATCTTGAGCTTCTCGAACACGTCGGGCGCCGCGCCCAGCAGCTTCGTCGTCTCGGCGTGGCCGCCGAAGCAGTATTCGCAGGCATTGAGCTGCGAGACGTAGGAGAAGATCAGCTCGCGGTCGCGCGGCGGCAGCGGACCGGGGCCGCGGAACGCCGCCTGGCTGAAATCGGCGATGTGCCCGAACATCTCGGGATAGGCCGAGAACACGTCGAACACGGTCGCATGGTCCGGCAGATTGCGAAGTTGCGCCACGGAGTCCTCCCTCGAGCGATGACGCCGGACATTAACGACGATCGACGCCCGCGCCAACGCGCATGGCGATTGCCGCGCGCGCCGCGCCTGCGCTAGGAAGGGCGGGCGAGGGCCGCGATGTTCGAAGCCGCCGAGATCAAGCACAAGGTCGACAAGGCCACGTTCGCGCGCGAGGAGCCGCGCCTGCGCGAGACGCTGCTCGCCGCGCAGAAGACGCTCGCCGAGAAGAAGCCGTTCGAGGTCGTGATTCTGCTCGCCGGGCTGGCCGGCGCCGGCAAGGGCGACGTGCTGGCGACGCTCAACGAATGGCTCGACCCGCGCCAGGTCGACACGGTGGACGGCGACGACGCGACCGACGAGGAGCGCGAGCGCCCCTACATGTGGCGCTTCTGGCGCGCGCTGCCGCCCAAGGGCCGCATCGGCGTCTTCGTGCACACCTGGTACGGGGACCCGGTCGCCGAGCGCATCGGCGGCGATCTCGCGCGCGCCGCGCTCGACCAGCGCCTCGCCGAGATCCGCCGTTTCGAGCGCATGCTCGCCGACGAGGGCGCGCTGGTGCTGAAATTCTGGCTGCACTTCTCGAAGAAGCAGCAGAAGAAGCGCCTCGCCAAGCTCGAGAAGCGCCGCGCGACGCGCTGGCGCGTGACGAAGGAGGACTGGGCCGAGCACAAGCGCTACGGCGACGTCGTGGCGGTGTGGCGCCACGCGATCCGCACCACGAACCAGGCGCACGCGCCGTGGACCGTCGTGGCGGCGGCCGATCCGGAATTCCGCATGCTGACGGTGGCGAAGACGCTGGCCGCCGCGCTCGAGCAGCGCCTCGCCGGGCCGCGCCAGCTCGTGACGATCACCGCGCCGCCGCCGATCCCGCCGGTGGACGGCAAGCGCCTGCTCGACGTGGTCGATCTCTCGGCCCGGCTCGGCCCGCACGAGTACAAGCGGCGGCTCGCCGCGCTGCAGGGCCGGCTCAACGCGCTCACGCGCGAGAAGCGCTTCCGGCGGCACGGCGTCGTGCTCGCCTTCGAGGGGCCCGACGCGGCCGGCAAGGGCGGCGCGATCCGCCGCGTCGCCGGCGCCATCGACGCGCGCTTCTTCCGCATCGTGCCGGTGGCGGCGCCCACCGACGAGGAGCGCGCGCATCCCTATCTCTGGCGCTTCTGGCGCCACCTGCCGCGCCGGGGCCACGTCACGATCTTCGACCGCTCGTGGTACGGCCGCGTGCTCGTCGAGCGCGTCGAGGGCTTCGCCGAGCAGGACGACTGGCTGCGCGCCTACAACGAGATCAACGATTTCGAGGAGGACCTCGTCGGCGACGGCGTGATCCTCGTGAAGTTCTGGCTCGCGATCGGCCAGCGCGAGCAGCTGCGCCGCTTCCGCGAGCGGCAGACGACCGGCTACAAGCGCTTCAAGATCGGTCCCGACGACTGGCGCAACCGCAAGAAGTGGGAGGCCTACACCGCGGCGGCGAACGACATGTTCGAGCGCACCTCGACCGGCCTCGCGCCGTGGACGATCGTGCCCGCCGACGACAAGCGCCATGCCCGCGTGGCCGTGCTCGAGGCGATCTGCAAGCGCATCGAGAAGGCGCTGGGGTAGGGCGGCTCCGTCGCCCCCGGAAAGAGGACGGCGGCGGGGGCAACAGCGGCGTTCCTGCGAAACCTTGGCTTTTCTTGGCTTTCCTTGGCTTTTCGGCCAGATAGCCTTGGCTTTTCTTGGCTTCGGCGCGCGTTCGACCTTGGCTTTTCTTGGCTTTTCGCTCGCCGCACCTTGGCTTTTCTTGGCTTTCCGCTGCGCCCCGCGCCGGCACAGCCGAAAGGGGAGCAGTCCCGTGCATATAGTCACGTTTCGTTCTCAGTCAAGGGTTGGCGCCGTCTCAGTTTGAGATATCGCGCCGCAGCGGAGTCGTAGGGGTGGGTCCCCGACCCGCCCGTGCTTCCGCCCGCTGAGCTGCCAGCCGGCATTTGCTTGTCGTCGCCACGGTACGCTTTCGGCAGAATCCGTCGCGCGTCGACACGGGCGGGTCGGGGACCCGCCCCTACGGCGCTTTCGGTCGCCGATGCTCCGGGGCCTATTTCGAACTGCGACAGTGCCCAAGGGTTCGATCCGACGCCGAACCCGGCGGCGACGTCGGCCGCGCGCTATGCCGCCGACGCGCCGAGATGGGCGATGGCCTCGATTTCCACCTTCATCGCGGGCTCGGCCAGCGCCGCCACCTGCACGAGGGTGCTGGCCGGAAAGTCGCCGGCGAAAAACTCCTGGCGCGCGCGCCACACCTCCTTGCGGTCGCGGATGTCGGTCACGTAGATCGTGATCTTCACGACGTCGGCCATGTCGCCGCCGGCGGCGCGCAGCAGGTCGCGGATCTTCGCGAGGATGATCTTCGCCTGGTCGTAGGCGCCGGCGCCTTCCACGGAGCCGAAATCGCCGCGGGCCCGCGCCGTCATGCCCGAGACATACGCGATGCCGCCCGCGACGAGGCAATTCGACCACAAGCCCGGCGGCGGCTCCGTCACGGCGGGGCTGATAATGCGCTTGATTTGGGACATGACGATTCCCGCTCCAGCAATTGGCTGACGCTCGCACGACGGAGCGTCTAGCGCGGATCGGGCAAGTGATAAAGCCCGTGCGGATGGAAACCGAAATCTGAGCCCGGGTTCGCGTCGCGATTGATGACGCAACGGCCGCGCACGCGAAATCTCGACTCCGACCCGATTACTTCCGGTCGTGCCATATGCTAAATTACACGCAGTTGGGCTCCGGAACCCGATGGAAGACAGCAGCATCTGCCGCGCGATTTTCAAGCGCAATCTGCTTTCCCTGACGTTCAAGTACGGAAGCGGGGTCGTCGAGCCTTACTGTTTCGGGCGCGCCAAGGACGGGAACGCCCTGCTGCGCGCCTATCAGCTGCGCGGCGCCGCCGAGGGCGGCGAACCGACAGGATGGAAACTCTTCCGCTACGACGAGATCGTCACGATCGCCATCTTGGACGAGCCTTTCTTTCCGCGATCCGATTTCCGGCGCAACGACCGGGTGTTCGAGCAGATCTATTGCCAGCTTTGAGCGGCGCGCATGTCGATAACGGGGTTGGAGTCGGGTTTCGCGTCAGGATTGACGATGAAACGGCTACGCAGGAAAATTCAGCTCTGACGCGGATTACTCGCGAAAA
>JAEULD010000007.1 GCA_016792765.1 Candidatus Odyssella sp.
GATCTTGTAGGTGATGTTCACCTTGGCGGCGACGCAGGCGCGGATCGCGAGCAGGCCCGAATGGTAGTAGGTGCCGTCGCCGATGTTGGCGAAGATGTGCTTCTCGTTCGTGAACGGCGCCTGGCCGATCCACGGCGTGCCCTCGCCGCCCATATGCGTGAAGGTGGCCGTGTTGCGGTTCATGAAGATCGCCATCGTGTGGCAGCCGATGCCGGCCGTGGCGCGGCTGCCCTCGGGCACGCGCGTCGAGGTGTTGTGCGGGCAGCCCGAGCAGAAATAGGGGATGCGCGCGAGCTCCACCTTCTTCGCGGCCAGCGCCTTCTCCTTGGCCTCGAGGAAGTTCATGCGCTCGCGCATCGCGGGGCTGTCGTAGAACTTCAGGATGCGGGTCGCGAGCGCCTTGGCGACGACGGTGTTCGACAGCTCGCCGCCGGCCGGCAGCAGCCATTGCTGGTTCTCGTCGAACTTGCCGACGACGCGCGGCCGCGCCGCCTCGTTCCAGTTGTAGAGCTGCTCCTTCAGCTGGTTCTCGATGACCGCGCGCTTCTCCTCGACGACGATCACCTCTTCGAGCCCGTGCGCGAACTCGCGCGCGCCCTCGCGCTCGAGCGGCCACACCATGCCCACCTTGTAGACGCGGAGGCCGATTTCGGCCGCGAGCCGCGCGTCGATGCCGAGATCGTCGAGCGCCTGGCGCACGTCGAGATAGGCCTTGCCGCTGGTGATGATGCCGAGGCGCGGCTTCGGGCTGTCGATGACGATGCGGTCGATCTTGTTCGAGCGCGTGAAGGCGAGCGCGGCGTAGACCTTGTGCTTCTGGAGGCGCGCCTCCTGGTCCCAGAAGCTGTCGGGCCAGCGGATGTTGAGGCCGCCCGGCGGCATCTCGAAGCTGTTCGGAAGCTTGAAGTCGTAGCGCTCGGGATCGACCGAGACCGAGGCCGAGGCCTCGACGTTCTCGGACACGCATTTCAGGGCCACCCAGCAGCCCGAATAGCGCGACATCGCCCAGCCGAAGATGCCGTAGTCGATGATCTCCTGCGTGTTGGCCGGATAGAGCACCGGCACCATCGCCGAGATGAAATTGTGGTCCGACTGGTGCGGCAGCGTGGAGGAGGCGGCGCCGTGGTCGTCGCCGGCGCAGAGCAGCACGCCGCCGTGCTTCGACGTGCCGGCGGTGTTGCCGTGCTTCATCACGTCCAGCGTGCGGTCGACGCCCGGCCCCTTGCCGTACCACATCGCGAACACGCCGTCGTATTTGGCGCCGGGATAGAGGTTGAGCTGCTGCGTGCCCCAGATCGAGGTCATCGCGAGGTCTTCGTTGAGCCCCGGCTCGAACTTGACGTGGTTCTCGGCGAGATACTTCTTGGCGCGCCAGAGATTCTGGTCGAGCCCGCCCAAGGGCGAGCCGCGATAGCCCGAGATGAAGCCGCCGGTGTTGAGGCCCTTGGCGACGTCGAGCCAGCGCTGCATCAGCGGCAGCCGCACGAGCGCCTGGATTCCGGTCAGGTAAACGCGGCCCCGCTCGAGCGTGTACTTGTCCTCGAGCGAGACGGGCAGCGGAGCGGGCATCGCCATCGGCGGCGTCTCCAGAAAGGCGGGATTTGTTGCCCTTAACGTAATGCGCCGGGCGGACGATGCAAAGGAGAAGTGGGGCAGGCAAGCGCGCGCAATAAGCGGCGGCTCGACGCCACCGTTGCGGCAACAGGGTTGCGCGCGGTGCTCATTTCTCGCAACGGGCTTACCTGCTCTCCGCCACCCAATATTTCGGCCCCTTGCCCTGATCCGGACCGAGCGCCGAGAAGCCGCCGTCGGCGGCGAGGTCGCAGCCGTTGAGCCACGACGCTTCGTCGGAGGCGGCGAAGGCGACGATGTTCGCCACTTCCTCCATGCGCCCGACGCGGCCGAGCGGGATCACGTGCGCGCCGGCGCGGTCGGCGAGGTCGCGGTCGTCGCCGGTCATCTCCTCCATCGGCGGCGACCACGTCCAGCCCGGCGAGACGGTGACGACGCGGATGCCGTCGGGCGCGAGGGCCACGGCCGCGCAGCGCGTGAAGTGCATCAATGCGGCCTTGCCGGCCGAGTAGGGCCCGCGCGTGCCGTTGCCGAACTTGCCCGAGACGCTGCCGATGTTGACGACCACGCCGCCGGGCTTGGTGAGATAGGGCGCTGCCTTCTGCACGAAAATCGCGGGGCCGACGATGTTGACGTTGAGGCAGTCGAGCCAATCCTGCCGCGGCGTGGCGAGGCCCGCATCGAGATACGAGCACGCGCAATTGACGAGGATGTCGAGCTTGCCGAAGCGCCGCTTGGTCTCGGCGAGGCAGGCTTCGATGTCGGCGTCGCGCGTCACGTCGGTGCGGCGATAGGTTGCGCGTGCGCCGAGCGAGGCGGCGACGGCTGCCCCCGCCGCGTCCTCGATGCCGGTGACCATCACCGATGCGCCGGCGCCATGGAGCCCGCGCGCGATGTATTCGCCGATGCTGCGCGTGGCGCCGGTCACGATCGCCACCTTGCCGTCGAGCCTGATCATTCCTCGCCCCCATTCGGTTGCGGCGCAGGCTAGGGCAGCGGCGCCGGCGGTGCCAGCCGCAGGCCTCGGCGCGATTGATCCGCGGCCATGCGCCGGTGTTAGCTTGCGGCGGGGAGGAGCGCATGCATCGCGCCGCCGGCACATCCGCCTTCGCCGTGGCCGCTCTGCTCGCGGCGGCGGCCGCCGCCGACGACGCGGCGGACTGGCGGCGCTGCGAGCGGGCCTCGGCCGAGCCGCCGGCCGGCATCGCGGCCTGCACGCGGCTCATCGACGGAGGCAAGCAGACGCCGGCCGACCTGGCGCTCGCGCACTACAATCGCGGCAACGCCTATGCGGTGCAGAACCAGTATGCGCGCGCGATCGCCGATTACGGGCGCGCGATCGAGCTCAATCCCAAGGATGCGCAGGCCCATGCCAATCGCGGTATCGCGTTCTATGCGCTGCGCAAATACGAGCTGGCGATCGAGGATCTCGACCGCGCGGTCGCGCTCGATCCCAAGGACCCCAATTTCTACAATCTGCGCGGCGTCCTCTACCGCGCGACGAACAAGCTCGAGGAGGCGATCCTCGACTACGATCGCGCCATCGATCTGAAGCCCGATTTCGCGCAGGCCTACAACAACCGCGGCAACGCCTATGCGATCCAGGGCAACAACGCGCGCGCGATCGAGGACTACGACAAGGCGATCAAGCTCGCGCCGAACTATGCCAGCGCCTACCAGAATCGCGCCGCCGCGCACGAGGCGCTCGGCAACAAGGCCGAGGCGGTCCGCGACTATCGCGCGGCGCTGCGCCTCGATCCCGGCCTCGAGGATTCGCGCAAGGGCCTGGCGCGCCTCGCGGCGCAGCGGTGAACTCTTCGCGCCCCTCGAGGGGGCGGTGAGGGATCCACGCCGCTTGCGTTCTCGAACCTACGCGGCCTCGTTCTTGTCCGCTTTGTCCGCGCCGTTCGCGAGCTGCGTCGGGCTCAGGCTCGGCCACGGCCAGGCCGGCATGCGCGCGAGCGGATGCGGGTCGAAGCACTTGCGGAAGAGGCTGCACGTCTCCCGCGCACCGTCGAGCTGGAGCGCGCCCGCGTCGATCGCGTCGTTCAGCTTGCGCTGGCCCATCCAGACGTCGGTCATCGTTTTCACGTCGGTGCTGACGCGCAGATCGACGTCGAAGCCGGGGCGCTTGATGCAGAGATCGACGTCGCCGTCGTCGAACAACAGCCACCACATCCGTTTCGGGCTCGGCACGCCGGCGAACACGAATTCGATCACCGCGCGCCGGTCGCCGGGCACCACGTCGCGGCGCAGGTTGCGGCGCATGTCCCACATCAGCAGCGCCACGTCGAGATTGCGCGCCGGCGTCTGGTGCTGGAGCCAGCGCAGTCCCCACGCCGCCAAGCCTTCGACGACCGGGCGCAGCTGCTCGCCGGCCTCCGTCAGCCGGTATTCGGGCCCGCCGTCGGCGCCGCGCGTCTTCTCGACGATTCCGGCGAATTGCAGCTGCTTCAGGCGCTGCGACAGCAGCGACGGCGACATCAGCGGCACGCCGCGCTTCAGCTCGTTGAAGCGGGTGTGGCCATACAGCAATTCGCGCAGAATCAGCGGCGTCCACCGCTCCGCGAAGGATTCCGCCGCCATCGCCAGCGGGCAGAACTGTCCATAGCCTCGAAATCGCGCCATTGCGGTGCCTCCGGATCGCTGCCGCCCTCGCGCTACAAATCTAGGACTAGGCCGGCGCCCGCGGCAACGGCAGGGTGCGAGAAACAACGGATCGGCAAAGCGAAGCGGACGCTCGGACAAGGCGCGGGCCGGCCGTTGCTGACAGGGTAAGCCGGGGCGGACCGGCGGACGCGAGACAAGACGCGTCCAGGCAACATGAGGTATCGAATGTCGTTCATGGGTTCACGCTGGATCGACCTCGCCAACGAGGTCGGGCCGTCTTTCGCCGCGACAGCGGCGGCGCACGACGCCGACGATGCGTTCGTGGCCGATAACTACGCGGTGCTGAAACAGCGCAAGCTGTTCTCGGCGCTGGTGCCCGAGGAGTTCGGCGGCGGCGGCGCGCGCTATTCCGAAATGTGCGCCGCGCTGCGTCAGCTCGCGCGCTACTGCCCGTCGACGGCGCTCGCCGTCTCGATGCATCAGCATCTGGTCGCGGCGGCGCTCTACAACCACCGCAAGGGGCGGCCCGGGCAGAAGGTGCTCGAGGCGGTCGGCGGCAAGGACCTCGTCCTGGTCAGCACCGGCGCCAACGACTGGCTGGCCTCCCGCGGCGAGGCGACGAAGGTGGAGGGCGGCTTCCGCATCAACGCCACGAAAACCTTCGCCAGCGGCAGCCCGGTCGGCGACATGCTGATGACCTCGGCCGCCTACGAGGATCCGAAGGAAGGCTGGCAGGTGCTGCACTTCCCGGTGCCGATCCGGTCCGAGGGCGTCACCGTGAACCGCGACTGGCGCGCGATGGGCATGCGCGGCACCGGCTCGGGCTCGGTCGTGCTGAAAGACGTGTTCGTCGCCGACGCCGCCGTGGCCGTGCGCCGGCCGCGCGGCAAGTATCACGCGGTGTGGAACACGATCCTCACCTGCGCGATGCCGCTGATCATGTCGGTCTATGTCGGCGTGGCGGAAGAGGCGGCCGAGCGCGCGGTGGCGGCGGCGAAGAAGCGGCCCGACGGCGCCACGCCGGTGCTGCTCGGCGAGATGGAGAACCTGCTGACGTCGGCGCGGCTCGCGGCCGACAGCATGGTGGCGCTCGCCGCGGAGCTCGAGTTCGCGCCGACGAACGAGTGCGCGAACGCGATCCTGGTGCGCAAGACGCTCGTCGCCAACGCCGTCATCGCCACCTGCGCCAAGGCGATGGAAGCGGCCGGCGGCTCGGCCTATCTGCGGGCCGGCGCCATCGAGCGGCTGCTGCGCGACGCCTACGCCGCGCAGT
Organism: Candidatus Odyssella sp.; assembly: GCA_016792765.1. Taxonomy (GTDB): domain Bacteria; phylum Pseudomonadota; class Alphaproteobacteria; order Bin65; family Bin65; genus SBBV01. The sequence goes on from JAEULD010000007.1 coordinate 5,456, forward strand.
TCCATCCGCTGCCGGAACGCAAGCAGCAGGAGTTCGCCGGCCGCCTGGCGCTCGGGCTCGATCCGGTCGCGTGAAGCCGGGCCGGAGGGGCGCAAGGCTGCGCGCCCCTCCGCAGCCGGGACTCGGCGCGGTCCGGGCCGCGATCGTGCCCTCGCGCTACGCGCGGGCCCGCACGAAGCGCACCGCCTCGGCGATCACGGCGCCATCGCGCAGCAGCCGCGTGTGGCCGCTGCCTTCGGTCGCGTAGAGGCGCGCGCTCGGCACCGCGGCGGCGATCGCCTCGGACGACGCGAACGGCACCTCGCGGTCGCGCCGGTCGTGCACGAGCAGCGTGGCAAGCCCGCGGTCGGCCACGAGGCCGGCCAGGGCCGCGTCGGTGTCGGTCTCGTCCCAGCGGAATTGCAGCTTGCGCTCCAGGTTGCGCTGCATGCGCCCGCGCACCGAGAGCGGCAGGCCGAGCACATGGGCGAGGAACAGCGAGAATTTCGCGAGGCTCAGCGGCGCCGCCAGCAGCACGAGGCGGTCGACCTGCAAGCCATGCCGCAGCGCGAAAAGCGTGGCCGGCGCGCCGAACGAATGCGCGACGATCGCGTGCACCGGCCCGTAGAGCCCGGCGACGTGCTGGATGGCGCCGGCCATGTCCATGATGTTGGTGCGGCGCCCGCCCGAGCCGCCATGCGCCGGCGCGTCGAACAGGACGACGCGGTGGCCGGCGGAAACCAGCGGCTCGATCCACGCGTCGAACTGCGCCGCATGGCCGCTCCAGCCGTGCGCGAGCAGGATCGCGGGGCCTTCGCCGAAGCTCCAGGCGCGCAGCCAGCGGCTCGCATAGGGCACGCGCGCGGCATTGTCCGCGCGCACGAGATCGCTGGAAATGCCGGCCGCCGGGCGCCGCGGCGTCAGCATGAAGTCGCGCAGCCGCCGCTCGGCCTGTGCCGGAAACAGCCGCGCCGCCAGGCCGCGCGCCGCGCGGGCGACCATCTGGCCGGCCGATAAACGTACGTTCGTGCTTTTTTTGGGGACGAAATAGGCCGAGATCGCGTCCATGGCAGGCTCCTTAGTGAAGTGGGTGGGCCAGGCTGGTCTGGATGAGGCGCTCGAAGGCCGCGCGCGCATGCGCTTCGGCCTTGGGGTCGCGCATCAGGCGGCTCGAATGGATGTAGCCGAGGTTGATGGCTTTGACTTCGTAGGCGAACTGCTCGCAATCGAGATCGGGCCGGAACTCGCCGGTCTGCACGGCGCCGCGCGCCACGCGGACGAGCGTCTCGCGCCAGTCGCGCTGCGCGCGCACGAGGCGGTCGCGTACGGCGCCGGGCTGATCGTCGAATTCCGGCGCCGAGGCGTTGAACACGCAGCCGCCGGTGCCGGCCCAGCTCCGCTCCCACTCGAAGCCGCGCTCGAACATTTCGCGGATGCGCGCCACGCCGCGCGGCGCTTTCGAGGCGGGCTTCACGACCATCTCGACGAAGCGCTCCTCGGCGGCATCGAGCACCGCGAGCTGCAGCGCCTCCTTGGAGCCGAAATGCGCGAACAGGCCGCTTTTCGACATGCCGGTGTGCTCGGCGAGCGCACCGATCGACAGCCCGTTGAGGCCGACGACGCTGGCAAGATCGAGCGACTGGGCCACGATGGCCGAACGGGTCTGTTCGCCTTTGCTCATACGGCGAGAATTAGCACGAACGTTCGATTTGTCAATCATGGCCGAAAAAGCACGATCGTTCAATATCTTGGCCTGCCACCGGCGGGTTTGCGAAGGGCGCGAACCCCGCTATCTCAACTTCTGCCGAGCATACGCCGCGCCGGCCGATGAGGAAAAGCATGAACGCCCGCGACCGCCTACCCGCCGCGCTGCTCGGGCTGCTGACGGCGCTCGCGCCGCTGGCGTGCCGGGCCGAGACCGGCACGGTGCCGAAGCCCCTGAGCCTGGAATGGGCCGGCGACCCGCCGAAGATCGAAGACCGCTGCGAGGCCGCGGACCTCCGCTATGCCACGGCGCCGCTGTTCCGCATCGCGCCCGCCAGGCCCGGCGACCGCGTGTATCTGCTCGCGCGCAAGGAGGCCTGCGCCGCCGGGGCGCGCTGCCCGCACCGGCAGCGCAGCTATCTCGTCGCCGGCGATGCCGTCTTCGGCGGCCCGGCAGACCGCGGCTTCCGCTGCGTCTATTACGGCAGCCGGCGCGGCGAACTGATCGCCGGCTTCGTACCGGCGCAGAGCCTCGCGCCGCTGGCGCCGCAGACGGCGCTCGACCGCGCCTTCCTGCTGGGCAATTGGCGGCGCGACGCCGCGAGCCGGATCGCGATCCGCGCCGCCGGCGCCGCCGGCATCGCGGCGTCGGGCGAGGGCCACTGGAAGGGGGTCGCGAGCGTGAACGTCGGCGAGTTCCACGCGACAGCCGACGCGGTTTCGAGCCCCGTGCTCGTCTTGCGCGAAGGCAGCGACGGCTGCGCGGTCGCGCTCGAGCGGCGCGGCCCCTACCTCCTGGCCAACGACAACGAGCGCTGCGGCGGCCACAACGTCCGCTTCGTCGGCATCTACATCCGGCAGACGGCGCGCTAGGCGGATCGCGCCGGGCGCAGCGGCGCCATGCCCCGGTTTCCTTCCGCGCGCGGGCGCCTAATCTCACCACCGGCAAGGGAAGGGCGGGCCGCATGGGCTTGGTCGTGGACGGCAAGTGGCAGGTCGACGAGGCGTATGCCGTCGATGCCAAGGGCGGCTTCGTGCGCCCGCAATCGAAATTCCGCAACTGGATCACGCGCGACGGCGCGCCCGGCCCCTCGGGCAGCGGCGGCTTCGCGGCGGAGGCGGGGCGCTATCACCTCTACGTGGCCGGCGTCTGCCCGTGGGCGCACCGCACGCGTCTCTATCACGTGCTGAAGGGCCTCGCGGGCGTCGTCGGCCTCTCGCTCGCATCCTCGAGGCGCACGGATCACGGCTGGGAATTCGTGCCGGGCGATTCCGCGCTCCGCGACCCGCTGTTCGACGCGCGCTGCGTTTACGAGCTCTACGTGCGCGCCGATCCGCGCTACACCGGGCGCGCCACCGTCCCCGTGCTGTGGGACAAGAAGCTGGGCACGATCGTCAGCAACGAATCGTCCGAGATCATCCGCATGTTCAATGCGGCGTTCGACGACGTCACCGGCAATCGCGCCGACTACTATCCGCCGCCGCTGCGCGCCGAGATCGACGCGCTCAACGAGCGCATCTACGCGAAGCTCAACAACGGCGTCTATCGCGCCGGCAACGCGAAGACGCAGGAAGCCTACGAAGAGGGCGCGCGCAGCGTGTTCGAGACGCTGGATTGGCTGGAAGGCCGGCTGGCCGGGCGCCGCTATCTTTGCGGCGACGCGCCGACCGAGGCCGATTGGCGCCTGTTCCCCACGCTCGTGCGCTTCGACGCGGCCTATTACTTCGTGATGAAGTGCAACCTGCGCCGGCTTGCGGACTATCCCAATCTCCACGCCTACACGCGCGATCTCTACGGGATGCGCGGCATCGCCGAGACGGTGGATATCGCCGCGATCAAGCTCGGCTACTGGAGCAACCGCGAGCGCAATCCCACCGGCATCGTGCCGCTCGGGCCGGCGATCGATTTCACGGCTCCGCACGATCGTGCGCGGCTGTCGGCGAAAGCGGCGGAATGAGAAAGCGCGGCTTCGGAGGAGTCTAGGACAATGGGCCTGCTCGTCGACGGCGTCTGGCACGACAATTGGTACGACACGGGCTCGACCGGCGGGCGGTTCGAGCGCTCGGCGGCGCAGTTCCGCAACTGGGTGACGGCCGATGGCGCGCCGGGCCCTTCGGGGCGCGGCGGGTTCGAGGCCGAATCCGGACGCTACCGCCTCTATGTCTCGCTGGCGTGCCCGTGGGCGCATCGCACGCTGATCTTCCGCGCGCTCAAGAAGCTGGAGTCGCACGTCTCGCTCTCGGTCGTGCACTGGCACATGGCGGAGAACGGCTGGACCTTCGCGCCCGGCGACGGCGTGATCCCCGATCCGGTCGTCGGCGCGCAGTACATGCATCAGGTCTACACCGCGGCGGATCCCAAATACTCCGGCCGCGTGACGGTGCCGGTGCTGTGGGACACGCGGCGGAAGACCATCGTCAGCAACGAATCGCCCGAGATCATCCGCATGTTCAACGGCGCGTTCGACGCGCTGCCCGGAGTCGATGCGTCGCTCGATCTCTATCCGACAGACCTGCGCGCCGAGATCGATGCGGTGAACGCGCGCGTCTATGCGACGGTGAACAACGGCGTCTATCGCGCCGGCTTCGCCACGACGCAGGAAGCGTATGAGGAAGCGGCGCGAGAACTGTTCGCCTCGCTCGATTGGCTCGAGGATCGCCTCTCGCGCCAGCGCTACGTCGCCGGGAATCGGATCACCGAGGCGGATTGGCGCCTGTTCACGACGCTGCTGCGCTTCGATCCGGTCTATCACGGGCACTTCAAGTGCAACCTGCGCCGCCTCGTCGACTATCCGAACCTCTGGAGCTATACGCGCGAGCTCTACCAGGTACCGGGCGTGGCGCCGACGGTGCGGCTCGACCACATCAAGCGCCACTACTGGGGCAGCCACCGCAACATCAACCCGACCGGCATCGTGCCGCTCGGCCCCGAAATCGACTTCGCGGCCCCCCACGACCGCGCCCGCCTGCGCGCCGCGGCGTGAGGAGCAAGTCGAACAGGAGCCGGGGAGCCGGGAAGGCAATCGTTTGCGCGCCCTTGGCGCGCTATTTCACTTCTCCCCGTCTCCCCGCCTCCTGTTAGTTTTCCTTCCCCGACTCACATCGGAGCCATGCAGCGACTTCCCACGATCTTCGTCACCCACGGCGCGCCGACGCTGATCCTCGACGATTGCCCGGCGCGCGATTTCCTCGGCGCGCTCGGGCGGCAGTTGCCGCGGCCCAAGGCCGTGGTGTGCGTCTCGGCGCATTGGGAGGCGGCGCGCGCCGTCGCCAGCGCCGCGCCGCGGCCGCAGACGATCCACGACTTCTACGGCTTCCCGCAGGCGCTGTTCGAGATGCGCTATCCGGCGCCCGGCGCGCCGGCGGTCGCCGGCCGCGTCGCCGGCCTGCTGCACGCGGCCGGCATTTCCTGCGTCGTCGATCCGCTGCGCGGGCTCGATCACGGCGCCTGGGTGCCGCTGAAGCTGATGTATCCCGAGCACGACGTGCCGGCGTTTCAGCTCTCGGTGCAGACGCCGCTCGGCCCCGCGCACCACGTCGCGATGGGCAAGGCGCTGGCGCCGCTGCGCGACGAAGGCGTGCTGATCCTCGGCAGCGGCAGCGCCACGCACAACCTCGCCGATTTCCGCTATGTGCGCGGCCTCGCCGATCCCGCGCGGCCCTATGTGAAGCCGTTCGACGACTGGCTCGTGAAGACGGTCGAGGCCGGCGACGAGAAGGGCCTCGCCGGATACGAAAGCGCGCCCGAGGGGCGCCGCAATCACCCGACGCCCGAGCACTTCCTGCCGATCTTCGTGCCGTTCGGCGCGGCGCTCGCCGCCGGCGAGGGCCGGGGCAGGGCGATTCACCGCTCGACGACCTACGGCATCATCGCGATGACCGCGTTCGCGTGGGGCATGGCGTAAACAAGGGAAATCGAACAGGAGGCGGGGAGCCGGGGAGGAACCTTTCTTGCGCGCCTTGGCGCGAATTTTTCATTCTCCCCGGCTCCCCGCCTCCTATCACCCTATTTCACTTCTTCGCCACGCCGAGCACGTTGGGGATTTCGGGCGCGACGCCGGAGATGCCGATGCAGCCGAGCGTGCCGCCGCAGAGGCCGTTCAAGTTCAGCGTCACGCCGCC
>JAEULD010000016.1 GCA_016792765.1 Candidatus Odyssella sp.
CCTCGAGCCGCAGCGTGTGCCGCGCCGTGCCGGCGAGCACGAGCTGCTCGCCCTGGCGGTACTCGGCGTAGAAGAACGGCGTGTGCGTGCGGTAGCGGTTGGCGCCGTGGTCGATCTCCTCCACGGCCGGCGCCTGCAGCACGTGCTGGCACCGCACCGGCGGCTGATCGGAGTAGGCCTTGCCGCTGGCCAGGCGCAGCACGCGCGCCTTGAGCAGCAGCGGCTTGTCCTCGACGGTGATCGACTGCTCGGCGGAGGGGTCGGTCTGCTCGCGCCGCATCGGCAGCCAATAGCGGCCGTCCTCGGCGAAGAGTTCGAGCCACTCGTGGAACCGACGCTCGTCGACGAGGCGCGCCTCGCGATAGACGAACGCGGCGAGATCGGTCTCGGCCGGCAGGGTGCGCGCGCTCATGCGCCGCCTCCGCTCCACGCGGGCGCCATGTATTTCGCCCAGGCGCGGTGCTGGTTGCGCATGACGATCTCGTCGATGCCGCTCTTGTCCTTCCCGAAATCGTTCTCCTCGCCGGGCCGATGGCCGCGATGCAGGCTGATCCAGGGATTGCCGCTGGCGAGCAGGCTTTTCTGCGCCGTCTCGAACAGGTGCACGTCGTCCTGCGCCACCAGCGAGAGCGGCGAGAACACGAGCCGGTTGTAGAGCATCGAGCGCTCGGCCATCATCGGCGGCGCGCCCTTGGCGCGGAAGCACCAGGCCTCGAGCACGGTACGGTCGGCGGCGATCGGGCGCAGCACGCGCATCACCTGCGGCGAGCCCTTGAGCGCCACGCTCGGATACATGACGCCGTTCTGCGGCATGTAGGAAAGGATCGCCTTCGCGCGCTCCTCGCCATAGGCCTCGGTCATCGCCGCGAGATAGTCGGGGTCCTCGCCGTAATGCGAATGCACGCTGGCGGCCAGGCCGAGCAGGCTGTGGCCCTCGGGCATCACGCGCGCGCCCATCTTCTCGATGAACTCGAAGCCGGTGCCGGCCTGGAAGCCGGCGAGCTGCTCGACCGGCATCGGCCGCGGCTCGTCCGGCGTCTTGGGCGACCAGATCTGGCGGCCGGCGATCATCGTCGGCTCGTGCGCGGCGAACACGTGCAGCGAGTCGTTGATGTTCTCGAGATAGATCTTCCAGTTGCATTTGATGGAAACGCGCAGCGGCGGCACGATCGCCTCGAGCTCGCCCTCGGGCGAGCGGTCGGCCATCATGTCGAGGAACGACAGCGCCGGCCCGAAATACTCCTCGAACGAAGGGCCCTCGCCGCCGAGGCGGACGAACACGAAGCCGCGGCGCTCCGCGCTCGCGATGCGCTCGAGGCCCTTGCCGTTCTCGCATTCGCGCAGCCGCGTGCCCTCGTAGTCCTTCTGGATCGGCAGGCCGAGCAGCGAGCCGTCGAGCCGGTACGACCAGCCGTGATAGGGGCAGCGCAGCGCGCGGCCGGTGTTGCCGGCGGGCTCGGTCAGCACCTTGGCGCCCTTGTGCGCGCAGCGGTTCATCATCACCGACAGCGACTTGTCGGCGGCGCGCACCAGGATCAGCGGGCGCCCCGCGATCTCCGTCGTGACGAAATCGCCGGGCTTCGGCACCTGCGAGGCGTGGCCGAGGAATTGCCAGGTCCGCGCGAACAGCCGCTCCTGCTCGAGCGCGAAAATCTCCGGGCTCGTATAGACGTCGCGGTGGACGCGGTCGCCCTGGAACAGGTGCCCCACGTCGCCGCGCTGCCCGCGCAAGGTCTCGATCGTATCCACGTCCGCGAGTCTCCCGTTCCGCCGTGCCGCCCGCACACTGTCACGCACCGCCGCGCCGTGGAAGCCGCATCGCGTCGCGCGGGGCATGCGATCCCGCGGCGCGGCCGCTACCCCGGCGGCTTGAACCCGTTGGTGATCGGGTAGCGGCGGTCGCGGCCGAACGAGCGGCGCGTGATCTTCACCCCCGGCGGGGCCTGGCGGCGCTTGTATTCGGCGCGGTCGAGCATCTGCCAGACGCGCAGCACGGTGGCGCGGTCGAAGCCCTTGGCCACGATGTCGTCGAGCCGCATCTCGCGCTCGATGAGGCATTCCAGGATGCCGTCGAGCACGGCGTAGGGCGGCAGCGAATCCTCGTCTTTCTGGTTCGGCTTGAGCTCGGCGGTGGGCGGCTTCGTGATCACGCGCTCGGGCATGACGCCGCCGGCCGGGCCGAGAGCCCCCTCGGCCTTGTGCCCGTTGCGCCAGCGCGACAGCGCGAACACGTCGGTCTTGTAGACGTCCTTCAGCACCGAATAGCCGCCGCACATGTCGCCGTAGAGCGTCGCGTAGCCCACCGACATCTCGGACTTGTTGCCGGTCGAGAGCACCATGTGGCCGAACTTGTTCGAGAGCGCCATCAGCGTGATGCCGCGCGCGCGCGCCTGGATGTTCTCCTCGGTCGTGTCGGGCGCGCGGCCGGCGAACAGCGGCGCCGTCATCGCGCCGAACGCCTCCATCGCCGGCACGATCGGCACCGTATCGAGCCGGCAGCCGAGCGCCTTGGCGACCGCGGCGGCGTCCTCGAGGCTGTCGCGCGAGGTGTAGGGCGAGGGCATCATCACGCACCACACCTTCTCGGCCCCGAGCGCGTCCACGGCCACCGCCGCCGAGATCGCCGAATCGATGCCGCCCGAAAGCCCGAGCGCCACACCGGGGAAGCGGTTCTTCCGCACGTAGTCGCGCAAGCCCAGCATCATCGCGCCGTAGATCG
>JAEULD010000054.1 GCA_016792765.1 Candidatus Odyssella sp.
ACGTGCAGAGCTTCCCGCCGAAGGAGCGGGTGTACTAATGGCCGAATTCACGCTCCCCAAGAACTCCAAGATCAAGCCCGGCAAGACGCATCCGGCGCCCGCCGGCGCGAAGCGGATCAAGAAGTTCCGCGTCTATCGCTACGACCCGGATTCGAAGGACAACCCGCGCATCGACACCTACGAAGTCGATCTCGACACGTGCGGGCCGATGGTCTTGGACGCGCTCATCAAGATCAAGAACGAGATGGACGCGACGCTCACCTTCCGCCGCTCGTGCCGCGAGGGCGTGTGCGGATCGTGCGCGATGAACATCGACGGCACCAACACGCTCGCCTGCACGAAATACACGTCCGACGTGAAGGGCGACGTGCCGGTCTATCCGCTGCCGCACATGGAGGTGGTGAAAGACCTGGTGCCCGATCTCACCAAGGCCTATGCGCAGCTGGCGCTGATCGAGCCGTGGCTCAAGAGCAAGAGCGCGCCGCCCACGCGCGAGCGCCTGCAATCGCCCGAGGAGCGCGCGAAGCTCGACGGCCTCTGGGAATGCATCCTCTGCTTCTCCTGCACCACCTCGTGCCCGTCCTATTGGTGGAACGGCGACCGCTATCTCGGCCCGGCGGTGCTGCTGCAGGCCTATCGCTGGATCGCCGACAGCCGCGACGAGGAGAAGGGCGAGCGCCTCGACGCGCTCGAAGACCCGTTCCGGCTCTATCGCTGCCACACGATCATGAACTGCACGAATACCTGCCCCAAGGGCCTCAACCCCGCCAAGGCCATCGCCGAGACGAAGAAGCTGATGGTGGCAAGGAAGGGGTAGGGCGGTCGCCGGCGCCCCGCTACGCCGGGCGCACCATGGCGGTCGCCGTGGCGTGAACGGCCAGCTGCGAATCCGCCCCCCACAGCCTCGCTTCGACGAATACCAGGCTCTTGCCCGCTTTCAGGACCGAGCCTTCGCCGATGCAGGTGCCGAGCTTCGCCGGGGCCAGGAACGTGCTCTTGATCTCCACGGTCGGGCACCATTGGCGAAGCTTCACATAGGCGGCCAGCGAGAGCACGACGTCGAGCATGGCCACCGCGAAGCCGCCCTGAACGTGGCCGAAATGATTGCGGAACGCCGGCTGCTCGCCGAACTCGACCCTGACGATACCGCGCGCGATGTCGGCGGATACGAGCCGGAACGGCGTGAGGTCGGCGCAGACGGGCTTGGGCGTGCCGGCCAGGTCGGCCCTGATCGTCTCGGTGTCGTTCATCCGGAGTTTCCGCTCGCCCTGCGCGCGGCGAGCCTAGCCGAGATCGAGCGAGGCCGCGAGAAAATCGTCGAACTCGCGGCGCACTGCACATAGACTGTCGCGGTCGTCGAGGGAGGAACCATGATCACCGCCATCACCGAGTTCAAGCTGCCGGCGGACACGCCGCGCGAGCGGGCGTTCGAGATCTTCAAGGCCAGCGTGCCGCGCTATGCCGGCTATCCGGGCCTGATCCGCAAGTATTTCCTCTACGGCGCCGACGGCAGCGTGAAGGGCGTCTATCTCTGGGAAAGCCGCGCCGCGGCCGACAAGCTCTACACCGCCGAGTTCCGCAAGGGCATCAAGGAGCGCTTCGGCTCCGAGCCCACGATCACGTTCTTCGAGACGCCGATCGTGATCGACAATCTCACCAAGGAAACCATCGCGGCCTGAGGATCGGGAAACGCCGCGCCGGCGCGTCCGGCGACGGCGTGAAGCCCGTTGTCAGCCTTTGCGCTTGAGCTTGACGGTGCCCGACTTCTGCTGATCGGGATTCTCGACGACGACGGCAATCTCCGTCGCCGTGGCGAGATTCGCCGCAACGTCGGCGGCGAGCGGGACGTCGATCTGCAGCGCCGACTTCCATTCGGTGGGTTGAGGCGCTCCGTCGACGAACACCTTCGCCTTTTCCGCGAAATTGTCGCCGACGATCGTCAGCGACGTGGTCGCGGCGTCGAACTCGTTGTCGCCGCTGCCTTTGACGACCTTGATCATCGGCTTCTTGAGCGTGGCCGGAAGCTCCTTCTGCCGGCCGGGCGCGAGCATGGTGCTGGCAATCTGCGATAGCTTCTCGATCGCCTGCTCGCTGAAGATTCCCGCCAGCACGCCGATACC
>JAEULD010000063.1 GCA_016792765.1 Candidatus Odyssella sp.
GTGGAAAAGTGCCCGGCGCCGCCGATGAACGTGTTCTCGGGCGGCAGCCGCCAGCGATCGACGAGCGAGCGGCCGGACGCGAACGGCAGGATCGTGTCGCGCGCGCCGAGCACGGCGACGATGTTCTCGGGCGGGATCGGCGGACCGTCGGGCACCTGAGTCAGGCCCTGCCACAGCATGAGGTCCTTGGCCGACCAGCCCGCGCGCTCCAGCGCCTCGGCGAGGCCGATGCCGGCCGAGAGCGAGCTTTCGGCGATCAGCGAATCGATCTGGTCGGCGACGGTGAGGAGGGCCACGGCGTCGGGCCGCATCGCGGCCGGCCAATGCGGCGAGAAGCTGGCCGCGAGCAGCGCCGCGAGTGCGCCGAGGCTCGCGCCGCCGATGGCGACCGGCGCCTGCGATTGCCGGCGGCACCAATGGGTGAGTACGGCGAGCTCCTGCGCCTGCGCCGAGAAGAAATCGATCGGCGCCAGCGGCGAGCGCGCCATGAACGGCTCGCCGCCATAGCTGCCGGGCAGCCGGCGCCGCCCGTGCCACGCGGATTCCAGCTCGATGACGCGGATGCCGTATTTGAACAGCACCTGCACGTCGGCCGTGGCGCGGCCGTAATGATCGAACTCCACGCAGATGCCGTTGCCGAAGATGAACGTCGGCGGATCGACCGCGCCGCGCGGCTCGTGCACGCGCGCCCAGGCGGTGCGCGCCGGCCCCTCGCCGAGTCGCGCGGCCGGCGAGCGGAAGCGGAGCCAGTAATCCTCGCCGAACGCGTTCGCGACGCGCCGCGATGCCTCGACGGTGGGGATCGCCTCGGGCGGCTGGTAGATGCGCCAGGGCTCGGCGCGGTGCGCGCCGTAGGCGGCCTCGAGCTCGGCATGCGGCGGCGTCGCGAAGCGCACCGGCGGAACCGGCCGGCCGAAGCGGATGTCGAGGAAGCGCAGGCGCTGCAACGTGAGCCAGCGTGCGGTCAGCGCCCGCCGCGCTTCCAGCGGGCCGAGCTGCGCCGGCGTGGCGGACCCGGGCGCGAACAGCCCCTCCTCCCACGCCTTCGCCGCGGTCTCGTATTCGCGGCGATGCGATTCGAATGCCTGCAGCTTGCGCGCGAGGCGCGCGGTGAGCTTCGCGTCCATCGGAACCGCGGCCAGGAACGCGGCCGGATCGCCCTCGGCCGCCATCGCCGCGGCCCACAGGCGCGACAGCGGCAGCCAGAGCTGCAGCATGCTCCACAGCACCGGCCGGTCGATCGCCAGATCGGCGATGCCCCAGCCGAGCGGGCCGCGGAGGCGCGTGGCCTGTCTTTCGCTCATGGTCGTGACCGCGTTTCCATGACCATCATATACGAGCCTTCCCCGCCCCGGTAACCGCAACCGGACGCCGACGGCGCGTGTCCTCGGGCGGCCGGCTCAGGCCCAGACGAGGTGCCGCTCCACGGCGTAGTCGCGCAGCAGCTTCGCGATCGCCGCCTCGGTCCGCGCGCGGTCTCCGCCCGCCAGGTGAATCCGCACCGCGATCGTGCCGCCGTCCTCGACGCCCTCGACGCGGGCGGCCACGCCGCCGGCCGCGAGCACCTCGCCGATCCGGCGCTCGGTCGCGAGCCGCCGCAGCGCGGGCTTGTAGATCTTGCCCACGGCCGTCACCGGCATCGCGTCGAGGAACACCACGCGCTTCGGCAGAGCGGGCCGCTCGTGGATGCGCGCGGCGAGGTAGTCGAGCACGTCGCGCTCCTCGGGCTTCGCGCCGGGCTTCGGCACCGCGAACAGCAGCGGCAGCTCGCCGGCATAGGCGTCGGGCTCGCCGACGGCGGCCGCGATCTGGAGCGCCGGATGCTCGGCGGCCAGCTCTTCGATCATCGCCGGATCGATGTTGTGGCCGCCGCGGATGATGAGGTCTTTCGCGCGGCCGGTGATGAAGATGCGGCCGGCCGCGTCGACGTGGCCGAGATCGCCGCTGATCAGCCAGCCGTCGGCGCGGAACATGCCCTTGTTGCGCCTGGGGTCGGTGTAGCCCGGCCCGACATGCGGCCCGCGCAGCACGAGGATGCCGGTCTCGCCGGGGGCGCAGTCGCGCTCGAAGCTCTCGCCGTCGGCGGCGAGCTTCACCGCCTTCACCATGCTGTAGGGCAGCCGCCAGCCGACCGAGTTGGCGACGCGCGGCGCCTTGACCGGCTCGATCGCGACCGTGCCGGCGCTTTCGGTCATGCCGAAGGTGCTGCGTACCGGGACGCCCATGACGCGCTCGAACTCGGCGGCGAGCTCGGTCGGCAGCGGCGTGCCGCCGGTGAACAGCGTGCGTACCGAGGCGATGTCGGCGCCGCCGCGCGGCGCGTTGAGAATCGTGGCCATGATCGTCGGCACCGCCACGAGCGTCGTGACGCGGAACTTCTCGACCGTGCGCCAGTAATTCGCGATGAACGCCGTGTTCCGGAAGCCGAGCCGGGTCGGCAGGATCATGCACGAGCCGCGCATGAACAGCGACGTTCCGTAAACGAAGGCGCCGGCCACGTGGAACAGCGGGAAGCCGTTGATGCCGGTGTCGTCCGCCGTCATCTCGTAGAACAGCCCGGCGCTCCAGCTCGAATGGACCTGGTTGCCGTGCGTGTGCTGCGCGAGCTTCGGCGCTCCGGTGGTGCCGCCGGTATGGAAATAGGCCGCGACCGTGTCGCGCGTCAGCGTGCGCGCGAAGGCGAACCGGTCGCCCGGCTGCTCGGCCAGCGCCGCCGCGAAATCGCGGCTTGCGACGCCCGCCGGCGGCGCGTCGCCGACGTGGAAAACCGCGCGGATGCCTTTCGCCTTGGCGAGGACGGCCGGCACCTTGCTCCAGATGTCGAGCTCCGGATCGGGGCCGAGCGCCACGAGCACGCGGGCCTTGGCGCGGTCGAGCAGCTCGGCGATGTGGTCCGGCGCCAGCAGGTAGTTGATCGGGCACGCGCGCGCGGCGATCTCGGCCCCCCACAGCGCGAAATGCGCCTCCGGGATGTTCGGCAGCAGGATCGCCACCGCCTCGTCCTCGGCGATGCCGGCGGCGCGAAACAGGTTGGCGGCCCGCCGGATCGAGTCGAGCAGGTCGCGATAGGAATAGTGCCGCGCCGGGCCGTCGGGATCCGGCGTCGAGAGATAGATCAGCGCCGTGCGGTTGCCGTGCCGCTCGGCGGACAGGCGGAAGAGATCGAGAATGTGCCTCGGCTCGACCGCCGCGTCGTAAGGCTGCCGCTCGATCGCCTCGATGTCGGCAAGCGAGCGGATCGCGTTCGGCACCATCGTTTCCTCACCACTGCCGCGGCCCACGGCGCGCCTCGTCCCGGCGTCGCGCCCGGCGACGGACGAGCCGCTGGGCCGCGTCGCGCGCCACCGCCTGATACTCGCCGCCGGCGCACATCGCAATCCTATCCGCGCAGGGATTGCCGGCGGTAGGCGCGCCGGCCTTGACCGCCGCAAGCGGGTGGCCGCGCGCGACGTGGACGAGGCACAGGCAGTCGTGCTCGAAATGGTAGCGAAACGGGGCCGGCGCCAGCGTGCAGCGGCCGAGGCCGTGCGCGAATGTGTGGCCGCCATGGGCGTTCCGGTCGGGGCCGGCGCCGCCGCGAAGGCGGTCGAACGGCGACTTGCGGCACGCATTGGCGGAAGGAAGCATGTAGAATCGCCGGCGTCAGCAAAGGGAAGCGACCATGGCAGAATGGATCGAAACCTTCAAAGGCGTCATCGACGCGCGCGAATACGACCCGAATGCGCACATGAACACGCAAGCCTACGTCTCGCGTTTCGACCAGGCGACGTGGTTCCTGCTTGCCGCGGTGGGACTCACGCCGCGAACGGTGCGCGAGCTGAAGCGCCGCGTCGCCGTGCTGCGCCAGAGCTTCAACTTCGTCCACGAGCTGAAGGGCTCGGAGCTGATCGTCATCAAGAGCGGCTTTGTCGCCGTGGGCGAAAAGCATCTCCGTTTTCAGCACCGCATGGTCGATACCGAGAGCGACATGCTGATGGCTGCCTGCGACGGCACCGCGGTGGAGGTGGATCTCGAAAGCGGGCGCGCCGTGCCGATCGAAGCGGCGATCAAGGACCGCGCGAAGGCGCTGCTGGTGACGGCAAACGACGCCGAGCGGATCGATCTCGACGCGCGGCTCTAGCTCTCGAGCAGGTTGCGCACTTCCTTCGGCAGGCGCACCACGAGGCCGTCGAGCTCGGGCGTCATCAGGATCTGGCAGCCGAGGCGCGAGGCCTTGGTGATACCGAAAGCGAGATCGAGCATGTCTTCCTCGTCGTCGGTGGCCGGCTTGAGTTTCGCGAGCCAGCCCTCCTCGACGATGACGTGGCAGGTCGAGCAGGCGAGCGAGCCTTCGCAGGCGCCCTCGATGTCGATGCCGTTCCGGCGCGCGATCTCCATCACCGAGGTGCCGACGGGGGCGTCCACGACCTTGCGGTTCCCGCCGCGCTCGATAAACGTCATTTTCGGCATTGTCCGATCGCTTCCCCGCGTAGGGGCGCGCTGCGCGCGCCCTGTCTCCCCATACAAGGACGCCGTGCGCGAGGAAAGAGGGCGCGCGCAGCGCGCCCCTGCGCCGCAGGCGCCAGGTTCCTAGACCGTGAAGGATTCGCCGCAGCCGCAGCGCCCCTTCTCGTTCGGATTCTTGAACGTGAAGCCGGTGTGGAACTTGTCCTCGACGTAATCCATCTCGCTGCCGAGCAGGAACATCGTGGCGGCGGGGTCGATGAAGATGGCGACGCCCTTCTGCTCGACGACGTCCTCGAATTTCTTGCGCTCCTTGGCGTATTCGACGACGTAGGAGAGGCCGGAGCAGCCCTGCTTCTTCACGCCGATGCGCAGGCCGAGCACCGGCTCGGTCGCTTTCGCGATCAGCGCCTTGACGCGCGCGGCGGCGGCGTCGGTGATGGTGAGGGGCGGAGGCAGCGGCATGGTTTCGCTCGTTGGCCGATGGCGGATGAGGAGTCGGGTTCCTGCGCGGGTTCGAACGCCGTCAGAAGATGTCCAGGGCGAGCCGCGCATCTTCGGACATGCGCTCTTTCGTCCAGGGCGGCTCCCAGACGAGATGCACCTCCACCTCGCCCACGCCCGGCGCGGCGGCGACCGCCGCGGCGACCTTGCCCGGCATTTCGCCCGCCACCGGGCAGGCCGGCGCGGTCAGCGTCATGTCGATCGAAACGTTGCCGTTCGCGGCGACGTCGAGGCGGTAGATGAGGCCGAGATCGTAGAGATTCACCGGGATCTCGGGATCGTAGACGGTCCGGATCGCGTCGATGACGGTCTCCTCCGAAGCCGGCCGCTCGCCGGCCTCGAGCGGCTCGCCGGCGCGCGCCATCGTCGCCGCGCCGTCGGGCGCGCCGGCGGGCATGAAATCGCCGAGGCTCGGCTCGCGGCTCATTCCGTGCTCGCATTCCCGGCGCCTTCGAGCGCCGCTTTCATCGTGTGCCAGGCCAGCGTCGCGCATTTGACGCGCATCGGATACTGCCGCACGCCGGACAGCACCTGGAGGCGGTCGAACTCGTCCTCGAGCGACTTCGGCAGATCGGGCGCCGCGTCGTCGTGCGTGCACATGTGGTGGAACGCGCCGAACAGCGCGTTCGCCTCCGCCTCGGTCTTGCCCTTCAAGAGTTCGGTCATCAGCGAGGCCGAGGCGGTGGAGATCGCGCAGCCGCGGCCCTGGAACGCCACGTCTTCGATGCGGCGTTCGGGCGAGAGCTTCAGGTAGATCGTGACCTTGTCGCCGCAGAGCGGATTGTCGCCCTTGGCCTCGCGGTTGGCGTCGCCCGGATGGCGGAAATTCCGCGGCCGCTTGCCGTGATCGAGGATCACTTCCTGATAGAGTTCGCGCAGGTCAGACATCAGGCGAACATCTCCCGCACCTTGCGGAGCGCGCGGACGAGCGCGTCGGCCTCCGCCGGCGTGTTGTACATCGCGAACGAAGCGCGCGCGGTGGCCGGAACGGCGAGGCGGTCCATCAGCGGCTCGGCGCAGTGATGGCCGGCGCGGATCGCGACCCCCTCCATGTCGAGGATCGTGCCGATGTCGTGCGGATGCGCGCAGTCGAGCGCGAACGACACGATCGCGGCCTTGCTCTTGCTGGTGCCGTAGATCGTAAGGCCGGGAATCTCGGAAAGCCGCGCCGTCGCATAGTCGCGCAGCTCGTGCTCCCACTCGGCGATGCGCGCGCGCCCGACGCTCTCGACGTAGTCGATCGCGGCGCCGAGCCCGATCACCTCGGCGATCGCCGGCGTGCCCGCCTCGAAGCGGTGCGGCGGCTCGCGGAACGTGGTTCCGGCGAACGACACGTGGGCGATCATGTCGCCGCCGCCCTGATAGGGCGGCATCTTCGCGAGCAGCGCCTTCTTCCCGTAGAGCACCCCGGTGCCCGAGGGCCCGTAGAGCTTGTGGCCGGTGAACACGTAGAAATCGGCGTCGATCGCGCGCACGTCGGCGGCGAGATGCACGACCGCCTGCGAGCCGTCGAACAGCACCGGGATGCCTTTCGCGTGCGCGAGGCGCGCGATCTCGGCCGCCGGCGTCACCGTGCCGAGCACGTTCGAGCAATGCGTGATCGCCACCAGCTTCGTGCGCGGGCCGAGCAGCGCCTCAAATTTCTCCACGATCAGCTCGCCGGCATCGTCGATCGGCGCCACGCGCACCTTGATGCCGATCTGCGTTTCCAGCATCTGCCACGGCACGATGTTGGCGTGATGCTCCATCTCGGAGACGACGACCTCGTCGCCTTCCTTGAAGAAGGTTCGGCCGTAGCTCTGCGCGACGAGGTTTATCGCCTCGGTGGCGTTGCGGGTGAAGACGATTTCTTCGGCGCTGGCGGCGTTGAGGAACTTCGCGACCTTGCCGCGCACCGCCTCGAAGCGCTCGGTGGCGACTTGCGAGAGCTGGTAGACGCCGCGATGGATGTTCGCGTAGCCCTTCTCGTAGACCTCGCGCACCGTCTCGATCACCTGGCGCGGCTTCTGGGCGCTGGCGCCGCTGTCGAGGAACACGAGCGGCTTGCCGTGCGCCTTCGTCGCGAGGATCGGGAAATCGCGCCGGACCGCCTCGACGTCGTAGGCGTTGCGGAGCGCGGGCTGGCGGGTGGCGGCGATCGTCATGCGGGCCCCGCCATCCAGCGCGCGATGTTGCGCTCCAGCGTCAGCCGCATGCCGGCCAGCGCCACGCTGTCGATGACCTCGTTGAGGAACGCCTCGACCAGCAGGCGCCGTGCCTCCGCCTCGGGAATGCCGCGCGAGCGGAGGTAGAACAGCGAGACGTCGTCGAGCTCGCCGGCGGTGGCGCCGTGGCTGCACTTCACGTCGTCGGCGGAGATCTCCAGCTCGGGCTTGGACGCGATCTCGGCCTTGTCGGACAGCAGCAGCGCGCGGTTCATCTGCTGGCCGTCGGTCTTCTGGGCGTTCGGGCGCACCGTGATGCGGCCCTGGAACACGCCGCGCGCGCGCCCGTCGAGCACGCCCTTGTAGAGCTCCTTGCTCGACGTCTCCGGGCTGACGTGGTCGATGACGGTGGTGTGGTCGACGATCTGCTCGCCGCGCCCGAGATAGGCGCCGTTGAGGCGGCACTGGGCGCGCCGGCCTTCGAGCGCCACGTGGATTTCGTTGCGCGAGAGCCGCCCGCCGGCCGAATGGACGAAGCTGTCGTAATGCGCGCCGGCGGCGAGGCGCGCGCCGGTGAGCGCGAGATGGAACGCCTCGCGCGATTCGTCCTGCACCTTGCAGTGCCTGAGCACGGCGCCCTCGCCGAGCGCGATCTCCGTCACCGTATCGGAGAAATAGGCGCCGATGCAGAGGCCGACATGGTGCTCGATGACCGTCGCGTGCGCGCCGTTGCCGGCGACGACGAGATTGCGCGGATGATAGACCGGCGGCTTGTCGGCGC
This sequence comes from Candidatus Odyssella sp., assembly GCA_016792765.1. GTDB lineage: Bacteria > Pseudomonadota > Alphaproteobacteria > Bin65 > Bin65 > SBBV01. The sequence continues at coordinate 7,873 of JAEULD010000063.1, forward strand.
CGCTGCCGATCCAGAGGATCTCGATCGGCGCCTCGCTGCGCGCGCCGGGCGCGAGGTGGAGAACGTAGCCGTCGGCGGCGAACGCGGCGTTGAGCGCCGCGAACGGATGGCCGGCGAGCCCCGGCGCCGTGCCGAGCGCGGCCTCGACGAGCCGCGGCCGCGATGCGAGCGCCTCGGCGAAGCTCAGCAGCTCGATGCCCGGCGAAAGCTGCTTCAGGCTCGAGAGATCGCCGCGCAGCCGCCCGTTGACGAAGACCAGCCGGTTGCCCGCCTCGCGCCCGAACGTGACGCCCTTGATGCGCGACTGGTCGAACGGCGCGGCCGGCGCGTCGACCGAGAAATCGCCCTCGACGAGGCCGTAGAGCGGCGTGAAGCGCCACCCTTCGTTCTTGATCGTCGGGAAGCCCGCGCCGCGGAACGCCTCGGCGCCGGCGCGGCGCCAGCCCTCGAGCCACGGCGCCGACCCGGCCGCGAGCCGCCGGCGCGCGTCCGCGTAGCGCTCGAGATAGGCGCCGCCCGCCGAGGGTGTCGCGGCCACGGCCATGCTCACGCCGCCTCCTTCGCGAATGCGGCATAGCCGCTTTTCTCGAGCTCGAGCGCCAGCGACTTGTCGCCCGAGCGCACGATGCGGCCCTTGGCCAGCACGTGGACATGGTCCGGCACGATGTAGTCGAGCAGGCGCTGATAGTGCGTGATCACCAGCATCGCGCGGTCGGGCGCGCGCAGCGAATTCACGCCGTCGGACACCACCTTGAGCGCGTCGATGTCGAGGCCGCTGTCGGTCTCGTCGAGCACCGCGAAGGCGGGCTTCAGGAGCGCCATCTGCAGGACCTCGTTGCGCTTCTTCTCGCCGCCCGAGAAGCCCACGTTGACCGCGCGCTTCAGCATCTCTTCCGACATGCCGAGCTTCTTCATCGTCTCGCGCAGCAGCTTCACGAACTGCATCGCGTCGAGCTCGCTCTCGCCGCGATGCTTGCGCACCGCGTTGAGCGCGTGCTTCAGGAACGTGGTGTTGGAGACGCCGGGAATCTCGACCGGATACTGGAACGCCAGGAACACGCCCTCGGCGGCCCGCACCTCGGGCTCCATCGCGAGCAGGTTCTTGCCGCGGTAGAGCACCTCGCCCTTCGTCACCGCGTAGCCGTCGCGGCCGGCAAGCACGTAGGAGAGCGTGCTCTTGCCCGAGCCGTTCGGCCCCATGATCGCGTGCACCTCGCCAGCCTTGATCGACAGCGAGAGCCCGCGCAGGATTTCCTTGCCGTCGACGGTCGCGTGAAGGTCTTTGATCTCGAGCATGTCGTCCGTCCCCTACCCCACGCTGCCTTCGAGGCTGATCGCCACGAGCTTCTGCGCCTCCACCGCGAATTCCATCGGCAGCTCCTGCAGCACGTCCTTGCAGAAGCCGTTGACGATGAGGCTCACCGCGTCTTCCTCCGAGAGCCCGCGCTGCCGGCAGTAGAAGAGCTGGTCGTCGCTGATCTTCGACGTCGTCGCCTCGTGCTCGACGCGCGCCGAGCGGTTCTTGCTCTCGATGTAGGGCACGGTGTGCGCGCCGCATTTGTCGCCGATCAGCAGCGAATCGCACTGCGTGTAGTTGCGGGCGCCCTCGGCGCGCGGGCCGACGCGCACGAGGCCGCGATAGGTGTTCTGCGCGTGGCCGGCCGAGATGCCCTTCGAGATGATCCGGGAGCGCGTGTTCTTGCCGAGATGGATCATCTTCGTGCCGGTATCGGCCTGCTGGTAGTTGTTGGTGATCGCGACCGAATAGAACTCGCCCTGCGAATTGTCGCCCTGCAGGATGCACGACGGATACTTCCAGGTGATCGCCGAGCCGGTCTCGACCTGCGTCCACGAGATCTTGGAATTGCGGCCGCGGCAGGCGCCGCGCTTGGTGACGAAATTGTAGATGCCGCCCTTCCCGTTCTCGTCGCCGGGATACCAGTTCTGCACGGTCGAATATTTGATCTCGGCGTCGTCGAGTGCCACCAGCTCGACGACGGCGGCGTGAAGCTGGTTCTCGTCGCGCATGGGCGCGGTGCAGCCCTCGAGATAGCTCACATAGGAGCCGGCGTCGGCGACGATCAGCGTGCGCTCGAACTGGCCGGTCTCGGAGGCATTGATGCGGAAATAGGTGGACAGCTCCATCGGGCAGCGCACGCCCTTCGGCACGTAGACGAACGAGCCGTCGGAGAACACCGCCGAATTCAGCGTCGCGTAGAAATTGTCGGTGTAGGGAACGACGGTGCCGATGTATTGCCGCACCAGCTCGGGGTGCTTCTGCATCGCCTCGGAGATCGAGCAGAAGATGATGCCCATCTTCTCGAGCTTGCCCTTGTAGGTCGTCGCCACCGAGACCGAATCGAACACGGCATCGACCGCGACGCCGGCCAGGCGCTCCTGCTCGGCGAGCGGGATGCCGAGCTTCTTGTAGGTTTCGAGCAGCTCGGGATCGACCTCGTCGAGGCTTTTCACCGTCGGCTTCTTCTTGGGCGCCGCGTAGTAGTAGGCGTTCTGGAAGTCGATCGGCGGATAGCTCACCTTCGCCCAGGCCGGCTCCTTCATGCCGAGCCAATGGCGGAACGCCTTCAGGCGCCATTCCAGCATCCAGGCCGGCTCGTTCTTCTTGGCCGAGATGAAGCGGACGGTGTCCTCGTCGAGGCCCTTCGGCGCCGTCTCCATCTCGATGTCGGTGACGAAGCCGTATTTGTACTTGTCGAGCGCCTTGACCTGCTCGCGGGTTTCGGTCGTGACGGCCATGTCGGTCTTCCCACCCCTGGGTCTTGCCGCGCGCTAGGAAACGGCCGGATGCGGCGCGTGCGCCGGAAAATCGAATTTGGGCGCCGGGATCGCCATGTCGGCGAGGCTCACGCTCTCGAGCGCGGCGCGGATCGCGTGATTCACCCGATCCCAGTTGCCGCGCATCGGGCACAGCGATTCCACGCCGCAATTGCCTTCGGTGCCGTCGACGCACGCGGTCAGCGACACCGGCCCCTCCAGCGCGCGGATGATCCGGAGCATCGTGATCTCGCCGGGCGGCCGCGCGAGGCGGTAGCCGCCATGGGCGCCGCGCTCGGATTCGAGCACGCCTTCGCGCGCCAGGTCTTTCAGCACCTTGGCCACGGTCGGCGTCGGCATGGCCGCGTCCTGGGCCAGCTGCGGCGCGGTCACGAGCCGGCCCGGCTCGCGCGCCATCTGCGCCAGCACGACCACGGCATAGTCCGTGATGCGATTGAGTTTCAACATCTTAGCCGGCCCGCCGGACAATCCGGAACGAATTCGTGCCCTTTACCTAACGGGCGGGCCGCGAAAATCAAGAGCGGAATTGTCCTGTATTGGAAGCGCTCCCCGCCACCGCTTCCGCGCGCCTGGTTCTTTCCTTCCGAGCGAATGCCTTCGGGATTCGCCTAGGGGCCTACGTGATGGTGCGCTAGCATTTCACCGCAAACGGGGAAGGGATGGCCATGCGTGCGTTCCGTCTCGTGCTGGCGACGTGCATCGCGGTCGTGGCTTCGCTGTCTTTTGGCGCAGACGCTTGGTCGCAAGTGACCGGCCGCTGCGCTTCCAATTGCAACTTGTGGGTCACTGGTAAGCGCATTCCGGGCAGCGGCGCGCAAGCGGCGAGCGCCGCGGAATGCGGCAACCGTTGCGACGCGAACGCGGCGTGCTTCGCGTGGATGTACTGGCCGCCTTCCAGCGGTTCGGCCGGGATGCACGCGAACCAGTGCGAGCTGGTTGGCGCCCAGGCCGCGATGGGGCGGCCCAGCGAATTGGTGATCTCCGGCCTGAAATCGCGCCCCACTGCACCGCCCGCTGCCGCGGCACCGCCGGTCGGTGGACGGGCGTCGACCCTGGTGCGCGGCGAAGTGTGGGCAAGTGGGTACTCACCGGACACGATCCTATCGTTCAATAGCCCCGTCACAATGCAGGGATGCCTGACATCGTGCGTCGCCAACACGAACTGTCGGGCGTGGGATTGGCATCCCCAGAACATTGGCGGACCCGCATGCCGTCAATTCAGCCTGACGCCCGCGAAAGGCGAGAAGTCGACATATGCGCCGCAGAACGTTCGGGGCATGATTGTCGCCGCAGGGGCACCCGCTCCCGCCCCGCCCTCAGCGGCGACGCCGGCTGGAACGCCAGCGAGAACTTCGATCATGACGCTGGGGCGAAATTGGATGGGTCACGGCGAGTCGGATTTCGGTCATCGCAGCACGAAGACTCCGCAAGAATGCGCGGCTGCATGCGTTCAGGAATCGCGTTGCGTCGCCTGGAGTTGGCTGGGTGCGCCGCTCGGCACTTGTGTCTTCAAGAACAGCAGGTTTGTCGATCGGACCGCGTGGACAAATAATCCCGGCGGCGCGTCCGGACTCATTCAGACAGCGACACGCCCCCCTGCAACATCGCCGCCCGGCACCGCCGCCGCCCCGCCCGGCATTCCCGCCGATCCGCGCCAGGCGTATCAGGCGGCGCTGGCCGCCAATCAGCGCAACGATCCGCAATCGGCGATCCGCATCCTGACCGCGGCGATCAATTCGGGGAAACTCGATGCGGACACGCGCATCAAGGCGCATCGGGTGCGTGGGTCTTCCCTGTTCGCCATGCGCCGCTACGCCGACGCGAAAGCGGATTACGACATCGTCATTCAAGCCAATCCGAGAGACGCAGACGCGTATTGGGGGCGGGCCTGGATCAATCTGGAACTCGGCCAGCTCGACGCGGCCCTCGCCGATGCGGACCGCTCGGTGGCGCTCGGTCCCCGGAGCGCCCACGGCTTCGCGATGCGCGCGAAGATCCGTGCGGCGAGAGGAGAGTTCGAGCGCGCCATCGCCGATCGCACCCAGGCCGTCGTCGTCACAGCCGCACCGAAGGACAAGGCGCAAGCCCATATCGAGCGCGCGGAGACGTTCCGCGCCGCCGGACGCCTCGCGGACGGCATCCGCGACCTCGATCTCGCGCTGGGTCTCGATCCCGAATCCGCGAGAGCGCGGCTGCGCCGCGGCACGTTCCATGCCGAAGCCGGCCGCTACGACGACGCACACGCCGATTTCACCGCGCTGCTCGTCCGCGATCCGAAGAATGCTTCGGCGGCGTTCGGGCGCGGCCAGACCGAGGCCTATCGCGGCCGTTATGCCGATGCCGCCAAGGATTTCGCCCGCTACGTGGAGGTCAATCCCGGCAGCCATTTGGGGCAGATCTTGCGGTTCCTCGTGCGCGAGCGTGCGGGCGAATGGGAGTTGCCCGACCTCGCGCGCGCCGCCGCCCGGCTCGACCTCGAGAAATGGCCGAGCCCGGTGATCCATTTCCTGCTCGGCAACATGCGCGAGGCGGAGCTGCGAGACGCGGCCCGGCACGAAAAGGCCGAGACGCAGGCTACGCAGCTTTGCGAGGTCGAATTCTACGTCGGCTATGCGGCGCTGCTCGCCGGCGACAAGGCGGC
>JAEULD010000074.1 GCA_016792765.1 Candidatus Odyssella sp.
GCGAACGGATGCGCGCGCATGAACTCGCCGAGGATCTCGGGGCGCGTTTCCTGGAAGTGCTTCGGGTTGTACATGGCGCGATCGAATCCGCTGGATGGGCCGGGCCGATCATTCCCAATTGCCGGCGCCGCGCAAGCGGCGACCCATACGGCGTCTCCGCACAATCTGGTTCCGCGGTTTGCAGCCGTCGCCGACGCAACGCAAGAGCATTGCTTACGGCCAATCGCGCGTTGCGCGATTGGCAAGAGGTCGGCGCTTGCCGACCGGCTGGGTCCCCGCTTGCGCAGGAACGACACGAAGAAATCGGCTAACCGCGCACCGGCGCCGCGTCGTCGATGACGAACTGCACGTCGTCGCGCCCGTTCCAGCGGTCGGCGCGGAGATGGCCGGCAAGGTGCAGCGCGCCGCCGCGGTGCGCGACCAGCGCGGCGCCGAGCGGCTGGCCGACCGCGCGGAACGCGATCGCCTTGAGGCGCCCGCCCCGCTCCAGCGGGATCGCGACGCGGAGATGCTGCTCGCCCACCGGATCGACGAAGCCGATGCGCGCCGCCGAGAGCGCCAGGCGCGGCTCGGCGTTGCCGACGCCGAACGGCGCGAGCCGCTCGAAATGCGCGAGCAGCTCGCGCGTGGCGCCGTCGGCCGCCAGCGTGGCGTCGATCGTCAGCGGCGGAACGCCGCCGGCCGCGGCGACCGCCGGCGCGAGGCGCTCCGCGACGAAATCGGCGAACGCGTCGATGCGGTCCTCGGCCACCGTGAAGCCGGCGGCCATCTTGTGCCCGCCGCCGTTGACGAGCAGCCCCGCCTGCCGCGCCGCGATCACCGCCGCGCCGAGATCCGCGCCGGCGATCGAGCGGCCTGAGCCCTTGCCCAAGCCGTTCGCGACCCCGACGACGCAGGCCGGCCGCCCGACGCGCTCGACGACGCGGCTCGCGACGATGCCGACGACGCCGGGATGCCAATCGCGGCCGGCCACCGTGACGACCGGCCGGCCGGCCGCGGCCTGCAGTTGCGCCTGGGCCAGCGCCTGCGCGAGCACCTCGGCCTCGATCGCCTGCCGTTCGCGGTTGTAGCCGTCGAGGCGCGCGGCGAGCGTGCGCGCCTCGGCGGGATCGTCGGTCGCCAGCAGCCGCCAGCCGAGCGCGGACTCGCCGACGCGGCCGCAGGCGTTGACGCGCGGGCCGAGCATGAAGCCGCTGTGGAACGCGCCGAGCGGCTCGGCGATGCGCGCGACCTCGGCGAGCGCCGCGATCCCGGCATTGCCGCGCCGCGCCATCACCTTGAGCCCCTGCGCGACCAGCACGCGGTTGAGGCCCGTGAGCGGCACCACGTCGCACACCGTGCCGAGCGCCACGAGGTCGAGCAGGTCCATCAGCTCCGGCTCGCCGCCGTTGCCGAACCTGCCGCGCCGCCGCAGTTCGCGGTTCAGCGCGACCAGCAGCAGGAACGCGACGCCGACCGCGGCCAGAGTCTTGAGCGGGCTCGTCTCGTCGAGGCGGTTCGGATTGATCGCGGCATAGGCCGGCGGCAGCGCCGGCTCGGCCGCGTGGTGGTCGACGACGATGACGTGGAGGCCGGCCGCGGCCGCCGCCGCGATCGGCGCATGGGCGAGTATCCCGCAATCGACGGTGACGACGACCTTGGCGCCCCGCTCGCCGAGCGCCAGCAGCGCCGGCGCGTTGGGGCCGTAGCCCTCCTTCATGCGATCGGGCACGTAGACGGCGGGCGGCGCGCCGAGTTGCGCGAGATAGCGGTGGATCAGCGCCGCCGATGTGGCGCCGTCGACGTCGTAATCGCCGAAGATCGCGATGCCCTCGCCGCGCTCGACGGCGTCGGCAAGGCGCGCCGCGGCCTTCTCCATGTCCTTGAGGTGCGCGGGATCGGGCAGCGCGTCGCGCAGGCGCGGATCGAGGAAGGCCGGCGCCGATTCGGCGTCGAGGCCGCGCGCGGCGAGCAGGCGCGCGACGATCTCGGGCAGGTCGAGCTTCTGGGCGATCGCGCGCAGCGTGCGCTCGTCGGCGGTCCGTTCGCGCCAGCGCCGCCCGGAGGCGGACGCCTCGACGCCGAGGCAGAAGCTCGCGCCTGGCGCGAGCGACTCAGTCGGCGGCGTCGCGTTCATGGGCGCGCAGCTTGCGGGCCGGCCCGCGCCGATAGCTGTAGACGAGCGCCGGCCAGATGTTCATCCAGATGCGCGGCGAGACGGAGGTGTCGATGCCGGTGCCCTCGACCGGAATCGGCGAATCGCGGAAATAGGTGAACTGAACGAACACGCCCTCGGGATTCATGATGCGCAGCGCCGTGCGCAGCAGCTCGAGCCGCTTGGCCGGCGGCTGCGTCAGCAGCGGCAGGCTCGAGACCACCGCGGCCGGCGGCGCCAGGCCGAGCTTCCGCACGTGCTCGGCCAGCGCGTAGGCATCGCCTTGGACGAGGCGCACGTTCGGATAGCGCTGGCTCAGCAGCTTCGCGAATTGCGGGCTGAATTCGATCATCGTCAGCCGCTCGGGCGGAACCCCGCGCGCCAGCAGCGCCTCGGTGACGACGCCGGTGCCCGGCCCCAGCTCGACGATCGGCCCCGGCACCGCGAGATCGACCGGTGCCGCCATCGCGCGCGAGAGCGCCTTGCCGCTCGGCCATTGCGCGCCGGTGCGCATCGGCGCGGTCACGAACGAGCGCAGGAACCGAAGCACGTCGGCGGGCCCGCCGTGCGAAGTGCGCGGCTTCTCCTGCCGCCCTGGTTGGACTTTGTCCACCGCCCCTACCTCTGCTGCGCGCCCCCGCCCTGCCCCGATCAGCGGCCGGGATGGCCGTACACGGCCTTGCGCTCGAAATTGTGCTGGGCCTCGATCAGTCTAACCGTTCCGGTGCTGGAGCGCATCACGATCGAATTCGTGACCGCGCCCTTGCCGTGGCGGCGGACGCCCTTGACCATCGACCCGTCGGTGACGCCGGTCGCGGCGAACATCACGTCGCCCTTCGCCATGTCGGTGAGGCCGTAGACCTTGCCGAAATCCGTGATGCCGCAATTGCGCGCGCGCTTCTTCTCGTCTTCGTTGCGGAAGATCAGCTTGCCCTGCATCTGGCCGCCGATGCAGCGCAGCGCCGCCGCCGCGAGCACGCCCTCGGGCGCGCCGCCGCTGCCGAGATAGATGTCGACGCCGCTCGAGGGCTTCGACGTGGCGATCACGCCGGAGATGTCGCCGTCGGAGATCAGCTTGATGCGCGCGCCGGCCTCGCGCACCTTGGCGATCAGCTCGGCATGGCGCGGCCGGTCGAGGATGCAGGCGACGAGATCGGCCACCTCGACGTCCTTCGCCTTGGCGAGGTTCCCGAGGTTCGCCGCCGGCGGCGCGTCGATGTCGATGAGGTCGGGCGGCAGGTCGCCGCCCACCGCGATCTTGTCCATGTAGACGTCGGGCGCGTGCAGGAAGCCGCCGTGCTCGGCCATCGCGATCACCGCGAGCGCGTTCTCCATGCCCTTGGCCGTGATCGTGGTGCCCTCGAGCGGATCGAGCGCGATGTCGACCTTGGGGCCGCCGCCGCGCCCCACCTTCTCGCCGATGTAGAGCATCGGGGCCTCGTCGCGCTCGCCCTCGCCGATCACGACCCGGCCGTCGATGTAGAGGCTGTTGAGCGCGTTGCGCATCGCGTCGACGGCGGCCTGGTCGGCGGCCTTCTCGTCGCCGCGGCCCATGAGCCGCGACGCGGACAGCGCCGCCGCTTCGGTGACGCGCACGACCTCCAGCGCCAGGTTGCGGTCGAGAAAGACGGTGTCGGCCATCGCGGTCGGTCCTCTCAAAGCTCTTCGATGCGGATCATGCAGGGCGGCTCGATCACGGAATCGAGGCGCCCGATGCGGTCGAGCGCGCGCAGCATCGCGGCCTCGACCGTCTCGTGCGTGGTGAGGACGACCGGCACCGCCTTGGTTTCGGAACGGCCGCGCTGCAGCATCGATTCCATCGAGACGCGCTCGTCGCGCAGCGCGGCCGAAACGTCGGCGATGACGCCGGGCTGGTCGCGCACCATGAGCCGAATGTAATAGCGCCCGCGATGCTCCGCCATCGGCGCGGCCTCGAGCTTCGCGAGCTTCGCCGCCGGCACGCCGAAGGCCGGGCTGCGCGCGCCGCGCGCGAGATCGACGAGGTCGGACGCCACCGCCGAGGCGGTCGGATTCTGCCCGGCGCCGCGCCCGACATAGACGGTGTTGCCGGCGAAATCGCCGTCGACCATCACCGCATTGAACACGCCGTCGACGCGGGCCAGCGCGGTCTCGGCGGGGATCATGCAGGGATGAACGCGCTGCTCGATGCCCTTGGCCGTGCGCCGGCCGATCGCCAGCAGCTTGATGCGGAAGCCGAGCTCGCCGGCATATTCGAGATCCATCGGCGAGACGTTGCGGATGCCGGCCACCGACACGGCGTCGAAATCAACCGCGGTGCCGAAGGCCAGGCTCGCCAGCACCGCGAGCTTGTGCGCGGTGTCGACGCCGTCGACGTCGAGGCTCGGATCGGCCTCGGCGTAGCCCATCTTCTGCGCGTCGGCGAGAACGTCGGCGAAGCTGCGCCCGCTCTCGCGCATCACGGTGAGGATGTAGTTGCAGGTGCCGTTGAGGATGCCGTAGACGCGCTGGATCCTGTTGCCGGCGAGGCCCTCGCGCAGCGCCTTGACGATCGGGATGCCGCCGGCCACCGCCGCCTCGTAGCCGAGCGTGACGCCGGCGCGCTCCGCGGCCGCGGCGAGCGCCGCGCCGTGATGCGCGAGCATCGCCTTGTTGGCGGTGACGACGTGGCGCTTGCGGGCGAACGCCGCCTCGGCCAGCGCCTTGGCCGGGCCGTCGGCGCCGCCGATCAGCTCCACGACGGCGTCGGCGTCGGCGCTCCGCGCCATCTCGACCGGATCGTCGAACCAGGCGAATTTCGAGATGTCGATGTCGCGCTGCTTGTGGCGGTCGCGCGCGGCGACGGCGGTGACGACCAGGCGCCGGCCGCAGCGCGCCTCGAGCAGCGCGGCCTGGCTCGCGAGTAGCTTCACGAGGCCGGCCCCGACGGTGCCGAGGCCGGCGACGGCGATCTTCAGAGGCGCGCTCACGAGGAGGCGGCTCGCTTGCGCGCCGGCAGGCGCTGCACGCTGTTCACGCCGGCGGAGGCGAAGAACGCCTTGATGTTGCGCACCGCCTGCCGGATGCGGTGCACGTTCTCGACCATCGCGATGCGGACATAGCCTTCGCCGTATTCGCCGAAGCCGATGCCCGGCGAGACCGCGACCTTCGCTTCCTTGAGCAGCAGCTTCGCGAACTCGTTGGAGCCCAGGTGCCGGAACGCGGCCGGCAGCGGTGCCCACGCGAACATCGACGCCGCGGGGCTCGGAATCTCCCACCCCGCCGCTTCGAGGCCTTTCACGAGCACGTCGCGGCGCTCGCGATAGATCCGCCGCAGCTCGTCGACGCAGTCCTGCGGGCCGTTCAGCGCCGCCGTCGCGGCCACCTGGATCGGCGTGAACGCGCCGTAGTCGACGTAGGACTTCACGTGCGCGAGCGCGCCGACGAGCTTCGGATTGCCGACCGCATAGCCCATGCGCCAGCCGGCCATCGAGTAGGTCTTGCTGAACGACTGGATCTCGATCGCGACGTCCTTGGCGCCGGGCACTTCGAGGATCGAGGGCGGCGCGATCCCGTCGAAATACAGCTCCGAATAGGCGAGATCGGAAATGACGTAGATGCCGTGCCGCTTCGCGAATTCGACGACCTGGCTGTAGAAATCGAGGCCGCAGGTCCGCGCGGTGGGGTTGGCCGGGAAGCACAGCACGAGCGCCAGCGGCTTCGGCACCGAATGGCGCACGGCGCGCTCGAGCGCGGCCAGGAGGTCGGCCTCGCTGTGCTCGGGCGTGAACGGCAGCTGGCGGATCGCGGCGCCGGCGATCATGAACGCGTAGGTGTGGATCGGATAGGTCGGGCTCGGCACCAGGATCACATCGCCGGGCTCGGTGATCGCCTGCGCGAGGTTGACGAGGCCCTCCTTCGAGCCGAGCGTCACCACCGCCTCCTTCTCGGGGTCGATCTTCACCCCGAAGCGGCGCTGGTAGTAGGCGGCGATCGCGCGGCGCAGGCCGGGAATGCCGCGCGAGCTGGAATAGCGGTGCGTCTTCGGGTCCTGCACCGCCTCGATCATCTTGTCGACGATGTGCTTCGGCGTGGCCGTGTCCGGATTGCCCATCCCGAGATCGATGATGTCCTCGCCGGCGGCTCGCGCCTTGGCCTTCATGCCGTTGACTTCGGCGAAGAGGTACGGCGGCAGACGCTTGAGGCGGTAGAATTCGCTGGACATGGCGGGCGGCAGTGCGAAACGGGGAAAGGCGGATCAGCGGGCCGGCTGGATGGCGATGTCGACGCGGCTGGCATCGCCGTTCCCGGCGCCGGCGCGAACCTGGTCGCGCGTCACGCCGAGATTGAGCAGGCCGTTGGCGACGTTGACGGCGCGCTGCTGGGCGAGCGCGCGCCGCGCGGCGTCGTCGCCCTCGGATTTGGCGGCGTGGCCGACGACGAGGATCGTGCCGCCGAGGCGGCGCTGGAACTCGGCCGCGCGCACGATGACGCGCCCGCTGCCCTCGGGCAGCGCAGCGGAGCCGCGCTGATAGGCGATGGAGCCGACGGCGCCGCCCGGGCCGAGGCGCGGCGCTTGCGGCGCCTGCGGGCCTGGCGGCTGGGCCGCCGCGGTGCGCGTCCCCGGTTGCGGTCGCGCGCGCGGATCGATGATCGCGGTGCGCACGCCCGGATCCGGCGGCAGCGACGACGGCCGCTCGAGGCCGGCCACGGGGCCGCTCACATGGCGCGCGTTCTGGCGGTCGGCGAGCAGGCCTTCCTCGATCTGCAGGCGCTCGCGCGTGGTCCCGGTATTCGGCGTGCGGGCGGGGACGGTCGACAGGTTCGGATAGGGCTGCTGGAGGCCGGGCGGCTGCGGCCCTTTGGCCTCCTCCTCGCCCCAGCCGGTGGCGTCGCGCACCCAGGAGCAGCCGGACACGGCCAAGAGGCCCGCCAGCAGAACGCCGGTGGCTGCCCCCCGCCTCGCTGTCGCATAACGCATCGCTTCGAGCCCTCCCAACGTCCGCCGGCCGGCCGGATTGCGCGGTTTCGTCACAAAATCCAGCATTTTGGCCAATTTGCGTACCGGATCAGCAGTCTTATATACACGTCCGCAACCGCGAGAAACACCTCACGCCCGGGCCGGGCGTCGCGCTGCAATGGGCGACGATCGGTTATAGAGGAAGCGTAAATGGCCGATCAACAGCAGTCCCCCGATCCGACGATCACGCCGCAGGAGCTGGCCGCGCTCGCCGAGCGCACGCGCAAGGTGATGGCCGATTACCTCCAGCGCCACGCCGCGGATACGGCCGAAAATCCCGATCCGCTCAACGTCGCCAACGCGTTCACCCAGATGACCGCGCATCTGGTGCAGAACCCGCAGAAACTGTGGGAGATGCAGGCCGCGTTCTGGCAGGACTACATGCAGCTCTGGAGCAGCTCGGTGCGGCGGTTCTGGGGCCTCGAACAGGCCGAGGCCAAGCCGGTGATCGAGCCCTCTCCCGCCGACCGCCGCTTCAAGGACCGCGACTGGTCGGAGAACGTCGCGTTCGACTTCATCAAGCAGAGCTACCTGCTCGCCGCGCGGACGATCGAGAACGCCGCCGGCGAGGCCGCCGGCCTCGACGAGAAGTCGCGCCACAAGATCGAGTTCTACACCAAGCAGTTCGTCGACGCGATGGCGCCCTCGAACTTCGCGCTGACCAACCCCGAGGTGGTGCGCGCGACGATCGAGACCAAGGGCGAGAACCTCGTCAAAGGCCTGAAGAACCTGCTCGACGACATCGAGCGCGGCAAGGGCCGCCTCGCCATCAAGATGACCGACTACGGCGCCTTCGAGGTCGGCAAGAACATCGCGGTCACGCCGGGCAAGGTCGTCTATCGGAACGACCTGATCGAGCTGCTGCAGTACGAGCCGACGACGCCCACGGTCGCCAGGCGCCCGCTGCTGATCGTGCCGCCCTGGATCAACAAGTTCTACATCCTCGACCTGCGCCCCTCGAACTCGTTCATCAAGTGGGCGGTGTCGCAGGGCCAGACCGTGTTCGTCGTCTCCTGGGTGAACCCCGACGAGCGGCTCGCGCAGAAGACGTTCGAGGACTACATGAACGAAGGCATTCTCGACGCGATCGCGGCGATCGAGAAGGCGACCGGCGAATCCGAGATCAACCTGATCGGCTACTGCCTCGGCGGCACGCTCACCGCCGCGACGCTCGCCTACATGGCCGCCGGCGGCGACAAGCGGGTGAAGAGCGTCACCTATTTCACGACGCTGGTCGATTTCGCCGAGGCCGGCGACCTCACCGTCTTCATCGACGAGGAGCAGCTCAAGAGTCTCGAAGCGCGCATGTCGAAGAAGGGCTATCTCGAAGGCTCCGACATGGCTACGACGTTCAACATGCTGCGCGCCAACGACCTCATCTGGTCGTTCGTCGTGAACAACTACCTGCTCGGCAAGGATCCGTTCCCGTTCGACCTGCTCTACTGGAATTCGGACGCGACGCGCATGCCGATGGCCATGCACATGTTCTACCTGCGCAAGATGTATCAGGAGAACCTGCTGGTGAGGCCGGGCGGCATCACCTTGCGCAACGTGCCGATCGATTTGCGCAAGGTGACGATCCCGGTGTGCATCCTCTCGACCCGGGAGGATCACATCGCGCCCTGGAAGGCCACCTACGCCGCGACGCAGCTCTACAAGGGGCCGGTGAAGTTCCTGCTGTCGGGCTCCGGCCACATCGCCGGCGTCGTCAACCCGGCGGGCTCCGACAAGTACGGCTACTGGACCAGCGACAGCGCGAAGAACCCCAAGAAGCCCGACGACTGGCTCAAGGCCGCGACCCAGCACAAGGGCTCGTGGTGGCCCGAGTGGAAGAAGTGGATCGCGGAATTCGAAGGCGAGCAGGTGCCGGCGCGCAAGCCCGGCGACGGCAAGCTCAAAGTGCTCGAGAACGCGCCGGGCAGCTACGTGAAGGTGAAGGCGAGCAATTAGGTCGACGCGGCACCGGCCCTCACTTCCCATTCGCCGCAAGCGCGGCGAACGGGCCCCTTCTCTCCCGCTGCGCGGGAGAGAGTAGACGGGGCGCATTGGTCACTTTCTTTTCTCTCCCACGACGTGGGAGAGAAGGGGGCCCGGTGCGACGCCCTTCGCGTCGCACGGGGAAGTGAGGGCCGGCGCCGCACGTCCAATGCTTCGCGCTATTGGTACAGCTTCCCGTACTGATCCCTGAGCACGTTCTTCTGCACCTTGCCCATCGTGTTGCGCGGCAGGTCGGCGACGAAGATCACGCGTTTCGGCAGCTTGAACTTCGCGAGGCGCTGGCCGAGCGCGGCGAGCACTTCGGCTTCGCTGAGCTTCGCGGCCTTCTGCATCACCACCACGGCGGTGACGCCTTCGCCGAAATCGGCATGCGGCACGCCGATGACGGCGCTTTCGACGACGCCGGGCAGCGCGTCGATCTCGCTCTCCACTTCCTTCGGATAGACGTTGAAGCCGCCGCTGATGATGAGGTCTTTCCCGCGCCCGACGATGTGGACGTAGCCGCGGGCGTCGATCTTGCCGAGATCGCCGGTGATGAAGAAGCCGTCGGGACGGAACTCCGCCTTGGTCTTCTCCGGCATGCGCCAATAGCCGACGAACACGTTCGGGCCCTTCACCTCCAGCATGCCGATGGTCTCGGGCGGAAGGAGTTTCCCGCTCTCGGGATCGGCGACGCGGATCTCGACGCCGGGCAGCGGGAATCCGACCGTGCCGGCGATGCGGTCGCCGTCGTAGGGGTTCGAGGTGTTCATGCCGGTTTCGGTCATGCCGTAGCGCTCGAGGATCGCATGACCGGTGCGTGCCTGCCATTCGCGATGCGTCTCGGCGAGCAGCGGCGCCGAGCCGGAGACGAACAGGCGCATCCCTTTGGCCGCCTCTTTCGTGAGGCCCGGATGCTGCAGCAGGCGCGTATAGAACGTCGGCACGCCCATCATCGAGGTGGCGCGCGCGAACAGCTTCAGGATCTGGTCGGGATCGAGCTTCGGCAGGAAGATCATCGACGCGCCGGCCGCGAGGATCACGTTCGTCGCCACGAACAGGCCGTGCGTGTGATACACCGGCAAGGCGTGGATCAGCACGTCGTCGCGGCCGAAGCGCCAGTAGTCCGTCAGCGTGTCGGCGTTCGAGCGCAGGTTCTCGTGCGTGAGCATCGCGCCTTTCGAGCGCCCGGTGGTGCCCGAGGTGTAGAGGATCGCGGCGATGTCGCCGGCCGCGCGCGCAACGTCGGCAAACGCCGTCGCGGCGGCGGCGCACTTGTCGGCGAGCGTGCCCGTCTCGTCCGCGCCGAGCGTCTCCACCGCGGGCACGCGCCTGGCGCGCGCGACCGGTTCCAGCGCCGCGCGCTTGGCCGGATCGCAGACGAACAGCGCCGGCTCGGCGTCGCCGAGGAAGTATTCGATCTCGGCCGGCGTATAGGCCGTGTTGAGCGGCAGGAACGCGGCGCCGGCGCGCACGCAGCCGAGATAGAGATCGAGGAAGGCCGGGCTCTTCTCGGCCTGGACGGCCACGCGGTCGCCGGGCTTCACGCCGAGCGCCACCAGCGCGTTCGCCATGCGCGCCGAGCGCGCCAGCAGATCGCCATAGGTGATCCTGCGCCCATCGGCGGTCTCGATGAACGTGCGCCCCGCGCCGGGCAGGCGCGCGCGGAAGAAGTCGAACAGATGGTTGGCCATGCGGCTGGATCGCGGATCGGAGACAGAGCCGCGGCCGGAACGGCGCGGCGGCCCCCTATTTGCGTCAGCGGCGGCGGCGCCGCCAGCGTAAAATCCGCGCGCGCCGGTCAGGCGGGCCGGTCGGCCTCCTCCGCGTCGCCGGTCAGCGCCGAGCGGATGCGCCCGCGCACCGCGCGCAGGCTGAACCACACGAGGAACGCGAGGCCCGCCGCGAACAGGCCGACGGCCACCCACTCGCCGCCGTCGAGCGAATCGAACCCCGAATACATCCGGCCGGTGAACTGATTGCGCCGCATGACGAGTCCCGCGCTCACGACCTCGAACACGAGATAGGCCGCCGTGGCCATCACCACGTAGCCGAACAGCGGGATCAGCCACACCGTCGCCACTGCGAAGGCGAGCAGGATCATCGGCGCGAGCAGGTCGAGCGTGAGCGGCCAGGGCAACGTCATCGTCGGGATCGAGGCCGCGACGACCGCCACGGTCCAGCCGAGCAGCGCCGGAATCGGGCTGCCGCGCTCCGGGCGCTTCGCGTCGGGCACGGCGGCGAGATGCGCGCGCACCGCGGCGGCCACGGCTTCGTAATTCTCGGGCGTGCAATAGAGCACGATGACCGTGCGCCAGCGGTTGCGCAGCCCGATGCGGCGCGCCCCCGGATCGAACACCGCGCGCCGGACGCCGGTCCAGCGCGTCGCCGCCTTCTCGGTGCCGGCGGCGATGAGCCCCGCCCCGGCCACCGAAGGCTTGCGCGCCAGCACGCCGGCGACGATCGCGAGGCGGTTGGCGACGCGCGCGCGCCGGTCGACGGTGGAGGCGACCGCGCCCTCGGCATCGACGCGGAAGCGCATCGTCATGCGGTTGCCGAACACGACGAGCATGACCAGCACGCCGAGCACGAAGAAGCCCGCGCCCGCCGCACCGAAGCCGATCGCCAGCGGCTTCAGCGAACGCCACTCGCCCTGCGCGCCGAGCACGACGGCGACGAACAGGAACGCGATCACGGCGCCGAGGCCGCAGGCCAGCGCCATGTCGCCGACGATGCGCCGGTTGGTGGCGAGCGGCACGCGCATGTCCCACTCGATCGCGGGATGCGCGGCATCCGCCGCCGCGCGCTGGGTTCTGGCCGACATTCCGCATCCGTCTCGCGAAAGCTGCGGCTTTGGTACGCCGGCGCGGCGCGTGCGGCCTTGACCTCGGTCAAATCCGGGTCATTCGACCCAGAACGGCTTCGCGGACTCGCGCACGGCCTGGCCCGGCGTCACGCCGATGTCCTTCAGCAGGTGCGCGTCCAGATCTGCGAGGTCGCGGCGCTGGCGGGCGCGCGCGGCCCAGCGAACCGCGGCGCGCCATAGGCGGCTCAAAAGCGTCTCGCGCAGCCGGCGCTCGGGACCGACGCTCGGGACGC
>JAEULD010000097.1 GCA_016792765.1 Candidatus Odyssella sp.
GTCCGAACGATCGATCCGCGCGTGGGCGCGGCGGAGACCGCCGCAACCCGGTTCGGAGTACCGACATGGCCGCCTACCTCGTTTCGCGAGTCAGAATCACGGATGCGAATCGCTTCGACGCGTATCGTGCGGCATCGAAGCCGATCCTCGAGAGTTTTGGCGGGGAATACGTCGCGCGCTGCGACAAGGTGGAGGCGCTCGACGGCGACTTTCCCGGCGGCAGGGTGGTGCTGATGCGGTTTCCGGACACCGCGGCCGCGCGCGCGTTCTGGAATTCCGCCGAATACCGCAAGGCGCGCGAACTCAGGCTTGGCGCGGCGGAACTCGACCTGTGGCTGCTGCCGGACGATTGACGTGCGGCAGCCGCGCACGCGGAAACGCACGCGCCGTCCAAAGGCGAACGCCGTCGGAGTACCCACGCCCGGCAAGCCAGGCACGCCTTCGAGTGCCGCGCGACGGTGCATCCGGTTGCCGCCGCGTCCGTTTACCCTGCCAAACCGCCGACGCCATTGACCCGATACCCGGTGCAAACGAAGGTGACGGCCGAAAACGGCGGCAGGCAAGGCGTCCGATGAGCGCGATCGACATCGTCGTCAATCTCTACACCGAGGTCGAGGCGGCCGAGAACAGCCTCGGCATCGATCCGGAATTTCTCGACAAGATCCGCTTTCCGCAGGATCTGCGACGCGGCGTTCCGGTCGCGAAGTATCTCGAAAAGATGGATGCGGCGGGCGTCGAGCGCTCGTTCCTGGTGGCGGCGCGCGCCGGCGATTCGCGCGAACGCGATTCGAAGGAAGTGCCCTACGCCCGGGTCCACGAGGTTTGCAGGACGCATCCGGCGCGGTTTTCCGGGCTTGCCGGCATCGATCCGTTCCGCGGCATGGACGGCGTGCGCGAGCTGGAGCGAGCGGTCCGCGACTACGGCTTCGTCGGCGCGCATCTCTATCCGCACCATTTCGAATTG
The DNA here is from genome assembly GCA_016792765.1 of Candidatus Odyssella sp. Taxonomy (GTDB): domain Bacteria; phylum Pseudomonadota; class Alphaproteobacteria; order Bin65; family Bin65; genus SBBV01. The sequence goes on from JAEULD010000097.1 coordinate 965, forward strand.
GCGCCGGACCACGCCAAGTACTACCCGTACTATGCCAAGTGCTGCGAGCTCGGCATTCCGATCATGATGCAGGTCGGCCAGAGCCTCGTCTATCAGCGCGCGCGGCGGCGGCGGAGCGTAGGCCGCCCGATCGCGCTCGACGCGGTGGCGTGCGACTTTCCGGAGCTGAAGCTGATCGGCATCCATATCGGCATTCCGTGGACCGCCGAGATGATCGCGATGGCCTGGAAGCACGAGAACGTCTTCATCGGCACCGACGCGTATGCGCCGAAATACTGGCCGGCGGAGCTCGTGCACTACATCAACACCTATGGCCGCGAGAAGGTGATGTTCGGCACCGATTGGCCCGTGGTCGATCCGCAGCGCGCGATCCGCGAGATCGACGAGCTGGGCCTGCGCCCCGACGCCAAGCCCTGCCTGCTGCGCGAGAATGCGGCGCGCGTCTTCAAGCTTGGCGGAGCGAAGACGGCGCGCGCCTGACCGGGCTCAATCGATGAGCTTCGGCAGCCAGGTTGCCAGCCCAGGCACGGCCACGATCAGCAGCAGCACCAGCAGCGTCAGCACGGCATAGGGAAGAGCCGCGCGATAGACGAGCCGCATGCCGATGTGCGGCGGGGCCACGCCCTTCATGACGAAGAGCAGCAGGCCAAAGGGCGGCGTCAGAAGGCCGATCTGCATCGAGATCAGCAGAATCACGCCGAGCCAGATGATGTCGATGCCGAGCTTGTCGGCCATCGGCATGATGAAGGGCAGCGTCAGCAGCATCATGCTGACCTGGTCGAGGAAACAGCCCATCATCAGCAGGATCGCGATGATCAGCAGCAATGCTTCGATGCGCGTGAGTTGGAATTTCAAGAGCTCGGCGAGCGCGCCGTCGGTGGCGCCCGAAAGCGCCAGGATCTGCGCATAGGTCGAAGACGCGGCGATGATGAAGAAGATCATCGTCGTCACCTTCGCCATGTCCATGAGGCTCGAGCGCAGGATGCGCCAGGTCAGCGCGCGGTGCGCGAGTGTGATGACCGCCGTGGCGATGCAGCCGAGCGCCGCGGAATCGGTCGGCGTCGCCACGCCGGTGAAGATACTGCCGACGACGACGATGAAGACGAGCAGCAGCGGCACCACCTGCGTCAGGAACGGCATCCAGCGCTCGCGTCCGGCGTAGCGCCGCTCCTCGACGCGCGGCGCGAGCCCCGGATCGATCGCGCAGCGGACGACGATGTAGCCGACGAAAAGGACGCTCATGATCAGGCCGGGAACGATTCCGGCGATCAGCAGCTCGGCGATCGGGATGCGCGCGAGGCTGCCGAGTAGCACGGCAAGCGCCGAGGGCGGGATCAGCATGTCGACGCCGCCGACCGCCATGATCGGCCCCATCGCCATGGTCGGGTGGTAGCCGCGCTTCAGCATGTTCGGCAGCAGCGCGTGACCGAGCATCGCGGTCGTCGCGATCGTGGAGCCCGAGAGCGCCGAGAACACGGTTCCGCCCGTCACCGCCACCACCGAGAGGCGGCCGGGCACGCGCCGGATGATGCGGTCGATCGCGTCCACGGCCTTGAAGGCGAGGCCGGTCTGCAGCAGCAGCTCGCCCATCAGCAGGAAAAGCGGAATCGGCGCGAGGTTGAAGTTGCTGATCGCGGCCACCGAATTGCGCACGAGCCACAGCATGCCGCGATCGAGGCCCATGAACACGATCACGCCGACGATGTTGGTCAGGAAGAACGCGAAAGCGACCGGCAGGCCGATGGCCAGAAGAAAGCACACCGTTCCCAGCATCAGCCCGAGCGCGAGGGGCCAATCCATCGCTCAGATGCTCGCGCGCTTCGCGGGATCGGCCTCGCCGCGGACCACGCCCTCGACCCTCAGGAAACGCAGCACGAATTCGGCGAACAGCAGTGCGCACGCCACCGGAACCGGCAGCAGCACGATCCATTCCGGCGTCCACCAGCTCTTGAAGAGGATGGCGTTCGCATTCCAGGCGCGCGCCACCGCCGCGCAGCCGTAATAAAAAAGCAGCGCCGCGATCGCGCAGCCGAGCAGATCGCAAAACTGCTCGAGCCGCACGGCCACGCGGCGCGGCAGGGCGGTGACGAGAATGTCGATCCGCACATGCGCGCCCTGGCGCAGCACCCAGGGCGCCGCCAGGAACGTTCCGCCGCAGAGCGTGTATTCGGCGATCTCGATCAGCCAGGAGAGCGATCCGATCCCGAAGAACCGAATCGCGATCTCCAGCGCCATCAGCAGGATGAGCGCGCCGATGACGAGCCCGAAGGCAGCACCCGTCGCGTCGAGCGCCCACTCCATGGCCGCGACGCAGCGCTTCGCGAAGGATCGCTTCATCCCTGCGTGCCTCGCGCGCGCCGCGCGCTGCGCGCGGCGGCCGTCGGCGTTACGGCTTCTTCGCGGTCAGCGCGCGGAGCTTGGGCGCGTTGACGGGGTCCTTCTTCGTCACGTCGTCCCAGCCCGCATCCTCCGCGGCTTTCAGCCATTTCGCCGCCTCGGCATCGGGCAGCTTGATCACCTGGATGCCGGCATCGGCCTGGATCTTGCGCGCGGCCTCGTCGTTCTGCGCGCGCCGCAGCGGGAAGCTGTTCTCGAGCTCGACCATGGCCTGGGTCAGCACGTCCTGCTGCGGCTTCCCGAGCTTCTTCCACGTGTCGAGGTTGACGAGCACGCTCACGTCGGCCGAGTAGAAGCCGGGCTCGATGCGGTACTTCAGGATTTTCTGCCAGCCCCAGGCCTCGATGCCCCAGAGCGGCCAGCCGAGCCCGTCGACGACGCCGCGCTCCACGGCCGTATAGGCCTCGGCCGGCGGCGTCAGCACGAGCGTGCCGCCGAGCCGCTCGATGAACGCCTGATAGACCGAGGTGCCGCGGATCTTGATGCCCTTGAGATCCGCCTTCTCGACGCGCTTGTTCATGTAGAAGTGGAACGGCACGCCCTCGCCCCAGCGGCCGAGATAATGCGCGTTCATGCGCTGATTGTAGATCGGCTCGAGCAGCGCATAGGTGCCGTTCTTGCGCTCTTCGGCGGTGCTGATGGTCGAAAGCTTCTGTGCGTCGGCGATCGGCACGATCCTGTTGTAGAAGGTGCCGGCGAGGTGGATGAGATCGAGCACGCCCGACTGCAACGCGTTGCCCATCTCGAACGGCGGCATGCCCTTGCCGCCGGCCGCGACCATGTTGATCGAGAGCCCGACCGCCTTGCCCTTCTCGTTGACGGTGTCGAGGAACTTCTGGATCGGCGGATACCAGAAATTGTCGGCCTGCGGCAGAAAGGTGCCGGCCTTGAGCTGCACCTGCTGCGCCGAGGCCGGCGCGCAAACGGCGAGCGCAACGGCTGCCGCCGCCAGACGATGGACCGCTTTCATGACTCCCTCCCCAACGATGATACGCATTGCCGACGAATCAATTCCGCTTCGCTCTTGCCGGCCGCCGTCTCGAGGAAGCGGGTATCGAGGCTCTTCCCGAACTCGCCGGCCATGTCGCACCCGCCTGCCGCCGGTCTGTGCGCGGCGTGCCGCCGCCGCGACGTCGCCGGGAAAA
>JAEULD010000111.1 GCA_016792765.1 Candidatus Odyssella sp.
ATGCGCGCACGGTCCTGGGAGCAGGCGGGAATGGCGGAGATCGATTTCGGCGAGACGAAGCACTGGCTGCGCACCGCGCGCACGCTGATCGAGGCGCTGCCCTATCTGCGCCGCTACGACGGCGAATCGTTCGTCATCAAATACGGCGGCCATGCGATGGGCGACGAGAAGGCCGCCGCGTCCTTCGCGCAGGACGTCGTGCTCCTGAAGCAGGCCGGCATCAATCCGGTGGTCGTGCATGGCGGCGGGCCGCAGATCAACCAGATGCTCGATCGGCTCAAGATCAAGAGCGAATACGTGCGCGGCCTGCGCGTCACCGACGCCGCAACGGTCGAGATCGTGGAGATGGTGCTCGCCGGCTCGATCAACAAGCAGCTCGTTCAGGCCATCAACCGCGCCGGCGGCACGGCGGTCGGCCTGTCCGGCAAGGACGGAAACCTGATCCGCGCGAAGAAGCTCACGCGCACCGTGAAGGACCCCGATTCGCACATCGAGAAGGTGCTCGATCTGGGCTTCGTCGGCGAGCCCGAGCGGGTCGATCCCAGCATCCTCTATCGCCTCATCTCGTCCGACGTGATCCCGGTCGTGGCGCCGATCGGCTTCGGCCCCAACGGCGAAACCTTCAACATCAACGCCGATACCGCGGCCGGCGCCGTCGCCATCGCGATCGAGGCCGCGCGCTTCTTCCTGCTGACGGACGTGCCCGGCGTGCTCGACAAGGACAAGCAGCTGCTGAACGAGCTCACGATCGAGCAGTCGCAGGCGCTCATCGCCGACGGCACGATCAGCGGCGGCATGATCCCCAAGGTCGAAACCTGCGTGGCCGCGGTCGAAGGCGGCGTCGGCGCCTCGGTGATCCTCGACGGCAAGATCCCGCACGTGATGCTGCTCGAGATCTTCACCCAGCGCGGCGTGGGCACGATGTTCAAGCGCAGTTAAGGCCAAGTGAACAGGAGCCGGGGAGCCGGGGAGAGGAAAGACAGGGAAGCAAGGAATTTCACCACAGAGGCACGGAGGCACAGAGAAGGCAGAGAGGAAAAAGACTGCGCCGCAAGGGCGGCGCGAGAAAAGCAGTATCCTCAGCTTTCTTCGGCGCGCGGCGTCGCGCGCAAGCTTTTTCACACTCTGTCTTTCTTCTCTGTGCCACTGCGGTGATACTTCCCTACTTCTCCCCGGCTCCCCGGCTCCTGTGATCTTCCGCTTTGCGGATGCAAACCGCGCATGCGCGCATTAGATTGATGCCGTGACCGAAAGCGTTCTCACCGTATCGCCCATTTCGCATCCGGCGCTCGAGCATGTCGAGGCGTGGGTGTTCGATCTCGACAACACGCTCTATCCCGCGCAGTGCGATTTGTTCGCCCAAGTGGACGTGCGCATCGGCGCATACATCGCGAAGCGGTTCGGCATTCCCTACGAGCAGGCGCGCTGGCTGCAGAAATCCTATTTCCGCGGCTACGGCACGACGATGAAGGGCCTGATGGCCGAATGCGGCATCGATCCGGTCGAGTTCCTCGATTACGTGCACCGCATCGACCACAGCCCGGTCGCGCCCGATCCGCGGCTCGATGCGGCGCTCGGCGCGCTGCCGGGCCCGAAATACGTGTTCACGAACGCCTCGGTGCCGCATTCCGAGAAGGTGCTGGAGCGGCTCGGCATCGCGCACCGCTTCGACGCGATCTTCGACATCGTGGCCGCCGGCTTCGAGCCGAAGCCGCACGATGCGTTCTACGACACGTTCCTCGCCCGCCACGGCGTCGAGGCGAAGCGCGCCGCGCTGTTCGAGGACATGGCGCGCAACCTGGCGCCCGCGCACGCGCGCGGCATGACCTGCGTGCTGGTGGAGACCGACAACGCCTTCAGCATGGAAGGCCACGAAGGCGAGCACGTGCATCACCGCACGCGCGATATCGCCGGCTGGCTCGAAGCGGTGCTCGCGGCGCGAAGCGGGGTCTGAACGCGGCTATCGCGCCGAATAGGGCGCGGGCGGCCAGGCGGCGGCGGCGGGATTGTCGGCGGCGGCCTTGTCGAGGGCGGCGGCCAGCGCGGTCAGCGCGGCGCCCGGAATCGTGATGAAGATGTGGTTCCCCTCGGGATCGGCGAACTGCAGGCCCACGGCCTTCCGCTCCGGATAGCAGACCACCCCGATCTCGCGCGTGGGTATCGTATATTTCGGCGGCTTCGGCACGAAGGCCATCGCGTCTGTCTCCCCTGATGCCGACAAGTCTAGGGCATGGCCGAAGGCGATGGAATCGCCGGTTTCGCCGGTGCGCATGCCGCGCTTCAAATTGCGGCGCGGGGCGGCTAGGTTCGGGGCAGGGCGGCGGTGCGTCTGCCCGATTCACAGCACATCGCAATCGAGGGGAGTCGCGCAATGCGCATCGTCGTTCACGGGCAGCAGGCGTTCGGCAAGGCGGTGCTCGAGGCGCTGGTGAAGCGCGGCGAGAACGTCGTCGGCGTCTATGTGGCGCCCGACAAGGACGGGCAGAAGGCCGACCCGATGAAGGAGGCGGCGCTGGCGCTGAAGCTGCCGCTGTTCCAGCCCAAATCCTACCGACAGCCGGGCCCGGTGTGGGACGAGTTCAAGGCGCTCAGGCCCGATTTGCAGGTGATGGCGTTCGTCACTCTGTTCGTGCCGTCGGGATTCCTGAACATCCCGACGCATGGCTCGATCCAGTATCACCCCTCGCTGCTGCCGCTGCATCGCGGCCCCTCGTCGATCAACTGGCCGATCATCCAGGGCCGCGCCGAGACCGGCCTCTCGATCTTCTGGCCCGACGACGGCCTCGATACCGGCCCGATCCTGGTCCAGAAGAAGACGCCGATCTCCGACGACGATTCGCTCGGCTCGGTCTATTTCGATCGCCTGTTCCCGATGGGCGTGGACGCAATGCTGGAGGCGGTCGATCTCGTGAAGGCCAGCAAGGCCCCGCGGATCGAGCAGGATCATGCCAAGGCCACCTACGAGGGCTGGTGCACGGCCGACAATGCGCGGATCGATTGGGGTCGCCAGGGCTTCCACATCCACAACCTCGTGCGCGGCTGCAACCCGGCGCCCGGCGCCTGGACCACGCAGGGCGGCAAGCGGCTCATGGTCTTCGAGACGAAGACGATCCCGGCGGTCGACCCGAAGGGCATCGGCGGCAAGATGGGCGAGGTCGTCGAGGCCGATTCCCGGGGCTTCACCGTCGTCTGTGCCGACGGCCGCATCCGCGTGCTGCGCGTGCGCGCCGAAGGCGGGCAGAAGGTCGCCGCCGGCGATCTCGTCGCCGCGGGCGGCATCAAGGTCGGCGACCGCCTCGGCGTGTGAGGCTCAGCGCGGCACGGTGGTGGAGCCGAGGCGGCCGGCGGGGAACTCGAGCGGCGCGGCGCGCTCCGGGCCCATCACGGCCACCACCGGCACGCCGGCGTGGCGGCGCACCGCGCTCACCAGCAGCCAGATGCGCAGATTGCCGAGGAAGCCGCCTTCGGCCGGGCTCATCACGATCTCGTCCACGCCCAACGCCGCCGCGGTCTCGGCGATCGTGCGCGCGATGCGCCCGGTGCGCAGATGCACCTGGAACGGCAGCCCGGCATTGTCGAGGACGCGCCGCGCCCCGGCGATGCAGCGCGCGCCCTCGTCGCGCTGGAACTCGCGGATCGTGCGGCGGTCGAAGAAGCGCGTCACGTAGCGGCCGAGCGGCGGCTGCACGTTGACGACGTGGATCGCCGCGATCGGCTCGCGCCGCGCCTGCTCCACCACCGCGCGCACCGCGGCCTCGCCCTGCGGAGAGCCGTCGACGGGAACCAGGATCCTGCGCATGTGATTGCTCCTTCTCCGCTAGCGCGAGAGGCTCGGCTCGCCCTCGCGGGGCGCGGCGAGATCGACGGCGGGTTTGCCGTGGCTGCGGCTCGCCTCGGCGCGGCGGCGGCGGCGCGCCAGCGTCACGTTGAGGCCCTCGACGAACACCGAGAACAGCATCGCGAAGTAGAGATAGCCCTTGGGGATGTGGAACCCCATGCCGTCGGCCACCAGCGCCACGCCGATCAGCAGCACGAAGGCGAGCGCCAGCATCTTCACGCTCGGATGAACGTGGATGAAGCGCACGATCGGGCCGGACGCGACCAGCATGATGACGACGGCGATGATGACGGCGGTGGCCATCACCCAGAGCTGCTGCGCCATGCCGACGGCGGTGATCACCGAGTCGAACGAGAACACGATGTCGAGCATCACGATCTGCGCGAGGGCGCCCGCGAAGCTGCCGGCGCGGCGCGAATTCTCCGGCCCGCTCGCCTCTTCCACCGCCTCGTGCATCTCGCGCACGGCCTTGACGATCAGGAACAGGCCGCCGCCGAGCATCAACAGGTCGCGGCCCGAAACGGCCTTGCCCGCGATCTCGAACAGCGGGCTCGTGAGGCTCGCCATCCAGGCGATGGTGAACAGCAGCAGGAGACGAGTGATCATCGCCAGCGCGAGGCCGATGATGCGGGCCTTGTCGCGCTGATGGGGCGGCAGCGTCGCGGCGATGATCGCGATCACGACGATGTTGTCGATGCCGAGAACGATTTCGAGCCCGGTCAGGGTAAGCAGGCTCAGGATGGTATCGAGGTCGAACATCGCGCCGCCGGCCAGCCGGAAAAAAGAGGGGCCGCTCCGCGGGGAGCGGAGCGGCTGAACCGGCCGCGGCCCACGAGCCATCGAGGCGCTGCCGGCGTGGGGACCTTCGAGCTACGTCCCCCAGCGCCCGCGCGAAATAGTGGTTTGCCGCAAGCGAGGGGGCGCTACGGACTTCTTGCGGGCGCCTCTCTTTTGGCTGTCGTCCCGGGCGCGCTGCAGCGCGCCGCCTCTTTGCGGCGCGGTGCTGCGCAGACCCGGGACCCGAACGATGCGCCGCCACAATCTAGCGAGGCACGCACGCTCATGCGCCTCGTTTAGGCCCCGGGTTAGCAGCGCACCACGGCGCAAGGGCGCCGCGCTGCGCAGCACCCGGGGCGACAAACGACATTGTGCTGGCGTTCGGCAGGACGCTCAGCCCGCCGGCTCTTCGAGCCTTATCGCCATCCGCACGAGTTCGGACAGGCTGCGCGCGCCGGTCTTCTCCATGACGCGCGCGCGATGGATCTCCACGGTGCGGATCGCGATCTTCAGGCGGAACGCGACCACCTTGTTCGGCTGCCCGGCGACGACGAGGTCCATCACCTCGCGCTCGCGCGGCGTCAGCGCGGCCACGCGGCGTACGATCTCCGCGCGGTCGGCGCCGCGCGCCTCGGCCATGGTCGAACGGCCGACGCCGGCCTCCACCGCCGCCAGGATCGCCTCGGCATCGAACGGTTTCTCGATGAAGTCGATGGCGCCGGCCTTGAGCGCCGTCACCGCCATCGCCACGTCGCCGTGCCCCGTGATCACGACCACCGGCAGCCCAACGCCGCGCCGTTTCAGCTCGGCCTGAAGCTCGAGCCCGCTCATGCCGGGCATGCGCACGTCGGCCAGCAGGCATGCGGGCGGCCGCGGCGCTTCGCGCAGCAGGAACGCCTCGGCAGTCGGGAAGGTTTCGACCGCGTAGCCCTTGGCGCCCAGCAGCGCGGCGAGCCCGCGCCGCACGGCGTCGTCGTCGTCCACCACGAACACGACAGCGTCACGTTTCATCGCGCCTGTCCTCGTCGTCCGCATAGGCGGGCAGCGTGAAGCGGATCTCGGCGCCGGCGCCGGGCGCCTTCGCCACGGCCCAGATTTGCCCGCCATGCGTCTCGATGATCGAGCGGCTGACGGAAAGGCCGAGGCCCATGCCGCTCTCCTTCGTGGTGACGAAAGGCGTGAACAGCCGGCGCGCGACCTCGGGCGAAATGCCCGGGCCGGTGTCCGACACGGCGAACTCGACCGCGCCTCCGCCGGCGGCCGGCCGCGCCGCGATCGCGATGCGGCGCTCGGCGCTCTCGGCGCGCGCCATCTCCTCCATGCTGTTGCGCACGAGGTTCAGGAGCACCTGCTCGATCTGAATCGCATCCGCGAACACCGGCGGCAGTCCGGGCGCCACTTCGGCGGAAACGGAAACGCGCTGCAGCGAGATCTCGGCGCGCACGAGGTCGAGCGTGGCCTCGATCAGCTCGCCGGCGCCGATCGCGCGGGGGCGCAGGTCGCCGCGGCGCAGGAACTCGCGCGTGCGCCGAACGATCTCGCCGGCGCGCAGCGCCTGCTGCACCGTCTCGCCGATCAGCGCGCCGGCCTCGGCGCGCGCCGCGTCCAGCTTTTCGGGCGGCGCTTTCAGCACTTCCTCGCAGGCGCGCGCGAAGCTGATCGCGGCGGCGAGCGGCTGGTTCAGCTCGTGCGCGAGCCCGGCCGCCATCTCGCCCGCCGCGGTGAGGCGCGCTGCATGGGCGAGCTGCGCCTCGTGCTGCCGCAGCGCCGCCTGCGCGCGCTTGCGCTCGCTCACGTCGCGCACCACGGCCACGTGCAGCGTCCGCCCCTCGAGGTCGGCGCGGCCCACGCTCACCTCGGCCGTGAATGCGCTGCCGTCGGTGCGTTGCGCGGTCGTCTCCGCGCCGGCGGGCGCGAGCCCGCCGAGCTGCGGCAGCACCTCCTGCAGCGGCATGCCGGTCAGCGCGCGCCGGCCGGCGCCGAACAGCGCCGTGGCGGCGCGGTTGGCCGAGGTGATGCGCCCGCTCTCGTCGTAGGTGAGGATCGCGTCGGGCGCCGTGCTCACCACCGTCTGCAGCCGGGCCTCGCTGTCGCGCAGGCTGCTTTCGGCGCGCTGGCGCTCGTCGACGACGCTGCCCAGGAAGAAGCCGGTCACCGCGACCGCGAGCATCAGGAACTGGAACTGCGTCACCGTCTCGGTGTCGAAGCCCTTCGCCTGGATCGCCACGATGATGCCGATCTGCGTCGCCACGATGCCCCAGGCCGCGCCGATCAGGCCGTCGCGCAGCGCGATCCAGATCAGCGGCAGGAACAGCACGTAGGAGTACTCGAAGTGGTTCGCCGATTCGAGGCCGAAGATGATCCAGAGGCCGAGGCCGATCGCGGCGAGCTGCAGCCCGTATTCGATCGCCGCGCCCGGCCGTACCAGCGCCGGCCAGCGCCGGCCCTCGGCGAACATCAGCAGCAGGAACGGCGTCAGCACGACGATGCCGAGGACGTCGCCCACCCAGAAGCGCAGCGCGAGGTCGGCGAAATCGCCCCAGCCGAGCAGCCCCGCGGCGCAGAAGATCGCGATCGCCGCCGGCGCCACCGCGCTGGCGGCGGCGAGCGCCGCGCCCAGCAGCGCGATCAGGTCGTCGCGCCGCTCGAGCGCCGGCGAAAGGCGGATGCGTCGGCGCAGCGCCTCGGCGGCGGCCGCATAGAATCCGGCGATCACCAGCGCGGCCAGCGGCAGCGCCCAGGGCGCCGCGCGCACGTCGCGGAACGTGACGTCGGAGAGCACGACGGCGGCGAACACCGCGGGCGCGAAGCCCCAGCCGAAGCGCAGCAGCAGCGCGAAGCTCAGCCCCGCCGGCGGATTCCACGGCGTGATGCCGAGCGGGCTGGCGCGGTCGATGAGGCTGGCCCAGTCGAGCAGAACGTAGAGCGCGAGATAGACCACCACCACGAAGCGCAGCCTGCCGCCCCACAGCCCGGCGAGTGAGCGCATCGCGATCCCCGCCCTAGGATTCGCCGTCGAGCCAGTCGTCGATCAGGCGGCGCGCGATCGAATCCTGGCGCGGCAGGCGGAACGGCGCGTCGGTCTCGTGGAACTCGCGCGCGTTGGCGCGGATCCAGTCGCGCCCGAACCAGCGCGCGTCGCGCAGCTCCTCGGTGTTCACGGCCAGCGCGTCGCTCTCGGCGTCGGCGTAGAAGCCGAGCATCAGCGAGGTCGGGAACGGCCAGGGCTGCGAGGAGTGGTAGCGCACGTTGCGGACGCGGCAGCCCGCCTCCTCGAACACCTCGCGCGCCACCGCGGCCTCGAGCGTCTCGCCCGGCTCGACGAAGCCGGCCAGCGTCGAATACATGCCCGGCGGAAAGCGCGGGTTGCTGCCGAGCAGGCACGCATCGCCGCGCGTCACCAGCATGATCACGGCGGGATCGGTGCGCGGGAACTGCTCGAGCTTGCAGGCCTCGGCGGTGCACACGCGCACGTGGCCGCCCTCGGCCGCGCGCGTCGGCGCGCCGCACTGGCCGCAGTAGCGGTGGCGGCGGTGCCAGGTGAGCATGCCGCGCGCATAGGCGAGCAGCGCGCCCTCGTGGCGCGCGAGCCGCGGCCCCACCACGCGCAGGTCGAGGAACACCGCCTGCCCCCGGTCGGCCGCGGGGATGGCCGGGCCGGTGTCGGGCGCGTCGATGTGCGACAGGTCGGAGGCGAAATAGGCGATCTCGCCGGCGAGGCCGAGGAAGATCGGCTCCTCGATCGCCGGGGGAAGCCGGCGATGCTCCTCGGCCGTCAGCAGGATCGCGGCCGCCTGTCCGGGATCGACGAAATTCCGCGAGCGCCAGATCGGCACGAAGCGCGTCTCGGCGTGGAACAGGCGCTCGGCCACCCAGGCCGAGTCCTTGCGCCGCTCGGAAACGCGGTCGAGGCCGCTGTCGGCGTAGAAATTCGCCTCGGAGCGGGCGAGGCGGAAGCGGGGCGTGTCGGCAACGGGCGGCATGGCGGAAAATTGGCACGGCGGCCCGCGTGCGGCAATCGTCCACAGGGCGCCCGGCGCGCGACTCATCGCTTGCGAGTCGCGGCGGCGATGCCGATATTGCGGCCGGGAGGTCGGCGGCGGACGGACCGCTCGCCAACCCGGTCAGGTCCGGAAGGAAGCAGCCGTAACGAGTTTCGCCCGGGTCGTTGTCCGGCCTCCCACCTTCGCTTCCGGTCGCAGCGCAAAGGGCGCTGCTTACTGCCAAATCGCGCAAGTGCGCGATTTGGCGGGTTGGCCTGGCGAATTCGAGGCGAAACCAGCCGCGCATGACCGAGCTTTTCCCCACCGAACCGGCCGGCCCCTACCGCGTGCTCGCGCGGAAATACCGGCCCGTGACGTTCTCGGAGCTGGTGGGGCAGGAGGCGCTGGTCCGCACGCTCACCAACGCGATCAAGACCGGGCGCATCGCGCACGCGTTCGTGCTCACCGGCGTGCGCGGCATCGGCAAGACGACGACCGCGCGCATCATCGCGCGCGCGCTCAATTGCGTGGGCCCCGACGGCAAGGGCGGCCCCACGATCGAGCCCTGCGGCGTGTGCGAGCATTGCACCCAGATCGCGCAGGATCGCCACGTCGACGTGATCGAGATGGACGCGGCCAGCCGCACCGGCGTCGACGACATCCGCGATCTCATCGAGGGCGTGCAGTACCGCCCGGTGCGCGCGCGCTACAAGGTGTACATCATCGACGAAGTGCACATGCTCTCGAAGAACGCCTTCAACGCGCTGTTGAAGACGCTCGAGGAGCCGCCCGAGCACGTGAAGTTCGTGTTCGCCACCACCGAGATCCGGAAAGTGCCGATCACGGTGCTGTCGCGCTGCCAGCGCTTCGATCTGCGGCGGCTCGACCGCGAGCAGCTTGCCACGCATCTCGCCGGCATCGCGGCGAAGGAGAGCGCGAAGATCGCGCCCGACGCGATCGCGCTGCTCGCGCGCGCGGCCGACGGCTCGGTGCGCGACGGGCTCTCGCTGCTCGACCGCGCGATCGCCGAATCCGATCCGGCGGTTGAGATTTCGGCCGAGCAGGTGCGGCAGATGCTCGGCCTCGCCGACCGCACGCAGACGCTCGACCTGTTCGAGATCGTGATGAAGGGCGCCGTGGCCGCGGCGCTGGCGCAGGCGCGCGAGCTCTATCGCGCCGGCGCCGATCCGCTCACGCTGGTGCAGGACCTGCTCGAGGTCACGCACAACGTCACGCGGCTGAAGCTCGTCGCCGATCAGGCGTCGGCCGATCTCTCGGCCAGCGAGATGCAGCGCGCGAAGCCGCTCGCCGAGAGGCTCTCGGTGCCGGTTCTGAGCCGCGCCTGGCAGATGCTGCTGAAGGGCGTCAACGAGGTGCAGTTCGCGCCGCAGCCGATGAACGCGCTCGAAATGCTGCTGGTGCGCCTCGCCCATGTCGCCGATCTGCCGACGCCGGGCGAGATCGTCGCGCGCCTGCAAAGCGAAGGCGGCGCCGCGGGCGCGGCAGCGCCATCAGGCTCCGCGGCGCCGGCAGGCTCCGCGGCGCCGCGCGCGCCGGCGGCCGGGGCGGCGCCCGTTGCCGCGC
>JAEULD010000112.1 GCA_016792765.1 Candidatus Odyssella sp.
CGCGGCCAAGGCTTGATTGCGGGGCATTCTCGTGGCCGCGCGGGTAGGGATGGATCGAGCCTCGGCATCGCTAGAGGGCCGCGACGCGTATTTGCGCGTCGACAACGTCGCCAAGCGCTTCGGCGGCGGCGGCCGGCCCGAGGTCGTCGCGCTGCGCGAGATCCGGCTCGACGTGGCCGAGGGCGAGTTCCTGGCCATCGTCGGCCCGTCGGGCTGCGGGAAATCCACGCTGCTGCAGATCCTCGCCGGCCTGGTGCCCGCCAGCGAGGGCGCCGTCACGGTGGGCGGACGCCGCGTGAACGGTCCGCCCGAACACATGGTGTATCTGTTCCAGCAATACGCGAAGTCGCTGTTTCCGTGGCGCACCGTGCTCGACAACGTGGCGTTCGCCGTCGAGCACCGGCGCAACGACGCGCGCGCCTTCGCGCGGCCGTTCCTTGCCAAGGTGGGCCTCGCCGATGTCGCCGAACGCTATCCGTGGGAGCTTTCGGGCGGCATGCAGCAGCGCGCCGCGATCGCCCGCGCGCTCGCGGCCGAGCCGCGCGTCCTGCTGCTCGACGAGCCGTTCAGCTCGGTCGACGCGCTGACTCGGCTCGATCTGCATACGCTGCTGCTCGATCTCTGGGAGAAGCAGCGCTTCACCGCCATACTCGTCACGCACGACGTCGACGAGGCCGTGTTCCTGGCCGACCGCGTGGCCGTGCTCTCGGGCCGGCCTTCGGTGGTGGCGGAAACGGTCGCCACCGGCCTGCCGCGCCCGCGCGACGCGATCGCGACGCGCGAGCTGCCGCGCTTCCTCGAGCTGCGCCATCACCTGCTCGCGCGGCTGCTGCGCCGCGCCGCCGATGCTTGAGCGCCTTGCCCGCGGGGCGGGGGAGCGCGCGCCCGGCGCGGCTCTGATCCTGGCGCTGCTCGCCGCGGTGGAGGCGGGCGTGCGCACCGGCGCCGTCAACGCGGCACTGGTGCCGCCGCCCACCCGCGTCGCCGCGCGCATCGGCGAGATCCTCGCCGGCGGCGAGTTCGCCGGCCCCCTGGCCTCGACCCTGTGGCTGCTGTTCGCCGCGTACTTCGCGGCCTCCGCGCTCGCGATCGGCCTCGGCCTGCTGATGGGGCGCTACCGCGCGATCGACAACCTGTTCGAGCCGCTGTTCGAGCTGATCCGGCCGTTGCCGAAGCCGGCCTTGCTGCCGCCGCTGATCCTGTTCCTGGGCCTGGGCGCGCCGATGAAGCTCGCGATCGTCGGGCTCGGGGTTTTCTTCCCGGTCGTCATCAATACGGTGCAGGGCGTGCGCGGCGTCGATCCGGTGCTGATCGACACCGCGCGCACCTTCGGCCACGGCCAGCGCGCCATCCTGCTGAAGGTGATCCTGCCTTCGGCGCTGCCGTTCATCCTCGCCGGCATGCGCGTCAGCCTCGCGCTCGGACTCATCCTCGCGGTCATCGCCGAGATGCTCGCGGGCACCGGCGGCCTCGGCTACCTCGTGCTCGACATGCAGCGCAGCTTCAAGGTCGTCGACATGTATGCCTGGCTCGTGCTGCTGGCCGTGCTCGGCTATGCGCTGAATGCCGGCTTCGGCCGCGTCGAGCGGCGCGCCGCGCATTGGGCGCTCGCGAGGCCCGACTGACGTGCCGATCCGCCACCGATCATAGAGAGGGAGAGAGCCATGAGACTCACGAGACGCCGTTTCACCGCCGCCGCGGCCGCGGCCGGCGCGCTGCCGCTGATCGCCCCGCGCGTGCGCGCGCAGGCCGTGAAGCTCCGCGTCAGCACGATTCCGATCATCGACACGGCCGGCCTCCAGATCGCGATGGCCAAGGGCTTCTTCAAGGAGCAGGACCTCGAGATCGACACGACGCCGACCGCCGGCGGCGCCGCGGGACTGCCGGCGCTGGCGGCGGGGCAGGTGCAGATCGCGTTCAGCAACATCATCTCGACCGTGCTGGCCGTGAAGCAGAATCTCGGCTTCCTGATCGTCAGCGGCGGCAGCGGCACCGGCGACGCGCCGCCCGATCTCGCCGGCATCGTCACCAAGCCCGGCGCGGGCCTCAAGACCGGCAAGGATTTCGAGGGCAAGACGATCGCGGTCAACACGCGCAACAACATCATCTGGCTCTACGCGCGCGCCTGGGTGAAGAAGACCGGCGGCGATCCCGACAAGGTGACGTATCTCGAAGTGCCGTTCCCGCAGATGATCGACGCGGTGCGCGGCGGCCGCGTCGACGCGGCGTTCGTCGTCGAGCCGTTCTTCTCGGCGGGGCAGGCGTCCAAGGCGGTCGAGCTCGTGGCGTGGCCCTATGGCTCGACGCAGAAGCGGATCCCGGTCGCGCAGTTCGTGGCGAGCAAGGCCTATATCGAGGCCAACCCCGGCACGATCGAGAAATTCGTCCGCGCCTACAACAAGGGCGTCGACTGGATGAACGCCAACAAGGGCGGCGACGAGTGGGCGGGCATCATCGCCGGCTACACGCGCCTGAAACCCGAGCAGATCAAGTCGATCGGCCTGCCGGTGTTCGAGAAGACCGTCGATCCCAGGGGCATCGACGAGACCGTAGCGCTGATGCGCGAGCACAAGATGATCGAGGGCGCCGTCGACGCGAAGGCGATGCTCTACAAGACCGCGGTCGAGGCCGTGAAGTAGGTGGCCGGCCGCGCGGCCACGCCGTCGGCACGGGCGCCGTCCGGTCGGCAATCGCGGCCGGGCGGCGCGTCCGCGCCGCTGCGCCGGCTCGCCGGCGGGCGCGCCTCGGGTTTCGCGCTGATCGCGGCGCTGCTCGCGCTCTGGCAGGTTTCGGCCGAGCACTGGGTCCGGAGCGAGAACTGGCCGCCGCTCACGGCGATCGCGCGCGCGTTCCTCGACGGCATGCGGAGCGGCGAGCTGGCCGAGGTGTTCGGCTCGAGCCTGTACCGGCTGGCGATCGGCTACGGCATCGGCGCCGCGGCGGCGATCCTCGTGGGCCTGCTGATGGCGACGGTGCGCATCGTCCATCGCGCGCTCGAGCCGCTGGTCGAGCTGCTGCGCCCGATCCCGGTTCCGGCGATCGTGCCGCCGCTGATCCTGCTGCTCGGCCTCGACGACAAGCTCAAGATCTTCATCGTCGCGTTCTCGACCTTCTTCCCGGTGCTCGTGAACACGGTGCAGGGCGTGCGCGCGATCGATCCGGTGCCGCTGGCCGTGGCGCGCACGTTCCGCCATTCGCGCCTGCGCACGCTGCTGCGCGTCGCGCTGCCGGCCAGCCTGCCCTACGTCATGGCGGGGCTGCGCATCAGCCTCGCGCTCGCGCTGATCGTCACGGTCGTCGCCGAGATGATCGCCGGCTCGGCCGGCATCGGCTACCATATCGTCACGATGCAGTACGCGATGCGCGCGGCCGACATGTATGCGGCGATCTTCGTGCTCGCCGCGATCGGCTATCTGCTCAACCGCGCGTTCCTGCTCGCCGAGCGGCGCCTGCTGCACTGGTACCGGACCGACAAGACCGAATAGGAGAGGGCCTTGCAGACCACGACGATCGAACTCGCGAACCGGAACGGCCGCGCCTGCCAGGCCTATCTCGCGAGCCCCGACTCCGGCCGCAAGCCCGCGATCCTGATCCTCAGCGAGATGTTCGGCCTCAACGGCCCGATGAAGGATTTCGCGCAGCACTATGCCGCGCGCGGGCACTGCACGATGGTGCCCGATCTCTTCTGGCGCACGGAGACGCCGGGCGGCCTCGGCTACGACGAGGCCGGCTTCGCGCTCGCCTGGGCGCGCATCAAGGATTTCGACATCGATTCCTGCGCCGCCGACATGCGCACGGCCGCCGAGGCGCTGCGCCGCCAGCCCGCCTGCAACGGCAAGGTCGTGGCGCTCGGCTTCTGCATGGGCGGGAGGCTCGCCTTCGTCGCCGCCGCGCGCTCGGGCGTGGATGCCGCGATCGGACTCTACGGCCTCGACGTCTCGAAGCACCTCCACGAAGTGCCGGCGATCGCGGTGCCGACCCACCTCCACTACGGCGACAAGGACCAGCACGTGCCGCTCGCCGAGATCGAGGCCGTGGCGCGGGGCGTCGCGGCCAATCCGAACATCGCGATCTGGCGCTATCCCGAGGCCGGACACTCGTTCTTCAACAAGGTGCGGCCCACCTACGATGCCGCGGCGGCGGCGCTGGCCGCGACGCGCATCGACGCGGTGCTGGCGGCGCTGTAGGGGATACGGCCCGCGCCTCGGCCCGCCTTGCGCCGCGGCGGCGGTCCGCCGGTCCCCCGACCTCAGTCTTAGACCTCGGCCCGTGGCGGGGCCCCTCCCGGTGTGTCCGTATGCGCATGCGGAGCGGTGCGCCGCTCCTGCGATACGGCACAACAAAAAGGGAGTAGGCTGAATGTCGAAATTCGCTCTGGCCATGCTGGCCGCCATCGTCGCCGCGGCCATGGCCGCGCCCGGCGCCTCCGCCTCGACCGGCGATCTGCGCTTCGATTCGCCGAGCGGCACGATCGTGGTCGACAAGCGCGGCAAGCCGCGCGTTCCCGGCGGCAGCGGCTGCGACGATCCGGAAGACATCATCGAGCACCCGGAGTGCCAGCCCTAGCCGGCACGGGCCGGACGCCGCCCGCGGGCGGCGTCCGGCCGTCGCCGCGGCGGGTTTCGCTGGCCGCACCGCCCGGGAGTGTGCGAATTTCCGCTTCCGGCCGCCGGCCGCGCGACCGATGGCGTCCGCGATCGGGCCGGACGCGCGCACGGGGCGCGACGGAGATTTCGTGGGCGCTTCCATTCAACGGCTCGCCGGCCTCTGGCGCGGCTTCGGCATGGCGCGGCAGTTCCTGCTGGCCAGCGCCGCCGTCATCGTGCTCGGCATGGCCGTCATCGGCTATTGGCAGTCGCACCGCATCGCCGACAGCGTGACCCGGAACTCGGCGCTGTCGACCGCGCTCTACGTCGAAAGCTTCGTCGGCCCGAAGATCCAAAGCATGGCCGGCAATGCCGGATTCCAGCCGGAGGTCCAGGCCGAGTTGGAGCGGCTGCTGCGCGAGACGCCGCTCGGGCGGCGCATCGTCTCGTTCAAGGTGTGGGCGCGCGGCGGAACCGTCATCTACGCCAGCCGCGCCGCGCTCGTCGGCCGCAAGTTCGTTCCGGGCGACAAGCTGCGCCAGGCCTGGTCCGGCACGGTCGCGGCCGAGTTCGACCATCTCGACGAGGCGGAGCACGAAGCGGAGCGCGAGACCGGCCTGCCGCTGCTCGAAATCTACGTGCCGATCCGCCAGACCTATACCGACCGCGTCATCGCCGTGGTCGAATTCTACGAGAACGCCGAGAAGCTGCGCGCCGACATCTTCCGCGCGAAGCTCGAAAGCTGGCTGATGCTCGGCGCCGTCGGCATCGGCGCGGTGGCGGCACTGTTCGGCGTCGTCGCCGGGGCGAGCCGGACGATCCAGCGCCAGCGCACCGCGCTGCAGGCGCGGATCGCCGAGCTGTCGGACGCGCTGTCGAAGAACCAGGAGCTGCAGCAGCGCCTGTCGCGGTCGTCGCGGCGCGCGGCGGAGATCAACGAGCGCTATCTGCGGCAGATCGGCTCCGACCTCCACGACGGGCCGGCGCAGCTGCTGAGCCTCGCGCTGCTGCGCCTCGATGCGCTGGGCGCGCCGGCGCAAGCCGCGGGCGCGGCGGCGCCCGTGCTCGCCGAGGAGCGCAAGGGCGTCCGCAGCGTGCTGGCCGACGCGCTGCACGAGATCCGCAGCGTCTCGATCGGCCTCTCGCTGCCGGAGCTGTCGCTGCTCACGCTGTCCGACACGATCCGCGAAGCGGTGCGTGCGCACGAAGGCCGGACCGGAAGGCGGGTGACGCTCTCCCTGGCCGGCCTACCCGCGACCGCGCCGCACGTCGTCAAGGCGACGGCGTTCCGCATCGTCCAGGAGGGCCTCAACAACGCGGCGCGCCACGGCGGCGCCGGCCCGCACGAGGTCGGCGCGGCCTGCGCCGATGGCCGCCTCGTCATCACCGTCGACGACGCCGGGCCCGGCTTCGACAGGGCGGCGGCGGGCGACGCCAAGCGTCTCGGCCTGGTCGGATTGCGCGAGCGGCTGGAGACGCTCGGCGGGTCGCTCACCATCGATTCGGCGCCCGGGCAGGGCACGAAGCTCGCCGCCGTGCTGCCGCTCGAGGAGGGCGCCGCCGGTGACCGCTGACCGCATCCGCATCGCCGTCGTCGACGACCATCCGCTGCTCAAGGAGGGCGTCGCCCACGTCCTGTCGCAGCAGGGCGATATCGAAGTCGTGGCCACGGGCGGAACCGCCGACGAGGCGGTCGAGATCGCCCAGCACAAGCTGCCCGACATCATGCTGCTCGACATGAACATGCCGGGCGGCGGCCTCGCCGCGCTCGTCCGCATCGCGGATACGTGCCCGGCCGTGCGCGTGATCGTGCTGACGGTGCGCGACGATCCGGATTCGGTCGGCAAGGCGCTGATGCACGGCGCCCGGGCCTACGTGCTGAAGGGCGTCGATGCGGCGGAGCTGCTCGGCATCGTGCGCGCCGTCTACGAGGGCGGTTCGTTCGTCTCGGCGTCGCTGGCGGCCAAGCTCATCGACGAGATCGAGCGCGGACGCAGCGCCGGCGGCGGAGCGAAGACGCCGCTCACGCCGCGCGAGGAGGAGATCCTGCGCCTGATCGGCAAGGGCCTCAGCAACAAGGAGATCGGCAAGGCGCTCGACCTCAAGGAAAAGACGGTCAAGCACTACGTGACCAACGTCCTGCAGAAGCTCCAGGTGCGCAATCGCGTCGAAGCCGCGATGCATGCGCGCAATCGGCCCGGGGGCGGCTGAGCGGCCCGGCGCGCGGTCAGACCTCGTCGTCGCCCCGGCTCGCGTTGCGCCGCGCTTTGCGCGACGGCGCGAAGCCCGGATAGCCCTGCGCGGGCTTGAGGACGGTGCCGAGCGGCAGGCCAGGCAGGGCGCCCGATTCCACCAGCACGGCGTGGACGAGGCCGGGATCGGTCCATGGCGAGGTGGCGGCCCAGCCGCGCGGCGCGGCATTCGAGAATTCGCGCGCCGCGCATTCGCGCGCCGACTTCTCGTCGACGGCGGCCACGCGGCACGGTCCGCGATAGTCGCTCAGCTGCCACTCGGGCCGCGCTTCCGTTCCCGCGATCGGTCGAAGCTCGTAGAACCGCATGGATACGGCCACCAGACGCGCCCGCTGCGCGCCCTCCCCATCTGTGGCCGCAGACTACCACCGAACCGGCGCGGCGCTAAAGGGATCGGCTGCGGTGCGCTTCTGTCCGCCGACCGGGCCCGATCAGGGCTCGAAGCCCTTCGCGCGCATCGCCGCCTTCGCGGCCGGCGCCGCGAGGTGGCGAACGAGCGCCGCCGCCGCTTCGCCGTTTCCGGTGCCCGCCGCGACGAATGCGACGAAGCGCGTGTAATTCTGATACTCGGCGGGAAGCGGGCCGACGAAATCGACGTTCGGCCGGTTGACGATCTCGCTGATCTGGCCGAACGCGAGCTCGATCTCGCCCTTGGCGACGGCGGCGAAGATGGATGGGCCGCCCGGGAACAGGCGGATCTTCGGGCGCAGCTCCGCGGCAAGGCCCAGCCGCTCGAAGAGGCTGGCCAGGTAGATGCCGCTGGCTCCGCCCGACGCGGGATCGATATGCCCGATGGACTTCGCCGCCCGCAGCGCCCGCGTGAACGCGTCGGCCGACGCGATGTCGGGCCGCGCGGCGCCCTTGGCGACGTATGCGCCGACGCCGACTTTCCCGATCTCCACGCGGCTCGCCGCCGCGGCCTTGCCCTCGCGGATGAGCGTGTCGCTCTGCGCCACGGTGACGACGGCGACATCGACGGCTTCGCCCTTGCGAATCCGCTCGGCGATGGCGCCGGCGGGCCCGTATTGCGCGGCGACCCTGTGGCCCGACGATGCCTCGAATGCGGGAAGAAGTTCGCGGAAGACGGGCTCCAGCGCCGTCGGATAGAGCAGCCTGAGGTCCGCGGCGACGGCCGCGCCCGCGGCAAGTTGAACGAACAGCGCGAACGCTGTCGCCGCGAAACGCGCACGAGAGTGAAGGCCCGCCATGCTGCCCTCCGCCGGCCCCGACCGGCCGATGCCGATGCGAGGCTATCCCGGCCCGGCCGGCGCGCCAAGCCGGCGCGCTCGCGCCGGTCACCGACGAATTCGAGGTGCCGTGAGCGTTCGCGGCCGAGCGGCCGTCGGCGCGCGCGATCAGAACATGTGCCCGGCCGCTCGCCTGCGCCGCTTCGGGCCGGTCCACACGACGCCGGGATAGCCCTTCAGCGGGCGCAGCGTCTCGCACCGATACGCCCACTCCGGCGCATCCTCGACGGCGACGTGATAGAGCGGCTCGCGGCCGGTGCGCGTATCGAACAGCGCGCGCGGCAGGTTCACCATCTTCGGCGACCGCGCGCGCGCATAGAGAACCGGCGTGCCGCAGCGGGCGCAGAACGCGCGCGTGTCGCCGGTCGCCGCGTCGGTGAAGCGGGTGAGCTGCTTCTCGCCCTTGGCCACGCGGACCCGGCTGCGCCAGCAGCCGACATAGGTCGCATAGGCGGCGCCATGCGCCCGCCGGCTCGCGCGCGAATGATCGTGCCACGCCCAGAACGCCGGCACGCCGATCTCGACCCGCACCGCGCCGCACGAGCACCGACCCGCGGCGATGCCCGCCCGGGCTTTGCCGAACGCTTTCACCGCAGCCTGGCTCATGCCGCACCTCCTGGTGCGACTATAGCGCGACGGTTGCGGCGAATGCGTTCGGAATGCTTCGGAACCGGGGGATGGGATCGATTCCCGAAAGGGGTCTGACCCCTATCTTGCACGGCCGCCGGTATTGGCCTGCGCGGAGTCGTGATAAGCTTGGCGGACTCGCGCTATGGGGGTGGACATGGCAAACGTGATGCTGGGAAGCGTCGCGGGCGCGTTCGCGCTTAGAGCCATGGCGGCGGCCGCCTGTGCCCAATCGGTCGAGAAGAGGGTGTTCGCCCGTGCCGCAGAGATCAAGGAACGCGATTGCGACCGTGTTCAGGTCACGTTGGGCAACAAGCCCGTCGCCGAGATCAAGGTAGGCGAGGCAGTGATCCTCACGAAGCCGGTCGGAAACATAGGGCAGCGGTGCAGCGCCTATCCCGGCGGCGGCACCAGTTCCGATTTCGGTTTCGCGTGTTCGCTGGCGATCGTGCAGTTCCGTCCAGACGGGTTCGTCGGGAAATGGGTGCTGGATATCAGCTGCTACCAGTAGGCGAGTGCAGGGTCGGGGCCGCAATTCTCGCCGTGTCGACTCAGACGTGCGGGTAAGCTGCCGAAGCATCCGGGCCCGCGAAATCTATCTCTGACCCTGATTTCTCCGCTACCGCCTCGACGGCTTTTCGGTTGAGCGCCTGCTCGGCTTCCTGACCGCGCTCGGCCGCGATGTCGACATCGTCGTCAAGCGCCGCAGCAAGGCCCGGGGCCGCATCGCGGCGGTCGGGGCATGAATGGAGAGAAATCGCGTCGAATCAGACTTGCGAGTTAGCGGTGTAAGCATCCGAGCCCGCGAAATCTATCTCTGCTATTATCCCATCGTCAGCCTGCCCGCCGTGGCAGCCTGATCATGCCGGCGAATTCCGCCGGATAGCGCGATATCGACAAAGTTCCTACACCACGCTCATGGACACGATCAGGATGGCGAAAACGGGCGACGGGATCGCAATTCTAAAGGTACTTTGGCGCAAAGAACCTGATGGTCGATGGGCTATGCATGACCTCAGGTCGATTGGGTTG
>JAEULD010000162.1 GCA_016792765.1 Candidatus Odyssella sp.
GGGCATCGCGGCATCGACGAGCGAGACCTGGGTATTCGGCTCGGCGCCGAATTCGGTGGAAGCGCCCGAGAACAGCTTGGACTTCGCGTTCACCTGGGCATGGACCTCCATGCCGATGACGACTTCCCACTTCCCGGTGCGACCTTCGAGGAGATTGGCGGACATTTGCTCTTGCTGGATGGCGTTCGTAGGGGCCGGTTTCAAACCTGCCCCTACATAACGCATCGCGCGCGGCACATCACCTGCGGCGTTTGCGCTTCGGCAAGTCGCGATACCAGATCACCCGCCCGCTGCTCTCGAACCCGCGTTTCGCGTACCAGGCGGCGAGGCCGCTCTTAGCCCGGGCGTGCGGCGTCAGCACGATCTCCACGTCGTGGCACCCGCGCGCCCGCGCCCAGGCGAGACCGGCCTCGACCAGCGCGCTCGCGACACCCCGCCTCCGCCACTCGGGGAGCACGTAGATGTCCTCGATCTCGGCATAGAGCCCCACCTCGAGGCCGTAGGCCGTGCTCAATGTCGCGGCGCCGACGATCGAGCCTGTCGCCTCGGCCACGAATGCCGCCGTGTCCCTACGACGCAGCACGCCTTCGAGCGTGTGCGGCACGGTCGCGATCGCGGCGCGGGAGAACCGCTCTTCGCGATAGAAGCGGCGGAAGAGCCTTGTCAACGGCGCGGCGTCGGAACGGCGCGCCGGGCGCACACGGAATGCGCTCCGCCCGCTCATACCCGCTTGTGCAGCCAGTGATCGATCCACAGCAGGATGCCGTTGGCGATCGCGGCCGCGACGAAGAGCAGGAACGCGACGGCCATCATGGTCTCGACATCGGCGAGATTGATGGCATTGATGACCATGAAGCCGAGGCCCTGCTTGCTGGCGAACATCTCGCCGATGATGACGCCGAGCAAGGTCAGCGAGAAGCCGACGCGCAGGCCGGTGACGATCTCGGGCAACGCGGCGGGAAAGATGACGGTCGATACGACCTGAAACGGGCCGAGCCGCATCGTCTTCGCGGTCTTGAGATAGGCGGGCTTGATGTTGCGGATCGCGTTCATCGCGAAGACGGCGACCGGCACGACGCCGTGGATCGCGCCGAACGCCACCTTGGCCGAGAGCCCGAGGCCGAAGACGAGCAGGATGACCGGATAGAGCGTCACCTTCGGCAGCGAATAGAGCGCCACCAGGATCGGCTCGGCGACCGCGCCCGAGAGCCGGTGCGCGCCGAGCGCCACGCCGATCGCGAGGCCGATCGCATAGGAGAGCCCGAGCGCCATCAGGAACGCGCGGCCGGTCTCCCAGGCGTGTCGCGCGAACATGTCGCCCTTCGTCGTGAGCAGCTCGCCGACATAGGCGAGGGTCTGCGCCGGCGAGGTGAGCGCGGTCTCCCCGGCGACGTGGTAGAGCGCCTGCCAGCCCGCGAACAGCGCGACCAGCACCAGCAGGATGTCGAAGCTGCGCTTGGCGGCGTCGCTCATCGGCCGTGCCAGCGCTTCAACAGGCGCTGCTCCCAGCCGTGCAGCAGCATGTTCAAGGTGACCACGACGATCATCACGAACAGCATCAGCGCGTACATGGTGCGGTTGTCGAAATCGTTGTAGGCGTAGGCGATCGCGTGGCCGAGGCCGGACGGCGCGAGGATGAACTCGCTCGCGATCACGCCGATGAAGCTGTAGGCGACGCAGAGCTTCAAGCCGGTGAAGAGATGCGGCGCCGCCGCCGGCAGCTTCATGCGCAGCGCCGTCTCGAACTCGCGCATCCGGTGCATGCGCGCCACCTTGCCCAGCACGCGCGGCACGCGGTCGAGGCCGTTGATCGTCGCGATGCACATCGCGATCACCGCGAACGCGAAGCCCATCAGGATGATCGGCAGCAGCGAGAGGTCGAAGATCGCGATCAGCACCGGGTAGAAGATGAAGAACGGCACCGCGTAGTAGGTCGCGAAGAACGGCTCGAGCGCGCGGCGCACGCGCGGGAAGCGATGGATCGCCACGCCGAGCCCGAAGCCGGCCACCACCGACGAGACCAGCGCCGCCCCGACGCAGGTGAGCGTCTGCACGATGTCGCGCGTGGCGGTGCCGGCCGCGAGCAGCCGCACCAGCGCCGTCAGCATCTCGGACGGCGGCAGCATCGTCTTGTAGGGGATGATCCCGGTACGGACGAGGGTTTCGAGCAGCGCGACCAGCGCCGCCAGCACGGCGAGGCGGATCCAGCCGATCCGGCTCATGCCTCTGCCCGGCCGCCCGCGGCCGCGGCGCCGCTCTGGCCGAGCGCCTTCAGCGATTCGCCGCGCAGGTGGTGCCAGAGCCGCGCCGTCACCTCGCCGAAGCCGGCTTCGCTGACGATCGTGCTGTCGCGCTCCTTCGGCCACTTCGTCTCGACGAGATCGAGGAAGCGCCCCGGCCGCGCCGACATCACGCCGACCCGGTCCGAAAGCATCGCCGCCTCGTCGAGGGCGTGGGTGATCAGCAGGATCGTGGCGCCCGTCCGGCGCCACAGCCGCAGCACCTCGTCGCCCATCAGCAGGCGCGTCTGCGCGTCGAGCGCGCCGAACGGCTCGTCGAGCAGGATGAGCCGCGGCTGCAGCACGAGCGTGCGCGCGATGCACACGCGCTGGCGCATGCCGCCCGAAAGCTGCGCGGGATAGGCCCGCTGGAAGTCCTTGAGGCCCATGAAGGCCAGCGCGTCGCCGACGCGGCGCTCGATCTCGGCCGAGTCGACGCCGGCGCGGCGCAGGCCGAACGCCGCGTTGTCCCACACCGAGAGCCAGGGAAAGCTCGCGTCCTCCTGGAAGACGACGCCGACGCCCTCCGGCACCTGCCCGTGCACAGGCTTGCCCTCGAACGAGACCTTGCCCTCCGAGGGCGGCTGCAATCCCGCGAGGACTTCGAGCAGCGTCGACTTCCCGCAGCCCGACGGCCCCACCACGGAGAAGAACTCGCCGCGGCGCAGGTCGAGATCGACCGGTCCCAGCGCGTGCACGGGCCGGTATCCGGCCACCGCCGGATAGACGCGCGTGACGCCGCCGAGCTCGGCATGAAGCTCCGCCGCGGCTCGTCCGCCGCCGTTTCCGGATGCGCCCGCGTTCACTACTGCAGGTCCTTGGGCAGGAACGAGGCGTCCACGACCTTGCTCCAGTCGATGTCGTCCTTGAGGTCGCCGACCAGCCGAAGGCCGCGCGCCATGTTCTCCATCGGCTCGCGCTCGAGCCTGCCCTCGCTCCAGTAGCCGTTCTTCGCGAGCTGGACCGTCACCTTGTGCAGCACCTCGGCCGGCATTTTCGGGAAGTGCTTCCCGAGCATCTTCGCCGCCTCCTCGGGCTTCGCGTTCATGAACTGCACGGCCTCGCGGCGCGCGGCGATGATCTTGCGGAGCTTGTCGGGGTTCTTGCGCATGAGGTCGCCGGTGGCGATGCCGACCGACTGCACCATCGGCGGCAGGTCGCGCCCCGCGTCGAGGATCACGCGCAGCTTGTCGGCGCGCTGCGCCCACACGACCTGCATCGTGATCGCCGCCTCGACGCCGTCCTTCTCGAGCGCGGTGAGCGCGCCGCCGAGGCTGCCGAGCGCCACGCGCTGCGCCTGCTCCGCCTTGAGGCCGCCCTTCTCGAGCGCCATGATCGCGAGGATTTCGGACAGCGATTTGGGATTGCTGAAGCCGATCCGCTTTCCTTCGAGATCCTTCAGCGACTTGATCGGCGATTCGGGCTTCACGACGACGACGACGTCGGCCACCGAGCGCGCGCCGACGTTGACGACGCGGATATCCTGCCCTTCGCGGATCGCGGCGATCGCGGCCGAGAGCACCACTTCGCCGTAGCCGAGCGGGCTCGCCATCACGTTGCGCACCGAGGTGCCGCCGCCCGCGCCGGCGATGATGCCGGTGAGGTCGACGCCGGCCTTCCTGAAGTAGCCGCCGTCGATGCCGATCGCGAACGGATTGCCCGCGAACGCCACGCCGAACTGGGTGATGACGATGTCTTCCGCCCGGGCGGGCGCCGTTACGAGCAACAACGCGGCCACGAGGCCGCTGCGCTTCAGCCGCATCATCTCGTCCTCCCTCGCATGCGGCCGTTGCCCGGCC
>JAEULD010000175.1 GCA_016792765.1 Candidatus Odyssella sp.
CGAGGCCGATCGAGAGGGCGATCGCGGCGGCGAGCGTGGCGAGGGTCTTCATGGCGGCTTGTCCTGTCCGAAGGGGTTGATCCAATCGAGGCGTCCGTTCTCGTCGCCTCATCTGACGCGGATCATGCCCGAACCCGCCCCGGCCCGCAGTGAAGCCGTTCACCCGCCATTCATGAACCGGATCACAGGGCCGCACGCAGGCTGAACACGCGCGTGCGGCCGAGGACGTGAGCGAGGCATCCGCGCGGGAACAGCGCGCGCAGCGCGGGATCGCCCGCGTCGAGACCGCCGGCATAGGCGCCGAACGCCGGCATCACGAGACGGCGCCCGTCTTCGAGGAACGCGCGGCGCACGACGGCCTTGCCGCGCGCTTGGACCGAGACCTTCGGATGGTAGTGGCCCGAGACCTCGGCCGCCGCCCTGCCGCCCTCGGCCCGATGCCGGAACACGAGCCCGCCGAGCGCGAGCATGTCCGCGGCTACGCCCGGCAGCGCCGGCGGCAGCGCCGCGTCGTGATTGCCGGCAATCCACACCCACCGCCGCCGGTGCGCGAGCGCCGCGAGCAGCGCCGCGTCCTCGCCCTGCATGCGCGCCCAGGCGCCGAGATCGTGGAAGCTGTCGCCGAGGCAGATGATCGCCGCCGGATCGAGCCGGTCGATCTCGGCCGTCATGCGCAGCAGCGTGTCGCGCGTGTCGTAGGGCGGCAGCAGCGCGCCGTGCGCGGCATAGCTCGAGCCTTTTTCGAGATGCAGATCCGCGAAAGCCAGCAGCCGCTCTTCGGCCCACCACAGCGCGCCGCTCGCGCGCGCGACCAGCGTGCGCCGGCCGAGTTTCAGCGGAACGCCCTCGACGCTCATGGCCGGATCGGCGGCCGCGGCCCGGACGACGGCAGCGATGGGGCGGTTGCGCTCATGCCGCGCTTCTATCCGCCGCCGTCGAGCGAAGCCAGCCCCGCTTCGGCGACGAGCTCGGCCTCGCGGCGCAGGATTTCGTCGAGGCCCTCGCCGAGCACGCCCTCGCGCCCGATCTCGAGCAGCACCGGCAGCGCGAGCGGCGAGATCCGGTCGAGCGGCACGTGGCGGATGCGCCCCGTGATGCGCGCGAGGAACGCGGCGAGGCGCGCGAGATCGACGAGCCCGGTGGCGGCGTCGGCGCGCGTCGCCTGCAGCAGGATGTGGCCGGGCTCGTGGCGGCGCAGCACGTCGTAGATGAGGTCGGTGTTGAACGTCACCTGCCGGCCGGTTTTCACCTGCCCCGGATGCCGGCGGTCGATGAGGCCGGCGATGACCGCCACGTTGCGGAAGCAGCGCTTGAGCATCGTCGACTCGGCCATCCACGCCTCGAGATCGTCGCCGAGCATGTCCTGGTCGAACAGCGCGTCGACGTCGGCCGCCGGTTCGAGCGACCAGATCGCGATCACGTAGTCGGTCGCCACGAAGCCGAGCGGATGCAGCCCGGCGCGCTCCATGCGCTTGGTGAGCAGCATGCCGAGCGTCTGGTGCGCGTTGCGGCCCTCGAAGCAGTAGGCGACGAGGAAATGCCGCCGCTCCTTCTTCTCGCCGCGCGGGAACGTCTCGACCAGGAGGCCGTCGCCGCCCGGCAGCACCGAGCGCTCGCGCTGCGCGTCGAGCCATTCGCGCACCGGGCGCGGATAGCCGCCCCAGCGGCGCGGCGCCGCGAGCACGCCGCGCACGCGCGCGGCGAGATGCGTGGTGAGCGGCATGCGCCCGCCCTCGAATGCCGGGATTTTCGGAACGCCGCCCTTGGCGCGCGAGGCGATCAGCTCCAATTCGCGGATGCCCTCGAAGCGCAGCAGCCGGCCGGCGAACAGGAACGTGTCGCCGGGCACGAGGCCCATCGCGAAATATTCCTCGACCGAGCCGAGCTTGCGGCCGTTGGTCATGCGCACCTTGAGCGTCGGCGCGTCGACGATGACGCCGGCGTTCATGCGGTATTGGCGCGCGAGCCGCTCGCTCGCGATCGTCCAGCGCCCGTCGTCGGCCTGCACGAGGCGGCGATAGCGTTCGTAGGCGCCGAGCGCGTAGCCTCCGGTAGCGACGAAGTCGAACACGCGGTGGAAGGTCTCGCGCGGCAGCGCCGCGTAGGGCCCGGCGGAGGCCACCTCCGCGTACAGCGCGCCGCGATCCACCGGCGCGCCGCACGCGGTCGCGACGATGTGCTGCGCGAGCACGTCGAGGCCGCCGGCGCGCAGCGGGTCGCCGTCGAGTTCCTTCGCGTGCACGGCCTCGACGGCGGCCTGGCATTCGAGGAACTCGAAGCGGTTGCCGGGCACGAGCAACGCCTTCGACGGCGTGTCGTAGCGATGGTTCGCGCGGCCGATGCGCTGGACCAGGCGGCTGGCGCCCTTCGGCGCGCCCATCTGGATCACGAGATCGACGTCGCCCCAATCGATGCCGAGATCGAGCGAGCTGGTGCAGACGATGGCGCGCAGCTTGCCGGCGACCATCGCCGCCTCGACGCGCAGGCGCTGCGGCTTCTCGAGGCTGCCGTGATGCAGCGCGATCGCGAGGTTGTCGCCGTTGAGGCGCCAGAGGCCCTGGAACACCAGCTCGGCCTGCGCGCGCGTGTTGACGAAGACGAGCGTCGTCTTGTGCGCACGGATCGCGCGGTAGACGTCGGGCAGCGCGTGCAGCGCCATGTGGCCCGACCACGGGATGCGCGCCGCGGGATCGAGAATCGCGATCTCGGGCTCCGGCCCAGGCGCGCCGCGCACGAGCGCCACCGAGGCCGCGTCGGCGCCAGGCGCGAGCCAGCGGCGGTGCCCGTCCTCGTCCGGCACGGTCGCCGACAGCCCGGCGCGGCGGTGGCCGGGCGCCAGCGCCGCGAGGCGCGAGAGCGCGAGAGCCAGCAGATCGCCGCGCTTCGTGGGCGCCAGCGCGTGCAGCTCGTCGACGACGACGGTGTCGAGCGTCGCGAACATCCGCGGCGCCTCGGGAAACGAGAGCAGCAGCGAGAGCGATTCGGGCGTCGTCAGCAGGATGTGCGGCGGCGCGTGGCGCTGGCGCGCGCGCCGCGCCTGAGAAGTGTCGCCGGTGCGCGTCTCGCAACGGATGCCGAGGCCCATCTCGGCGATCGGCATTTCGAGATTGCGCGCGATGTCGGCGGCCAGCGCCTTCAGCGGCGAAACGTAGAGCGTGTGCAGCCCCTTCGACGGTCGCTCGTCGAGCGCGATCAGGCTCGGCAGGAAGCCCGCGAGCGTCTTGCCACCGCCGGTGGGCGCCACGAGCAGCGCGTGCCGCCGCTCCGCGGCCGCGTGCAGCATTGCGAGCTGGTGCGCGTGCGGCTGCCAGCCGCGCCGCCGGAACCAGGCGGCGAAGGTCGGCGGCAGCGTGAGGCTCTGGCGCGCGGACATGCGTTCGTATCGCGTCGGCGCGGCCCTGGTGGCACGCGCGCGGACGAAGCACCATATCCGGAGCATGCAGCAACCGGTCAAGAACAAAAGCGGGCCATTCGACTGGCTCGCCGTGACCGAAGCCGGCCTCTATTGCCGGCCGGGCGGCTTCCACGTCGATCCGTCGCGGCCGGTGCCGAAGGCGCTGATCACGCACGGCCATGGCGACCATGCTCGGCCCGGCCACGCCGCCGTGCTGACGACGCCGGCGACCGGCGCGATCATGCGTGCGCGCTTCGGCGCCGAGGCCGGAGCGATCGAGCCGGTGCGCTACGGCGAGGAGCGGCGCATCGGCGAGGTGCGCGTGCGGTTCGTGCCGGCCGGGCACATCCTCGGCTCGGCGCAGATCGTGCTCGAGCATGCCGGCCGGCGCGTCGTCGTCTCGGGCGACTACAAGCGGCGGCGCGATCCCACCTGCGCGCCGTTCGAGCCGGTGCCGTGCGACGTGTTCATCACCGAGGCGACCTTCGCCCTGCCGGTGTTCCGCCATCCGCCGGCCGAGGCCGAGATCGCGCGGCTGCTCGAATCGCTGCGCCTGTTCCCCGAGCGCGCGCACCTCGTCGGCGTCTACGCGCTCGGCAAGTGCCAGCGCGTGATCGCGCTGCTGCGCGAGGCCGGCTACGACCGGCCGATCTATCTGCACGGCGCCTTGCGCGCGCTGACCGAATTCTACGTCGCCGAGGGCGTGCCGCTCGGCGCATTGCCCGACGCCACCCGCGCCGCGAAGGACGCGATGAAGGGCGCCGTGGTGCTGGCGCCGCCCGCGGCGATCGGCGAGCGCTGGTCGCGCCGCCTGCCCGATCCGCTGGCGGCGCTGGCCTCGGGCTGGATGCGCGTGCGCCAGCGCGCCAAGCAGCACGGCATCGAGCTGCCGCTCGTGATCTCCGACCACGCCGATTGGGACGAGCTGACCGCGACGATCACCGAATTGAAGCCGGGCGAAGTGTGGGTCACGCACGGGCGCGAGGAGGCCCTCGTGCATTGGTGCCGGTCGCAAGGCATCGCGGCGCGCGCGCTGATGCTGGCCGGCCGCGCCGACGAGGACGGCACATGAAGCGGTTCGCGGCCCTGCTCGACCGCCTCGTCTACACGCCGGCGCGCAACGGCAAGCTGGCGTTGCTCGCGGACTATGTCCGTACCGTTCCGGATCCGGACCGCGGCTGGGGCTTGGCCGCGCTGACCGGCGAACTCGCGCTCGACCACGCGAAGCCGGCGCTGATCCGCGCCCTGATCGCCGACCGCACCGACCCGACGCTGTTCGCGCTGAGCTACGACTATGTCGGCGACCTCGCCGAAACCTGCGCACTGCTGTGGCCCGGCGACGCCGGCGAGGGACCCGCCCCGCGCCTGTCCGAGATCGTCGAGACGCTGCGGCGCACCAGCAAGGCCGAGACGCCGCGCCGCCTGGCCGGCTGGCTCGACCGCCTCGACGCGACCGGGCGCTATGGCTTCCTCAAGCTGCTCACCGGCGGACTCCGCGTCGGCGTTTCGGCGCGGCTCGCGAAGACCGCGCTGGCCGAGACCTTCGCCAAGCCGGTCGAGGACATCGAGGAGCTGTGGCCGGCGCTCTCGCCGCCCTACGCATCGCTGTTCGCCTGGCTGGAAGACCGCGCGCCGCGCCCTTCTCCCGAGGCGGCGCCGCGCTTCCGCCCTTTCATGCTCGCGCATGCGCTCGAGGATCGGTCCGATCTCGGGGGGCACGCATGGCAGGTGGAATGGAAATGGGACGGCGTGCGCGTGCAATACGTCTGCGAGCTCGGCGAGAAGCGTCTGTTCTCGCGCACCGGCGACGACATCTCGGGCGCCTTTCCCGACCTGCTCGAAGGCGTTCAGATCGACGCCGTCATCGACGGCGAATTGCTCGTGCGCGGCGCCGACGGCGAGGCGGCGCCGTTCAACGACCTCCAGCAGCGCCTCAACCGCAAGACCGTATCGACCAGGATGCTGGCCGCCTATCCGGCCTTCCTGCGGGCCTACGACCTGCTCGTCGAGGCCGGCGACGATGTGCGCGGCCTGCCGCTGGAAGAGCGGCGCGCGCGGCTCGAGCGGCTGATGGCCGCGCATGCCGGCGAGCGCATCGACGTCTCGGAAGTGCTGACGCTGTCCGATCCCGACGCGCTTGCGCGACTGCAGGCCGAGGCGCGCGCGCTGGGGCGCGAGGGCCTGATGCTGAAGCGGCGCGACAGCGTATACACGGCCGGGCGCGTGAAGGGCCTCTGGTTCAAATGGAAGCGCGATCCGCACACCGCCGACGCCGTGCTGATGTATGCGCAGCGGGGGCACGGCAAGCGCTCGTCGTTCTATTCCGACTACACGTTCGGCGTCTGGCGCGGCGACGAGCTGGTGCCGGTGGGCAAGGCCTATTTCGGCTTCACCGACGCGGAGCTGAAGCGCCTCGACGCCTGGGTGCGCGACCACACGGTGCAGCGCTTCGGCCCGGTGCGCGAGGTGGAGCGCAGGCTCGTGCTCGAGGTGGCGTTCGACAGCGTCCATCCATCGGCGCGGCACAAATCCGGACTCGCGATGCGCTTCCCGCGCATCGCGCGCATCCGCTGGGACAAGCCCGCCGCCGAGGCCGACCACCTCGAGTCGCTGGCGAAGCTCGTCGAGCCGCGCGCGCCGGCGGCGGCGAGCGGAGACGCGGATTTGTTCTCGCGCTAGGCCCGGTCCGATCGCGGACGTATGTGCCGGTGCGGATTCAGCGGCACAGTTTTTCGACCCGGCTCGTCGGGGCGAACAGAGTTCGCCAGCCAGCGCGCAGGCCGCCGCCGGCAAGCCACAGGCAGCCGCCCGCGACGGCCGAACCGAGACCATGGCGTGGAAGCGACGGGCTTTCCGCGCGCGATGCGATCTGCCAACGCTGCGTCTCGAAATCGAAGCGCAGCATTCGGTCCTCGACGTCGCCGCTTCCGGGCCGCTGTCCGCCCAGCACGTAGGCGACGCGGCCCAGCACCGCCGCCGTGTGGCCGCCGCGCGCTTCGGGCATGTCGGGTCCACGATGCCACGCATCCTTCGCCGGATCGTAGACAAGCACGACGCGCGATTCTCCGGCGCCGGCCCATCGCCCGCCGAATATCCACAGTTTGCCGCCATAGGCGACGCCGCTTGTGTGCTCCAGCAACGTCGGTAGCGGAGCATGGCGGACATTCCACCGTCGCGTTGCCGGCGCGTAGGACCAGACCTCGGCGGGCGCATCGCCGACGCCGCCGACGACGTAGAGCCGGTCGTCGAGCGCCAAGAGCGCGTGGGCGGCACGCCGGCCCGGCATGGCGACCCCGCCCGACCACGCGCGCCGGGCGGGATCGTACCGCCACAACACCGGCGCGGCGAGCGTTCGGAACAGATCGGCGAACCCGCCGGAGACCCACATGGCGCCGTCGAGCGCGGCCATCGGCGCGTGATTGACGACCTCCGGCAGCGGCGGCAGCCGACGCCACGTTCCCGCGGCAAGGTCGAAGCACTCCGCGGACGCTGTCGTGAGGTTCGCGGCGATGCCGCCGACGACGTAGACGCATCCACCCAGCACGGCCGCATGCATTTCCGAGCGGGCCGTGTTGAGCGGCGGGACCGGCTCCCAGGCGCCAGCCGAAGCCCGGCACGCGCAAGCGCCCACGGCGAAGAGAAGCGCAACACGTCCGGCTCGAGCCATCGCGCGGCCTTCTCACTCGCGCCTGATCCGGAGTTCGATCAGGATCGTTTCTTCGCCACTGTCGCGCGCCGCCACCGTCTCCGTGATGCTGCCGATGTCGTCGGCCTGCAGGGCGACGCGGAAGGTCGACACATAAGCCTTGCCGTCGAGGTCGAACGGGGCAGTAAAGGTCCACGCGTGCCCGGTCGCCACGCCCTCATACCGGTAGCTGCGCGCATAGCCGTGCAGCGCGCCCATGTCCATTTCGATCCTCATGCCGTAGCGGCGCCCCGGAACGTCGACCGTGAAGTCCATCGTCACCCGCGCCGATTGATCCGCGGTGGCGCAACGCCCCGCGAGCGACAGCACGCGCGCGTCCACGCGACGGCCGGTGAAGCGGCAGAAGATCCGCTCGGCCGGCTGGCCCGGCTTGACGCGGTTCGTCCCCATCGCCGTGAATCGGCCTTCGATCAGTTCTTCGAGGTTCTTGCCCGCCGCCGGCGCGCCTGCCGCGAGCGGTGCCAGAGCGCACAGGACGCATGCCACGAAGGTTCTCATTTCGCCGCGACCCGCCGCGCGAGCAGTGCGAGCAGCGCCGGGAGCATGACGAGATCTCCGGCGAGGGCCAGCACGAACACCGCAATCGAAAGCGCGCCGAAGAAGACGATTGTGGGAAGCGCGCTCGCCAGGGTGGATGCGATTCCGAGGCAGATGACGACGGTGGTTGCGGCGAGTACGGGGCTGACCTCGCCGAAGGCCGCGCGAATGTCAGGCAGCGCGACGGTGCCGGCGCGAAGCTGAGGCCGGAGGCGGTTGAGGGCATGGATGGTGTCGTCGACGGCGATTCCGAACGCGATCGTGAGTGCCAGGCCGCTCGCAAACTGCAGTCCGTGGCCTGATACTTCGAGCCACGCGCCGGCAATGGCGATCGGGAAGACGTTCGGCAGCAGCGCGAGAAGGCCCACGAGCATGCTGCGGCACCAGAGCGCAATGACGAGTCCGGAGGCAACGACTGCCGCAAGAAAACTGTCGTTGAGGTCGGCGATCATCACGCTCGATACGGCCGCGACCATCGCGAGCTGCCCGGCCGGCTCCGGCCGCGGCAGGCCGTCATTCACCGCCGCGTGGGCGATTCCGCGGATCTGGGCCATGCGACGGAGGACCGCCGGCGAATCGATCTCGCCGGTCAGGATCCGGATCTTGAGCGCCGACCGATCGGCCGCGATGAACGTGTTGTCGACCGTCGACGGTGCCCGCGCCATGAGCGCGTCGATCTCGCCAGCCGCGGCTGAAGGTTCGTCGGGCCGCAGCCATCGTGCGGCGCTCCAGAGCGAAACGACGTGCTTGGCGCCGAAATCGGCCTCGAGAGCCGAGTGGACGCGGCCGAGACGCTCGAGCGCAGCCGCCGTGATGCCCGCCCCGGCGCCCGGGCCGGTCGGCACGATCACGTCGATCGAGGACAGCGGCGCCAGAGTGCGCTCGATCGCGACCATTTCCCGATAGGCGCGCGAGTTCGCATCCACGCTTTCCACGAACGAGTGCCGCGGCTCGATCTGCCAGTACAGCCCGGTCGCGACGAGCGTGACGGCCGCCGAGCCCGCCGCGATCATGCGCGGGCGCCCGAGTATCCACGCGATCGCGAGCGCCCACGTGCGGGCGGGAAAGAGCAGCGGAGGAGACGGCGCGCACAGCGCGCGGCGAACCAGCGGGACCCGTGCGAGCAGCGCGACCATCGCGGGATTTAGGATGATGACCGCCACGAGCGCGATCGCGACCGAATAGAGCCCCGCCGCCGCCAGCCCGCGAACCAGCGCGGAGCTCGAGAGCAGCAGCGATGCGAATGCGAGGGCCGTGGTCAATGATGTCATCACGCAAGCCGGGCCCGCGAGACGGACGGCGCCGGCGATCGACTCGAGCACCTCGCCGCCCGACGCCATACGGCGGCGAATCTCGTAGGTCAGGTGCATGCTGTCCGAGAACGCGATGACCAGGATGAGAACCGGCAGCGCGTTGGTCAGCGTGGTGACGCCGATACCGGAATGGCCGAGGAAGCCGAGGGCCCAGACGAGCGCCACGACTGCAGGCAGCCCGGCGACGAGCGACAGGACGACGCTTCGGAACATCAGCAGACAAAGCAGGAAGCCGATGATCGCGCCGGCGAAGTTGACGACCGTCTGGTCGCGAACGATCGTCGAGAGAACCTCGCCCCGCAGCAGCGGGATGCCCGTAATTCCGAATCCGGCCTTCGTTCCCTCGAACGTTCGTGCGACGAGCGCGCGGACCGCCGCCGTAGCGCGCGTCACCGAGCCGACGCTGTCTTCGGCGAGGCGGACGAGCACCAGCATGTGGCGCCGGTCGGCCGAGATCAGGCGGCCGGCGTTCAGGGGATGGACGATCGCCGCCTCGAGGGCGGCGCGGCGCTCGCCAGGATCGGCGCGGTCCGGCGCGAAGATCGGCGCAGCAACGCCATTTCCGTCGGGGCGGTGCCTCAGCGAGAAGATCGAGGCGACGCCGGCGATCCCGGGCAGCGTTCCCAGCTCGAGGACGAAGCGCTCGGCGGCATCGAGCACTGCCGGCTCGGCGAGATCGTCGGCCGACACGCGGATCGCGATTTCGCTTTCCGAGAGCGTGAAGATCCGCCGCTCTCGAACGTATGCCTGATAGGCTGGGGTTTCCGATGCGAAGGCGGTACGGAAGCCGTCGTCGAATCCGAGGCGCCCGATTCCGGCGAGCGAGACCAGCGACAACGCGACGGCCCCGGCTATCACGGTGACCGGCATGCGGAGCATCGCGGCGATCAGCCGCTCCATCGCATGGGGCTCCTCGTCCACCGGAACGCGCGCCGCACGAGAAAGAGGTTGTGCGGGAACGCCGGCGTCTGCGCAGCCGCGGATACGGCGTCGCGGGAGCCGCGCCGGCGGCGGATGATCTCCTGCTCCAATCCCTCGTGGCCGCGGCGCATCGCCCAGCGATGGTTGGCGGCGAAGATGGGGTGGAAGATGCGAAGGAAGGGCCTGATATAGGGCTGGCGGACCAACACCCGCCACGCGATGTGGACATGCACGCCGCCAGGCGCGCTGCGGGTCCTGATCGCGGCGCCGCCCACGAAGTCGCCCTGAGTCTCGATCGCGAGTTCGTCCTCGCCGGCGCGCACGATCCGGGCGGCGAACTGGAACGTGTGCGGCAACAGCCCCTTGGTATGGAATCGGACCGTCATCCCCTCGAAACCATCGCCGCCGGGCTCCATGACCTCGGCGCGCATGAACACGGCTGACCACCATCGTGCGAGCGAAAGCGGATCGGCGACGATCGCGCGAAGCTCGCCGATGTCGGCGTTCAGGTGCCAATGCGAATCCAGGCCGAAATAGCAGCCAGCGCGCGGCGGCAAGCGATTCAAACGGGAGCTCCGGCCAGCGCGCGGATGGACGAATACCCGCCGCCAACTACGGTCGGTTCAAGCTTCGCGGACACGCGACGCAACCCCACGCCGATAGGACCGGCAATCCACGTACCGGACGTGGAGGGCGGCCGGAATAGGCAGGCGCATCCGCGCGTTTGGGCGGTTCTACCCAGGCGTGGCGGTGCGTCTATAGCCAGTGGCGGTGGCGCACGGCGAACTGCAGCAGGGCGTTGGCGCCGACGAGGCCGAGCGACGCGACCATGTTCGCGCGATGGTTCTCGACGGTCTTGGGGCTGATCTCGAGGAGGCGCGCGATATCCTTGTTGGTGCGATAATCGGCCAGCAGCCTAAGCACGCTCCGCTGCGCCGGCGTGAGGCGCGCGAGTGCACGGGAAATGTCAGCGTCGGCCGGAGGCGGCGGATTCGGCGCGCCGACCGCGGGGCTCAGAAAGAACTCGCCGTCCAGCACCGTCGCGAGGCAGCGCAGCAGCTCATCCTGCGCGTCGTCCTTGACGAGATAGCCGGCGGCGCCGAGCGCGGCCGCGCGATCGACGTAGTCGCGCTCCTTGTAGAGCGTCATGACGACGATGCGGGTCGCGGCGGCGTGCTTTGTCGCCCAGGCCAAGACCTCCAGCCCGTCCTTGACCGGCATGGCGAGATCGACGAGCGCCACGGCGGGTGCGTACCGCTCGATCTGGCGAATCGCGGTTTCGCCGTCGCCGGCTTCCGCGACGACGCGAAAGCGGCCGGATTCGACGATGGCGGCGCGTAGACCCCGGCGGAACAGCGGGTGGTCGTCGGCGATCAGCACGCTCGCTGCCGTCATGACGCGCCCGGCAGCGGAACGAGGACGCGAATGACCGTGCCCGCCCCGGGCGCCGTCTCGACCGCAAACGAAGCGTTCAACATCGCCGAGCGCTGGCGCATCGTGGCGAGCCCCATCGACGCGCCGACGGCGGCGGGATCGAAGCCGGTTCCGTCGTCGGCCACGGCGAGATAGACCCTGCCGCGCTCGGCGCCGAACGCGACGGTGAGGCGCCGAGCGCGGCTGTGCTTGACCGCATTCGTGACCGCCTCCTGCGCAATCCGGTAGAGCTGGAGGCGGCGATCGGGCGGCAGGTCGTCCCCGGTAGCGCCCAGCGCGGCGTGGAAATCCAGGCCGCTTTCCGCCGTCGCACGCTCCGCCATCATCCGGATCGCGCGCGCGAGGCCGAGGCGATCGAGCTCGGCCGGATGCAGGCTGCGCGCCATCGTACGCACCTGATCGAGCGTCTCGCGGTTGATGTCGGCGATCTCGGTAAGCGCCGGGCTCGCGTCGCTGCCATATCGGGGCGACGCGGCGAGCGCGCGGATTCGGCTACCGACCACTACCAGGTTCTGCCCCACCGCGTCGTGCAGCTCCGCCGCCATATGCTCGCGCTCGCGGTCCTGCGCCTCGAGCAGCGCGCCGGGCAGCCGCTCCTGCAGCGCGTCCAGCGCCGCTTCCACGCCTCGGCGCTCGGCCTCCAGCGCATTGATGCGGTCGCCGAGCGCGAAGCTGAGCAGCAGCGCCTCCGCCGCGGTCGCCGCGTCGAAAACGCGCTCGGCCGGAAAGTCGAAACCGACGGCGCCGAACTGGCGCAGGATCATGGCCGCCGCGCCCACGGCCAGCGCCGCGAATGCAAGGAGGATGAACCGCGCGGGCCGATAGCCGCCGCGATAGGCCTTCACCATCGCGGCGACGAGCACGGCAATCACGCCGACCGTGACCGCGAGCAGCACTTGAGTGGCGAGGCGGTACGAGGCGACGAGGAGGAGCGAGGCCGCGGCCGCCGCCGACACCTGTCCGGCAACGATGAGGCGCCGCGCCCAGCGCGCGGACGGCGCGCGGCGCAAGAAACTGCGCGTGAACTGGGCGCCGCAGACGACAACGGCGGCGAAGGCGAGCAGGTTGGCCGGATTGGCCAGCGCCGGGGCATCGGGCCAGAGATACTGGTCGGCATAACCGGCAAGTTTCGCCTGGAGCAGCATCAGGGCGGCGACATAGGCCACGTACCAGAGATAGGCACGGTCGCGGATGGAGGCGAAGAGGAACAGGTTGTAGATCAGCATCGCTGCGAGAAAGCCAAAATAGCAGCCGAAGAACAAGTTGTCGGTGGCCGCATTGGCGTGGAAGCCGCCCTCGCTCCAGACGCGTACCGGCGCCGTCAGCGATCCCTCGCTGGCCAGGCGCACCAGCACCGTGGTCGGCATCGGCGCAAGCGCGATCGCGAACGCGGGCTGGCGATGCGGCAGCGCGCGCGCCGAAAAGGCGACGCCGTCGCCCGCGGCGCCCAGCAGGCGCCACGGTCCGTCGACGCGGGCGAAGGCCTCCACGCGGTCCAGCACCGGGGCGGCGACCTCCACCACGATGCGCTCGCCCGCTGCGGCCGCGGCGGGCAGCTCCAGGCGCAGCCAGAAGGCCGAACGCGAATACCCGGCGTTGAGCCGAGCGCCAGGCAGCGGGCGGAAGCCGGGATCGCCCGCCGCTTCTTCTGCGGTCAGGCGCGCGGCCGCATCTTCGAGCATTTCGACGGTGGCCAGCCGCGCGGAGTCCGCGGCCGCCGACGCGGCGAATGCCAGTGCGCCCAGCGCCGCCCAGAGCGCGGGTCCGTGGGCACGTTCGCGTAGCGCGTCAGCCAATCCCACTGGGCCCCCTTGCTCGTCCCGCGGCCGGCCGGACCATTCTTTGCCACACCGGGGGCGCGGTCAAAGCGGAAACTGGCAGGACCGGCACTTCGCCGGGCCGCCCCTTAGTGCGGCCCGGCCGCAGCGGCGCCGCGCGCTAACCGTTCCCACACCTTGCCGCGTATAATGGGGGATCGAGCACGGGGACGCCGCGCGTGACCGCCTTCCGCTTTGCCACCCTCGCCCTGGCGCTGGCCTTGCCCGCGCTGCCCGCCCTGGCCCAGCACGGCAATGGCTGGACCGTCGCTTCCACTCCGGCCGCGGGCGCGGCGCGCGCGATCGGCTATTACGCCAACGGATGCATCCGGGGCGCCGTGGCACTGCCGCTCGAAGGGCCGGGCTGGCGCGTGCTGCGCCCGCAGCGCAACCGCAATTGGGGGCACCCCGACATGGTGGCCGCGCTGCGCGAACTGGCGCGGCGCGTGCGCGCGGCCACCGGCAAGGTGCTGCTGGTGGCCGACATCGCGCAGCCGCGCGGCGGGCCCGCGACCGGCCATGCCAGCCACCAGGTGGGCCTCGACGCCGACGTGCGCTTCCAGCTCGCGCCCGACGGCCCGCTCGATCCGGTCCTGCGCGACGAGGGCACCGAGCTGACGATGGTTGCCGACGGCAAGGAGATCGACCGCACCCGCTGGAACGGCGATCAGCTCGCGATGCTGCGCATCGCCGCGGAGCTGCCCGCGGTCGACCGCATCTTCGTCAACCCGGTGATCAAGCGCGAGGCCTGCCGCGCCGCCGGCGGCGACCGGCGCTGGCTGGCGAAGGTCGTGCCCTGGTACGGCCACGACGGGCACATGCATGTCCGCATCCGGTGCCCGGCCGACAGCCCGGACTGCCGCCCGCAGGATCCGCTGCCCGCGGACGACGGCTGCGGCGCGGCGCTCGCCTGGTGGTTCACGAGCGAACCGTTCCGCCAGCACGCATCGCGCGGGCCGGCCAAGCGGCCCGAGCCGCCCGCCGCCTGCCTCGCGCTGTGGCGCCGGTAGCTCAGAAACGTAGCGTCGCAGGTACGCCGGCGTAGAGCGCAATGTCGTAGGCGACATAGGCCGCGACCATGCCGGCGGATATGGGGCGGCCGATGCCGCGCGCGCGGCGGCCGAGCGCCACGAGCAGTGCGCAGGCGGCGAGCATCACCCAGAGATCGAAGCGCAGCACCTCGGGCGGAATCGGGAACGGGAACACCGCCGCGGCAAGGCCGAGAATGCCGAGGACATTGACGACAATGCTGCCGATCACGTTGCCGAGCGCGAGATCGGTGTGGCGGTGCAGGGCCGCCGTCACCGACGCGACCAGCTCCGGCATCACCGTGCCGAAGGCAACGATCGTGGCGCCGATCACCGCCTCGCCGACGCCGAGGCCGCGCGCCACCGTGACCGCGCCCTCGACCAAGAGGTGCGAGCCGCCGATCAGCGCGCCGACCGAGGCCGCGAGAATCGCAGCGGTGAGCCAGATCGGCTGCCGGCGCACATGGAGCTCGCGCGTCTCGGCCTTGCGTGCGGCCATCGCCGCCGCGCTGCGCCGCTCGATGCGGTACACGGCGAACAGATATGCGCCCCAGCAGGCGACCATCAGAAGCCCCTGCCAGCGCGTGAGCTCGCCGTCGAGCGCTGCGGCCGCGAATGCAAGAACCGCGACCAGCATCACCGGCCCATCGCGCCGGAGAATCGCCGAATTGCGCGCGATCGGATAGATCAGCCCGGCCGCGCCGAGGACGAGCAGCACATTGGCGATATTGGCCCCGATCACGTTGCCGACGCCGAGGCTGGGCACGCCCTTGAACGCCGCCATTAGGTTCACGAGAAGCTCGGGCGAGGACGTGCCGGCGGCCACCACCGTGAGGCCGATCATCAGCGGGGAAACGCCCATGCCCTCGGCCAGGGTGACGCCGGCGCGTACGAGAAACCGCCCCCCGACGAGCAGCAGGACGAGGCCGGCGGTCAGTTGCAGGGCCGAAAGCACGGCGCGGA
Source organism: Candidatus Odyssella sp. (assembly GCA_016792765.1). Classification (GTDB taxonomy): domain Bacteria; phylum Pseudomonadota; class Alphaproteobacteria; order Bin65; family Bin65; genus SBBV01. Next base: position 15,114 of record JAEULD010000175.1, read on the forward strand.
CATGCGAGGTTGCGGCGGACACTGTTAGAGGTTCGAGACCGGCGGCGCAATTCGTCGTTCCGCTCGGTTGCCTTGGCGCGAAAACCCGATAGATAGTGATTGCGCAACGACAGCGGCTGCCAGCTCGCCCGCATGCACGGATTCGATTTTCTCGTCGAAGGCGTAATCATCCTGGTGGCCGCGATCGCGGTCGTCTACCTTTTCCAGCGCATCAAGGCCGGGCCGGTGCTCGGCTATCTGGCGGCCGGCGTCCTGATCGGGCCGCACGCGCTGCGCCTCGTCACCCACGTCGAATCGATCCAGACGCTGGCCGAATTCGGCGTCGTGTTCCTGCTGTTCATCGTCGGGCTCGAGCTTTCGTTCCGCCGCCTCGCCAGCATGCGCACCGAGGTGTTCGGCCTGGGCTCGGCGCAGGTGCTGCTGACCGCGGCGCTGATCGGCGCCGCCGTCGCCGTGATCGGCGTGAGCTGGAAGGCCGCCGCGGTGATCGGCTTCGGCGTGGCGCTGTCGTCGACCGCCGTGGTGCTGCAGATCCTCGCCGAGCGCGGCGAGCTTTCGGGGCGCATGGGCCGCACCTCGTTCTCGATCCTGCTGCTGCAGGATCTCGCGATCATCCCGCTGCTCGCCGTGGTGCCGCTGATGGGCGACGCCGGCCAGGGCGCCACGGAGTGGCGCGCCGTCGCCATCGCCGCCGGCAAGGCCGCGGCGGCGCTGGCGGTGATCCTGCTGATCGGGCGCTACCTGCTGCCGCCGCTGTTCCGCGCGATCGCCGAGACGCACCGCGAGGAACTGTTCTTCGGCATCACGCTGCTGGCCGTGCTCGGCACCGCCACGGCGACGCAGGCGGTGGGCCTCTCGCTCACGCTCGGCGCGTTCCTCGCCGGCCTCATGCTCGCCGAAACCGAGTTCCGCCATCAGATCGAGGTCTACATCCGGCCGTTCGAGGGGCTGCTGCTCGGCCTCTTCTTCATGACGATCGGCATGACGATCGACCTCGGTTTCGCGGCCGCGCATTGGTGGCAGGTGCTGCTGCTGCTGCTCGGCCTCGTCGCGATCAAGGCCGCGGTGATCGCGGCGCTCTGCTACGCGATCAAGATGCCGGCAGGCGTGGCGATCCGCACCGGCCTCGTGCTGGCGCAGGCCAGCGAGTTCGCGTTCGTGCTGATCGCGATCGCGGCGCGCGAGAAGATCGTGCCCGTGGACGTGCAGCAGATGGTGCTGGCAGTGGCCAGCCTGTCGATGGCGGCGACGCCGGTCCTCGCCGTGTTCGGCCAGTGGCTCGCGGGGCGCGTCGAGCGGGTCACGCGGATCGGCCTGGCGGCGCTCGAGCAGGAGAACATCGACCTCAAGAAGCACGTGGTGCTGGCCGGCTACGGCCGCTTCGGGCAGATGATCGCGCGGCTGCTCGACGCGAACCGCATTCCCTACGTGGCGCTCGATCTCGATCCGCAGCAGGTGGCCGCGTTCAAGGACAAGGGCGTTCCGATCCATTTCGGCGACGCGACGCGGCCCGAGATCCTCTGGGGCGTCGGCATCGACCGGGCCAGCGCCATCGTCCTGACCACCGCCAAGGACCCGGCCGGCGAGACGCGGCTGGTGGGCCTGCTGCGCCGCCGCCTGCCCGATCTCAAGATCGTGGCCCGCGCGCGCGATTCGCAGCACGCGGCGACGCTGACCGCCGCCGGGGCCACCGAGGCGGTGCCCGACGCCGTCGCCTCCAGCCTCCACCTCGCGCAATCGGTCGTGCGCAGCTTCGGCCTGCCCGAGACGGACCTCAACCAGCTGCTGGCCGAATACGGCGAGAAGAGCGCCGCCTGAGCTATTTCTTCCCGCCCGCGCCGGGCTCGAAATCGAGCGCGGCCGAATTCATGCAGTAGCGCTGGCCGGTGGGCTCCGGTCCGTCGGGAAACACGTGGCCGAGATGCGCGTCGCAGCGCGCGCACAGCACCTCGGTGCGGCGCATGAAGAAGCTGCGATCCTCCTTGAGCGCCACCGCGCGCTCGTCGACCGGGGCCCAGAAGCTCGGCCAGCCGGTGCCCGACTCGAACTTCGTCGCCGATTCGAACAGCGGCGTGCCGCAGCAGACGCAGCGATAGAGCCCGGCCGCCTTGTTGTCCCAATACCTGCCGGTGAACGCGCGCTCGGTGCCGTGCTTGCGCGTGACGTGATACTGCTCGGGCGTGAGCTGCTTTTTCCACTCGGCGTCGCTTTTCACGACCTTGCCGGTCTTGAGGCTGGTCTCGTCCATGGCCGGTCTCCGCTTTGGGCATGCGCCCCCGCGCAATCCGTGCTAAGATAATGGTTCTTGGCGACGCGACTAGCGCCGCGCCTTCACTTCCGCGTCAATTCGGAGAGAGGTGCGCCCATGATCGTTTCCCAGATTCTCCGGAGCAAAGGCAGCGCCGTGCTGGCCATCGCGCCCGAAGCGAGCGCGATCGAGGCCGCGCGCGCGATGAACGAGCGGCGCGTCGGCGCCCTCGTCGTGCGCCGCGGCAACGGTCGGCTCGAGGGCATCATCTCGGAGCGCGACATCGTGGCCGCGCTGGCCGAGCGTGGCCCCGAGGCCGCGGCGCGGCCGGTGCGCGACCTGATGACCCCGGCCGAGCGGCTGGTCACCTGCGCGCCCGCCGACACCGTGGACCGCGTCATGTCGGTGATGACCGACCGGCGCGTGCGCCACCTGCCGGTGCTCGAGGGCGGCCGCCTGGCCGGCATCGTCTCGATCGGCGACGTGGTCAAGGCCCGCCTCGGCGAGACACTCGCGGAGGTTGAGGCGATGACGGCTTATGTGCGGGGCTGAGCCGCCGCGCGCGGGGGCGGCGCGGGGCGAAAGAATGCCGGGTGCGGGCGAAGCCCGATCCTCGCCCGCGTTAGGTAGTTTTACGTAAAAGGCGGTACGCCGCGCGCGTTACTTCGCGAGGACGAGATTTTCCGCCTTCTTGCCCTTGCGGTCGTCCACAACGTCGAAGCTGACGCGCTGTCCCTCGGAGAGGGATTGCAGTCCGGCGCGCTGGACCGCGGTGACGTGCACGAACACGTCCTTGCCGCCGCCATCCGGCGCGATGAAACCGAAGCCCTTCGTCGCGTTAAACCACTTGACCGTACCCGTCGCCATCTAGTCGTCGTCCCTTTCGATCGGCCCCCACACCGCATCCGCGCGGCGGCCGACGGCGCCGAGCGAAGCAACGCATAATGCACCATTTTCGCGGGTCGGTGTTACGGTTTTTGGACGGAGCCGGCGCCGCGGTGCGTGCGCGCCCGCCTGCGTAAAGTTGCGGAGGACCGGCGCCGGACGCATGCGCGCGCTTTGTGCATTGCACCCAAACCGTCCGCCGCCGATTCGGGATTCACCCGGAAAGGTTGAACTGGGCGCACGCACCGGCGACCCTCACCCCCGGATCGGCCTGCGCCCGCCGCGGCTCCTTCCGCCGCCGCGGCTGCCGCGATCCTGCATCGCCTTCTTGCGCATCTGGGCGGCGCGGTAGGGGGCGCTCGGCTCCTCCAGCAGCGCGCGGGCGCGCGCGATCTTCTGCTTGTCGCCGCTGCCCGACGAAATGCCGAGATCGTCGACCTCGAGCCGGCGGATCTCGTCGCGCAGCCGCGCCGCCTCCTCGAATTCGAGATTGGCCGCGTGGTCTTTCATGCGCTGCTCGAGTTCGGCGAGGTAGCTCTTGAGATTGTGCCCGAGCAGATGCGGCTTGTCGGGATCGCCGGTGTCGACCGTGACGTGGTCGCTCTCGTAGACGCTCTGCATGATGTCGGCGATGCCCTTCTTGACCGATTCGGGCGTGATGCCGTTGGCGGCGTTGTATTCCTGCTGCTTCTCGCGGCGCCGGCCGGTCTCGGCGACGGCCGATTTCATGCTCTCGGTCATCGTCTCGGCGTAGAGGATGGCCTTCCCTTCGACGTTGCGCGCGGCGCGGCCGATCGTCTGGATCAGCGAGGTGCGCGAGCGCAGATAGCCTTCCTTGTCGGCGTCGAGCACGGCGACGAGCGAGCATTCCGGGATGTCGAGGCCCTCGCGCAGCAGGTTGATGCCGACGAGCACGTCGAACACGCCGAGGCGCAGATCGCGGATGATCTCGATGCGCTCCAAGGTCTCGACGTCGGAGTGCATGTAGCGGACCTTGAGGCCCGCCTCGTGCAGATACTCGGTGAGGTCTTCGGCCATGCGCTTGGTCAGCGTCGTGACCAGCACGCGCTCGCCCTTGGCCGCGCGCGCCTTGCATTCGTGGATGAGGTCGTCGACCTGCGTTTCGGCCGGGCGGATATCCACCACCGGGTCGATGAGGCCGGTCGGGCGGATCACCTGATCGACGAAGACGCCGCCGGTGCGCTCCAGCTCCCACGGGCCCGGCGTCGCCGAGACCAGCACGGTCTGCGGCCGCATCGCGTCCCACTCCTCGAATTTGAGCGGACGGTTGTCGACGCAGGACGGCAGGCGGAAGCCGTATTCGGCGAGCGTCGATTTCCGCGCGTAGTCGCCCTTGTACATGCCCTGGAGCTGCGGGATCGTGATGTGGCTCTCGTCCACGAACACCAGCGCGTGCCTGGGCAGGTATTCGAACAAGGTGGGCGGCGGCTCGCCGGCCTTGCGGCCGGTGAGATAGCGCGAATAGTTCTCGATGCCGTGGCAGGAGCCGGTGGCCTCGATCATCTCCATGTCGTAGGTCGTGCGCTGCTCGAGCCGCTGCGCCTCGAGCAGTTTGCCCTGCGCGGCGAGCTCGGCGAGCCGCTCCTTCAGCTCGACGCGGATCAGCTTCACCGCCTGCTGCAGCGTGGGCTTCGGCGTGACGTAGTGCGAATTGGCGAAGATCACGATGTCGTCGAGCTTGGCCACCTTCTCGCCGGTGAGCGGATCGAATTCGGTGATGCCTTCCACCTCGTCGCCGAACAGCGAGAGGCGCCAGGCGCGGTCTTCGAGATGCGCCGGGAACAGCTCCACCGAATCGCCGCGCGCGCGGAACGTGCCGCGGCGGAAATCCTGGTCGTTGCGCGAATACTGCAGTTCGACGAGCCGGCGCAGGAACGCGGTGCGGTCGAGCCTCTGCCCGGCCTTCACCTCGAGGATCATCTCGGAATACGCCTCGACCGAACCGATGCCGTAGATGCACGAGACCGACGCGACGATGACGACGTCGTCGCGCTCGAGCAGCGAGCGCGTCGCCGAATGGCGCATGCGGTCGATCTGCTCGTTGATCATCGCCTCCTTGTCGATATAGGTGTCGGTGCGCGGGACGTAGGCCTCGGGCTGGTAGTAGTCGTAATACGAGACGAAATATTCGACCGCGTTGTTGGGGAAGAAGCTCTTCATCTCGCCGTAGAGCTGCGCGGCCAGGATCTTGTTGGGCGCCAGCACCAGGGCCGGGCGCTGCTGATTGGCGATCACGTGCGCCATCGTGAACGTCTTGCCCGAGCCGGTGACGCCGAGCAGCACCTGCTCGCGCTCGCCCTTCGCCACGCCCTCGCTCAACTGGACGATCGCCTGCGGCTGGTCGCCCGCGGGCTTGTAGTCCGAGATCACCTCGAACTTCGCGCCGACCTTGCGCCCGCGCAGCATCGCAAGCCGCTCGTTCTGGAGCAGCGGCGCCTGGCGGGCGGACTCGGGAAGGATCAGCGACATGCGCGGCTCGACGAAATGGACATGGGGCTGGGAGCGATCATGCGCCGGCCTCTCCCCCTCCGGCGTAGGCATTCGTAGGCTTTCGCAGGCTTTTTCGGGCGAACGGAGGCAACGCGCGGGCATGGCACGACCGCCTGTCGGCCCGGTCGATGACGAGAAAAGGCAAGTTTCGAATTGGATGGGCTTTTCTCATCATTGCCGGGCTTTTCTCATCATTTTGGGCGCCCGGCATGACGAGAAAAGACAAGTCTTCGCGCGGAAGCCCGTCAACGGTGGAAGCGGTGCGGTGTCTCGATTGCATGCGGTGCGCGCTTCATCGGCGGCAGAAACAAAATAAGAACATATTCACGCCGCTCGCCGATTTCAAGATGCGGCTGTGCCGGCCGCCTCGATCGCTGCCGCGCGACGGAACGCCGGCCTGCCGCTGCACCGGCCGACATCGGAAGCCGACGCGCGCTGCACGCATTCTATTCGATCACGTCGTCGGCGCGCACCACCAGCGATTGGGGCACGGTCAGGCCGAGAGCCCGCGCCGTCTTGAGGTTCAGGACCAGTTCGAAGCGCGCGGGCTGCTCGACCGGCAGACCGGCCGGTCTTTCGCCCTTGAGGATCCGGCCCGCGAGCACGCCCGAGCGCCGGAACAGGTCGGCCACGTCGGCGCCATAGGCGACGAGCCCGCCATCGTCGGCATACGCCCGGATCGGATGGATGGCGGGCATGCGGAGCTTCGCCAGCGCCTTCAACAGAAGCTGGCGGTTGCTGTTGAACAGCGGCGTATCCGGGTGCAGCAGGCAATCGCTGCCGCGCAGCGACGCGAGCGCCGGCTCGAATTCGTTTTCGGCCCGCACCGGAGCCACCGCAAGCTGAACGCCGAGCGAGCGCGCGGCGGCTTCGAGCGCCGCCATCTGCACCGCGTTGCTCGTGTGGCCGACATGCGACAGCACCGCCGCGCGCCGGATCGTCGGCACCAGCTCGCGCAGCAATTCGAGCCGCTTGCCCGCCATGTCGCCGGCGGTGACGGCGGTTCCCGTGATGTTGCCCTGCGGATGTCCGAGCGACGAAACGATGCCGAGCTCGACCGGATAATAGACGGCGGCCATGACGATCGGGATCGTCGCCGTCGCCGCCTTGGCGGCGACCGCGGCCGACGACGCGTTGGCAAGGATGACGTCGACGTTCGCGCGGACGAGATCGGCGGCGAGGCGCGGAAGCTCTTCCGTGCTGCCGATCTTGAAATCGATCGCAATGTTCTGCCCGGGAACGAAGCCCTGCTCCTGCAAGCCGCGCTCTAATGCTTCGATGAAGGCCTTGGGCGGCCTGCCCGCGCGCAGGAAGCCCACCACCGGCCGCCTCTGCGCCCGCGCCCGCGCGGCGAGCGGCAACGCGGCTGCGCCCG
>JAEULD010000202.1 GCA_016792765.1 Candidatus Odyssella sp.
CGATCACGCCAGCATCCTGCTGCAGGTCGAGGAGCATTTCGGAATCAAGATTCCCGACGAGGCGGCCGAATCGCTGACCAGCGTCGGTGCGATCGCGCGCTTCGTCGCCGCCGGCAAGACGCCGGCGTCGCCGGCATGAGCGCGTTGCGCGCGCTGGCGCCGATGACGGCGGCGGAGCTGGTGGCGGCGCTGGGGCAGCCGGCGCGGATCGTCGGCGATCCGGCGCGGCGCATCGAATCTCTCGCGCCGCTCGAGGCGGTCGGGCCCGGCGCTCTGGCCTTCGCGAAGCTCCGCCCGGCCGATCTCCGGGCCTCGGGCGCCGTCGTGATCGTTCCGGCGCCGGCCGACGACGCCCTCTCGTCCGGCGCGGCCGACGGCGTCACGCTCATCCACGTCGCCGATCCGCGAACCTACTTCATCCGCGCCGCGCGCCATCTTGTCGGGCCCGAGCGTCATCCGTTGCCGGGGCGCGCCGGCAGCGCGGTCGTGGCGGCGGATGCCGATGTCGGCGACGATGTCCACCTCGGGCCCGCCGTCGTCGTCGGCGCCGGCGCGGTAATCGGCCGCGGCTCGGTTCTCTATGCCGGCGCGAGAATCCACGACGGCGTGGAGATCGGCGAAGGAACGGTCGTGCAGGCCAATGCCGTGGTCGGCAGCCAGGGGCAGGCCTACGAGCGCGACAGCGACGGTGCCATTCTCGAGCTGCCCCATCTCGGCCGCGTGATCATCGGCGCCCGGTCGCGCATCGGCGCGAACACGACGATCGTGCGCGGCACGTTGCGCGACACCGTCATCGGGGCGGACACCAGCATCGGAAACAACGTCAACATCGGGCACAACGTCGTCGTCGGGGCGCGGTGCTTCGTCGGAGCCGGAGTCGTGCTCGCGGGGAGTTCCTCGGTCGGCGACGATTCGTGGGTCTCGCCCGGCGTCGTCGTGCGCGGCGTCGCCGTCGGCCGCTCCGTGACGCTGGGGGCGGGCGCCATCGTCACCCGGCCGATTCCCGACGGCAAGACCGCCAACGGCTTTCCCGCACGCGTCACCGCCGGCGACTGAGCTGCCATGCGGGTCGTGATGATCTGCCGGAAATACTCCGGCATCGGCCGCGACGTCTGGTCGCCGTCGGGCACGCCGGCGGTCCTGAAGCTGATCGAGGAGTTCGAGGCGCGCGGAATCGCGGCCACCGTCTTGTTCCTCGCCAAGTCGCGGGAGGCGGGCAGGCGCGACTTCGCGACCGATTACGGCCGGTTTCGCCACGTCAAGTTCGTGCATGTCGGCTGGCGCGGTTGGGGCGGGTTGCCGCGCATCGCGGGCGAAGCCGCGAATTCGCTGCGCCAGCTGCTGCGGGTCGCCCCTTATTTCTTCCGCCGGTCCGACATTCTCTATTTCGACCGCGGGCATCTCGGCTTCGCGGCGGTGGCGTCCCTGGTTCATCGCCGCGTGATCTGGCGCTGCCTCGGCGTGATGTCGTTCCTGTTGGCGCGCGATGCGGGCAAACGGCTGGGCGCGGTCTATCTCGGCGCCGCGCGCCTCCTGCTTCGCTTTCCGATTCGCCTCGCCGTCTGCACGAACGACGGCTCGCCCTGGTATCGGCTGTTCCGCAGCGCGCGCGCGCGCGGAAGACTGCTTCTCCTCACCAACGGCGTCGACCGGCCGGCCGCTTCGCCGGACCGCCGCAGCGCGGGCCGGCCGCTCACGCTCGGATTCGTCGGCCGGGCCACGCGCGCGAAGGGGATCGACGTCTTCGTCGCCGCGTGCATCGCGCTTGCGCAGCGCGGCTTGCCGTTCCGCGCGCTCGTCGTGGGCGACGGCGCCGATCGCGCGGCGGCGGAGGCCAGCGCGCGCGCCGCGGGCCTCGGCGAGACCGTACGCTTCCTCGGCTCCGTCCCGCATGGCGAGGTGCAGTCGCATCTTTCGGCGATCGACATCTACGTGTCGCCGGCGCACAACAGCGGCTTCTCCAACACGATGCTGGAGGCGCTGGCGGCCGGTTGCTGCGTCGTCGCGCTGGGCCCCGACGCGGCTCGCGGCGTCGACGTATCGACGTGGCAATTCCTGCCCGACTCGGTCGCGAAGTGGGTCGATCGCGCGGACCCGGCCACCGCCATCGCCGACGCGGTCGCCGCCTTGATCGCCGATCCCGCCGAGTGCGCCCGGCGGCAAGCCGAGGCACTCGCCTTCGCGCAGTCCAGCCTGCCGACCTGGCGCGAGCGCATCGACAAGGAGATCGGCATCTACGAAAGCCTCGCCAACGGCCAGGCACCGCCGCACGGCACGTTGCCGTGGGATCGGCTCGCCCAGGTCGCCTTCGCCGTGGGCCGCAAATGAACGCCGCCAAGGTTTACCGCCGGCGCCGCGCGGCCGCGCGCCTTGACAACCGTGTTCATTGCGTGAACATTGTTTCGCCTCGCCGCCCGGCGCCTCGTCGCGCACCCGGGCTGCGGTAGCATTTCGCGCGTTTCCGATCGTCCCGTGACCGGCGCCCCCGACATCATCCCGCTCGCCGAGCCCGACCTGCGCGGCAACGAAGCCGCGTATCTCGCGCAGTGCGTGCGCGACAATTGGGTGTCGTCCGCGGGGCCGTTCGTGCGCGATTTCGAGCGTCGCGTCGCGGCGCTCGCCGGGTCGCCACACGCGGTGGCGGCGGTGAACGGCACGGCGGCGCTCTATCTCGGCCTGCGCGCCGCCGGCGTGAAACCGGGCGATCATGTCGCCGTTCCCGACTTCACGTTCGCGGCAACGGCCAACGCGGTGCTGCTGGCCGGCGCCACGCCGGTGTTCCTCGACGTGACGCGCGAGACCTGGACGCTCGATCCGGCCTTGCTCGAAGACGCGCTCGCGCGGCAGACGCCGCCGCTGGCCGCCGTCATCGTCGTGCATGCGCTCGGCCACCCGGCCGACATGGACGCGATCGCGCCGCTCTGCGCCCGGGCCGGCATTCCGCTGATCGAAGACGCGGCTGCGGCGCTCGGCGCGCTCTACAAGGGGCGGCGCTGCGGCAGCCTCGGCGATGCCGCGATGTTCAGCTTCAACGGCAACAAGACGATAACGGCGGGCGGCGGCGGCGCGCTGGTCACCGCGAACGCGGATTGGGCCGAGCGGGCGTCGGCGCTGTCGACGCAGGCGCGCAGCGGCACGCGCTATCGTCATTTCGCGGCCGGATTCAATTTCCGGCTGACCAACGTCAACGCCGCGATCGGTGTCGCGCAGCTCGAGCGGTTCGAGGACATGCTCGCCGCGAAACGGCGAATCGCCGGCACGTACGATCGTGCGCTGGCCGGCCGCGCGGATCTGCGTCCCATGCCGCGCGCCGCTTGGGCCGAAAGCGCCTGCTGGCTCTATTCGGTCTTGTGCGCGAGCGCCGCCGATGCCGACAGCCTCGTCGAGGCGCTGAAAGGCGCGAACATCGAGACACGCCATTTCTGGGAATCGCTGTCGCGCCAGGAGCCGTACCGCCGCGCGCCCAGCCGGCTCAGCGGCGTGTGCGCCGAGTTGAGCGGCCGCATCGTCTCGCTGCCGTGCTCGACGCATCTCGGCCAAGAACAGCAGGCGCGCGTCGTCGCGGCGCTCGACGCCTGGCGCGGCGCGCGCTGCAAGGACGCGGCGTGAAGCTGCTGCTGGCCGGGGCGGGCGGGCATGGCCGCGTCGTCTGCGACACGTTGCGTGCCGCCGGTTTCGACGTGGCGGCCTACGCCGATCCCCAGCCTTCGGCATGGCTCGACGCGCCGCATTGCGACGACGAAGCCGCCGCCGCCCTGCCGGCCGAGATCGGGGTCGCCCTCGGCCTCGGCGGCGTCTCGCCCACGCGCCTGCGCGCCCGGCTCGCGCTGCTGACGCGCTTCCTCGCCGCCGGGCGCAGCGCGCCCGCCATCATTCATCCGCGCGCGAGCGTCGCGGCGGATGCCGCGATCGGCCGCGGGGTGCAGGTCATGTGCGGCGCCATCGTGCAGGCCGGCGTCGCGCTCGGCGATGCGGTGATCGTGAACACCGGCGCCATCGTGGAGCATGGCAGCACCGTCGCGGAGGGCGCACATTTGGCGCCCGGAGCGATCGTGCTCGGCAATGTCCGCATAGGCGCCTGCGCGATGATCGGCGCGGGCGCCGTGCTGCTGCCGGGGACGGCGGTTTCCGACGGCGCGCTCGTTCCGGCCGGCGCCGTGCACGGCCCGGCGCGCAAGAAGCGCACCCGCACCGCGTCGCCGCGGCCTCGGCCCACCAATCGACCGTGAGCACCATGACTCCAGACGCTCCTCCACCTTCGGCGGGACAGGACAATTCGCAGCTCTGGAACCGGCTCTACGAGTCCGGCGCCTATCTCTGGTACCCCTACGAAGTCGCGGTCCGGGTCGTGCGCCGCCATCTCGCGGCCGACGGATTTCCGGGCACCATTCTCGATCACGGCTGCGGCTCCGGGAACCATCTCGAGTTCTTCGCGCGGCTCGGGCTCCGATCGGTCGGCACCGAAGTCGCGCCGAACGCCGTGGAGATCGTGCGCACGCGCTTCCGCGGCGCCATGCTGCCGTGTCCGCCGATCCACCTCGTCGATCTCGCGCGCCCGTTGGCGCCGCAGCTGCCGGCGTTCGATCATGTCTTCGTCTGGGGTAGCGTCCACTACAATCGGCGCGCGCGCGTGCTCGAAGACATCGCGGCGCTGGCCGGGCGGCTTCCCAAGGGCGGCGCGTTCATCCTCTCGCTTCCGAACCGCAACGACGTGGCCTATAGCCAGTCCGAGGCGCTGGCGGATGGAAGCCGCCGGTTCACGTCCGATATTTCGGGCCAGCGCGGCGCCGTCGTGACGATTCCGGAGAGCGAGGCCGACCTGATCGGCTGGTGCCGCGGCATCGAGGTGCGCGACTGCGGCACGTTCGGCTGGACGATCGGCGGCCGCCGCTCGGAGCTGCATTTCCTCTACGGCGTGAAGGCCTGATGGCGTCCGCTGCGCCGGTCGACGCGCGGGCCGCGCTCGGCGGCCGCACCATTCTCGTCCTCGCGCCGCACCCCGACGACGAGACGCTGGGCTGCGGCGGAACCTTGCTGCGGCACAAGGCGGAAGGCGCCGCGATCCATTGGGCGATCGCCACCGAAATGACGGCCGAATCCGGCTACGCGCAGGCGCAGATCGCGGCACGCGATGCCGAGATCGAGCAGGTCGCGCTGGCCTTCGGTTTCGCCTCCACCCATCGCCTGGGCTTCGCGACGACGCGCCTCGACACGCTTCCGCTCGGCGACGTGGTGACGGCCGTCAAGAACGTCGTCGCAAGCGTCGAGCCCGACGCGATCTACGTGCCCTTCGGCGGCGACGCCCATTCCGACCACGTCGTGGTCGCCAAGGCGGCGGCCGCCGCCGTCAAATGGTTCCGTGCGCCCTGCGTTCGCCGCCTGCTCGCTTACGAGGCGCTGTCGGAAACCGGCTTCGCGCTGTTTCCCGACGCGCCGGCCTTCGCGCCCAACTGCTTCGTCGACGTGACGGCGGAGCTGCCGCGCAAGCTGGCGATACTCGAGCTCTTCGCGGGCGAGCTCGGCCGCTTTCCATTTCCGCGCAGCCGCGAGGCGATCGCGGCGCTCGCGCGATGGCGCGGCGCGTCGGTCGGCGTTCCCGCGGCCGAAGCCTTCGTCGTGCTCGAGGAGCGCGTGCCATGAGCGGCTGTTTCGTCATCGCCGAGGCCGGCGTCAATCACAACGGCTCGCTCGACCTGGCGCTCCGCCTCGTGGACGCCGCCGCGGAGGCGGGGGCCGATGCCGTGAAGTTCCAGAGTTTCCGCGCGGACCGTCTCGTCACGGCGCGCGCGCACAAGGTCGCCTACCAGCGCGAGACGACCGGCAGCGGCGGCTCGCAGCTCGAGATGCTCCGCGCGCTCGAGCTCGACGCGGCGGCGCATCACCGCATCGCCGAGCGCTGCCGCGTGCGCGGCATCGAGTTCATGTCGACGCCGTTCGACCACGAGAGTCTCGCCCTTCTGCTGGGCGTGGGCGTCAAGCGCCTCAAGATACCGTCGGGCGAAATCACCAACGGCCCGCTGTTGTTCGACGCGGCGCGCTCGGGCCTGCCCGTCATTCTCTCGACCGGCATGAGCACGCTGGGCGAGATCGAAGAGGCCTTGGCCGTTCTCGCGGCCGGCTATGCCGGCGAGACGCCGCGGCCAGGGATCGCGCTGCGCGATGCGCTGGCGCGGCCGGGTGCGCGCGAACGCCTGGCCGGTCTGGTCACGATTCTTCACTGCACGAGCGTCTATCCCGCGCCCGTGAGTCTCGCCAATCTTCGCGCGATGGACACGCTCGCGCGGGCGTTCGGCCTGCCGGTCGGCTACTCCGACCATACGCCGGGCATCGCCGTCTCGGTCGCGGCGGCTGCGCGCGGGGCGTCGGTCATCGAAAAGCATTTCACGCTCGACTGCGGCCTGCCGGGCCCGGACCATCGCGCCTCGCTCGAGCCTGCCGCGATGCGCACGATGATCGCGGCGATCCGCGACGCGGTCGCGGCGCTCGGCGAAGCGCACAAGGGGCCGGCCGGCCCGGAATTCGAGATACGCGCGGCGGCGCGAAAGAGCCTCGTCGCCGCGCGACGGATCGAGCGCGGCGCGCCGGTTCAAGCGGCCGATCTGACCGCAAAACGCCCGGCCGGCGGCGTCTCCCCGATGGAATACTGGTCGCTGCTCGGGCGGCCCGCCGCCCGCGCCTACGATCCGGACGATCCGATCGAGCGATGAGCGCCGAGGCCGCGAACCTGCCGCTCAGGGTCGACGCCATCACGGGGTCGCGTGCCGACTATTCGCTGATGGCGCCGATCGCGCGCGCGCTCGCGCGCCGCGCGGGGCTGCGGGTCCGCCTTGTCTTCACCGGCGCCCATCATTCGGACAACGAGAAGGGCGGGCTGCCCGCACTCATGGCCAAATGCGGAGTCGCCGCGGCCGAAGTACCGGCCGAGGGAATCGGGCGCGCCGACGAGGCGAATGCGCTGGCGCTCGCCGCGATGACGGGCGGATTCGGGCGCATCTGGGCCCGCGAGCGTCCCGACGCTTGCGTCCTGCTGGGCGACCGTTACGAGCTGTTGCCGCCCGCCGCGATCGCCGTGCTCTACGGAATCGCGATCGCGCATGTATTCGGCGGCGAAGAAGACGTCTCCTATTGCTTCGACACGCAGGTGCGCAACGCGATCACGAAAATGGCGCATCTCCACCTCGTGATGCATTCCGCCATGCGCCGGCGCCTGCTCGACATGGGCGAAGAAAGCTGGCGCATCGCGGTGATCGGCAATCCCGCGCTCGAGAACCGCCCGCGCGACGGCGGGGCCGCGTTTCGCGCCGCCGCGGCGGAACGGGGCTGGGGGCCTCCGCCCTACATCGCCGCGTGCTACCTGCCGCCGACGGCCGTGCCCGGATGCTGGAAGGGCGAGCTCGAAGCGCTGCTGGCGGCGCTCGACGCCCATGCCGGGCACACGATCGTGTGGGCGGGCGTGAATGCCGATCCCGAGTCGCCTGCGATCGAGGCGCGCTTGCGCGCGCACGCCGCCGCGCGCGGCAATCACGTGTTCGTCGCGAACCTCGGCGCCACGCTCTTTGCCAGCCTGCTGGAGGCGGCCGACGCCATCGTGGGCAACAGTTCCAGCGGCTTGCTCGAGGCCGCGAGCCACGGATTGCCCAGCGTGACGGTCGGAATCCGGCAAACCGGCCGCTTGACCAATCCCCACGCGCTCGTCGTTCCCGCAGACCCGGTCGCGATCCGCGACGCCCTTGCGACGGCGATCGGCGACGCGGAGTTCAGGCGCCGGGTTGCGGAGGGCGGCAATCCCTATCTCCGCGAAGGGGCGGCCGAGGCCGCCGCCGATTTCATCGCCGCCGGGCTCCGCGCGAACGCCGCGGCCCTGAAGCTGAAGCGCGCGTTGCCGGACAATCCCACGGAATGGATGGGGCTGAAGCGGGTGCCCGAGTATCCGCCGCTCGCCGAGTGCCGCGCGGTGGCCGGGCCGTGACGACGGTTTCGATCCATCAGCCGGGCTATTTCCCGTGGCTCGGCCTCGTCGACAAGATCGCGCGCAGCGACGTGTTCGTGGCGCTCGACAACGTTCAGTTCAATCGCCGCGCGTTCCAGCACCGAACGCTCTATTCGACCAGGGCGGGCGCGCAGTATCTCGGGCTTTCGGTCCATGCCAAAGGGCACCAGCAATCGGGACAGACGATCGCGGAGACGCGGCTGGCCGATCCGGCCCTGACGGCCAAGCATTTCGAGACGTTGCGCCATCGCTACGGGCGCCAGCCGGGCTGGGCCCTGCTCGAGCCGAAGCTCGCGGCGCTTCTCTGCCGCGAATGGGAAGACCTCGGCTCGCTCGCGCTCGCGACGCTCCAGCTCACACTGGAGACCTTCGGAATCGCCGTTCGCCTCGTCCGCGCCAGCGCGCTCGATGTGCCCGGCGCCAAGGACGATCTCATGCTCGGGCTCACGCTCGCCGCCGGCGGCACGCGCTATCTCTCCGGCCGCGGCGCCGAGGCCTATATGGACGATTCGAAGTTCCAGCGCGCTGGTATCGAGGTCGTCTATCAGAACTTCGCGCACCCGGCGTATCGCCAGTCGCACGGCGGCGCCTTCGTGCCGGGATGCTTCGCGCTCGAATGGCCGATCGAAGAACCGGCGACTGCCGCCGCCGACTTCCGCGCCGGCCTGACGCGGAACCGGCCCGGGCCG
>JAEULD010000311.1 GCA_016792765.1 Candidatus Odyssella sp.
CGGCAGATCTCCTCGAGCGCGGCCTCCTTCGATTCGAAATAGTAGTAGAGGCTGCCGGGCTGCATGCCGAGGCTGTCGGCGATGTCGCGCGTGGTGGCGGCGTGATAGCCCTTTTTCGCGAAGACGGCGGCGGCGGCATCCATGATCTCGCGGCGCCGGCGCAGCTGGCGCGGTTTCGCGGCGGCGGACGAGGCGACGCTGGCGGTCTCGCTCATCGAATCGGTCCGTGGCTGTGGGCCGTTTCGCATAGCATCGCCGCCCCCGCGGAGTCGAGCGCAACGGCGCCGTGCCTGCCTTGCGGGCGGCGCGGTGGTATACTCGGCGGGCGGCGGAAGGGGGCGGAGCATGAGCGATGCGGACGATAAGGGCGGTGGCGCCGGCGCGCCGTTCGCGCGGGCGCCGGCGCCGGGCGAGGTCGTGACGAGGCTCGGGCCCGCCTAGCGGGCCCCGGCGCGCAGCAGCAGCGCTCTCGGCCGCGCGTATTCGGGATTGATCTGGATCGCGCGGCGGCAGTTCCCGATCGCCTCGGTGCGCCGGCCGAGACCGAGCTGCGCCTCGCAGAGATCGGCGTAGGTTTCCGCGTCGGTTCCCAGGCGCGCCAAGGCGGGCTCCAGGTCGGCGAGCGCGGCGCGGAAATCGCCGGTCCGCAGATGGAGTCGGGCCCGCGCGCGATGGCGCAGCGGATTGTCCGTGTCGGCGGCGATCGCGCCGTCGAGGTCGGCGCGCGCGGCGCGGAGATTGCCGCGCCGGGCGTGCAGGAACGCGCGCCATTCCAGCGCGTCGGCGCGCGCGGCCCCGGCCAGCGATCTCTCGCCGCGCGCGCGGTCGAGCCAGTAGAGCGCGTCGGCGTCGCGGCCGGCGCGGAGGTTCTGCAGCGCCGCGGCCACGTCGAACGACGCGGGGGCTTGCGCGGCCGCTTGCGGCGCGAGCAGGAGCAGGATCGGGATCAGCCAGCGTTTCATGGCATTCCTTTCGGTTGGGCCGGCGCGGGCGGCGGCGTGTCCGCGGCCGGCTCGCTGTGCGACGCTCCGGCGCCGAGGTTGAGGCGGCGCAGCTTCGGCGCGAAGGCGGCGGCGCCGGCCGCGATCGCGATGGTGACGATGCCGCCGAGCCACACCGAGCGTACCGTGCCGAGGGCCGCGGCGGCGAGGCCGCTCTCGAACGCACCGAGCTCGTTGGACGCGCTGATGAACATCATGTTCACCGCCGCGACGCGCCCGCGCATCTGCTCGGGCGAATGCAGCCGCAGGATCGCGCGGCGGATCACGACGCTGATGCCGTCGCAGGCGCCGCTCGCCGCGAGCGCCGCCATCGAGAGATAGAAGTTCTCCGACAGCGCGAACACGATGATGCTTATGCCGAAGCCGACGACGGCGATCAGCAGATTGCGGCCGGCATGGCGGATCGGCGGGTGGCGCGTGCTCCACAGCATGACGAGGATGGCGCCGGCCGCCGGCGCGGCGTTGAGCAGGCCGACGCCGGTGGCCCCGATCTTGAGGATCTCGTCGGCGAAGACCGGGATCAGCGCCACCGCGCCGCCGAACAGCACGGCGAACAGATCGAGCGCCATCGACGCGACCAGCACCTGGTTGCCGAACACGAAGCGCACGCCGATGCCGATGCTGCGGAAGATCGATTCGCCCGCGCGCGGCACCGGCTTCGGCTTCCTCGCGATGCCGGCGAACGCGAGCACCGAGAGCGCGTGCAGCGCGGCGAGGCCGGCATAGGTGGCGACCGGGCCCGCCAGGTCGTAGGCGATGCCGCCCAGCGCCGGGCCCACGATCGCGGTGCCCTGCCAGACCGTGCTGAACCAGCTCGAGGCGTTGAGCGTCAGGTGCTGCGGCACGACCTGCGCCTCGAACGCGATCGCGGCCGGATCGTGGAAGCCGCGCGCGAGCCCGGCCGCGAACACCACGCCGAACAGCGCCGGCACCGAGGCCGTTTCGCGCTCGAGCGAGATCAGCGCGAACGCGACCGCGCAGACGAGCGAGACGAGACGGGCGCGGAGAATGATCGCGCGGCGGTCGGCGCGGTCGGCGACGTGGCCGCCGTAGAGCGAGAGCGCGATCGCCGGGATCGCCTCCACCAGCCCGAGCAGGCCGATCATCAGCGGGCTCTTGGTGAGCGCGTAGACCTGATAGCCGATGACGACCGCGAGCGCGCGGTTGGCGAGGCCGGCGAAGCCGGACGCGGCGAGCATCAGCCGGATTTCGCCGACGTGCAGCGCGGCATAGGGGTCGTGGCGGCGCGCGGCGGACGATTTCATGGAAGGCTTCGGGGCGGAGGGCCCGGAGTTACTCTATGCAGTCTCGCCGCGCGAATCGAGCCGGCCCGCCGCCGGCATGCGTCAACGCCACCATGCGCGGCGGCGACGTCAATGGAAATCCCGCGACGGATAGAGCAAATGCGGCTTCGTCCTGGCCGCGGGCTCGATCGGCGTCGGCCGCGCGTTCGGATCGTCGCGCGCGCGCAGCGTGTCGAGCAGCGGCGAGAGGTCCTCGAGATCGTCGGCGACGACGTGGGTGACGATACCCTCGCGCTGCAAGGTGCCCTTCACGAGGATCAGCCGCGCGCCCATGACGATCGGGCGGAGGCGCTCGAACACGTGCGGCCAGACGATGACGTTGCAGATCGCGGCCTCGTCCTCGAGCGTCATGAAGATCACGCCCTTGGCCGTGCCCGGCCGCTGGCGCACGATCACGAGCCCGGCCACCGTCACGCGCCGCCCGTCGGCGACCGCCGACAGCGCCGTATTCGGCGTGACGCGCCTGGGCTCCAGCGCCGGGCGCAGCAATTCGAGCGGATGCGCGCGCAGCGAGAGATGGATCGAAGTGTAGTCCTCGACGATCTCCTCGCCGAGCGTCATGGCCGGCAGGGCGGCGGGCGGATCGTTGGCCTGCTCGTCTTCCTGCGCGGCGGCGAACAGCGGCAGCGGCGCGGGGCCGAGAATGCGCACGGCCCAGAGCGCCTCGCGGCGCGTCAGCCCCATCGAGGCGAACGCGTCGGCCTCGGCCAGGCGCTCCAATGTCTTCGGCGCGAGGCCGGTGCGGCGCCACACCGTGCGCGGATCGGGAAAGCCGTTGCCGCGCGCCGCCACGAGCCGGTTCATCGGCTCCTCGCCGAGCCCCTTCACCTGCCGGAAGCCCAGGCGCAGCGCGAAGCCGTGCGTCCCCGGCTCCAGCGCGTTGTCCCAGCCGCTGCGGTTGACGTCGACCGGCCGCACCTCGACGCCGTGGTCGCGCGCGTCGCGCACGATCTGCGCGGGCGCGTAGAAGCCCATCGGCTGGCTGTTGAGCAGGGCCGCCGCGAACACGGCCGGGTAGTGGCACTTCATCCACGCCGAGACGTAGACGAGCAGCGCGAAGCTCGCCGCGTGGCTCTCGGGGAAGCCGTATTCGGCGAAGCCCTCGATCTGCTGGAAGCAGCGCTCGGCGAAGCCGCGCTCGTAGCCGCGCGCGAGCATGCCGCCGATCATCTTGTCGCGGAAATAGCCGATCGTGCCGCTGCGCCGGAACGTGGCCATCGCGCGGCGCAATTTGTCGGCCTCGGACGGCGTGAAGCCGGCGGCGACGATGGCGATCTTCATCGCCTGCTCCTGGAACAGCGGCACGCCGAGCGTCTTGCCGAGCACGGCCTCGAGCTCCTTCGAGGGAAAGGCGACGGTCTCGAGCCCCTCGCGGCGGCGGAGATAGGGATGGACCATGTCGCCCTGGATCGGGCCGGGGCGCACGATCGCGACCTCGATGACGAGATCGTAGAATTCGCGCGGCGCCAGGCGCGGCAGCATCGACATCTGCGCGCGGCTTTCCACCTGGAACACGCCGATCGAATCGGCCCGGCACAGCATGTCGTAGACGGCCGGGTCCTCGGCCGGCACGGTGGCGAGATCGTAGGGCTTGCCGTAATGCGCGCGCAGCAGCTCGAAGCCCTTGCGGATGCAGGTGAGCATGCCGAGGCCGAGCACGTCGATCTTGAGGATGCCGAGCGCGTCGAGATCGTCCTTGTCCCATTCGACGACGGTGCGGTTCTCCATCGCCGCGTTCTCGATCGGCACCACCTCGTCGAGCCGGCTTTTCGTGATCACGAAGCCGCCGACATGTTGCGAGAGATGGCGCGGGAAGCCGTGCAGCTCTTTCGCCAAACGCAGTGCGAGGCGCATCCGTTCCCCTTCACCCCGACGATGCTGCGCATCGGGAGGGGGAGAAGGGGCGGGGGATGAGGGGATGGCCGCCGCATCGTCGCTGTTTCGCCGTATCACCTCGCTGTCGACGCCGCTGCCCTCACCCCTTTCCCCTTCTCCCCGCCGACGCTGCGCGTCGGACGGGGAGAGGGGGAAGCCCATCGCGATCATCGCCTCGTCGTCGATATCCTCCTCGCCCCAGCCCCAGATGCTCTTGGCGAGGCGGTCCACCGTGTCGAGCGAGAGACCGAGCGCCTTGCCGACCTCGCGGATCGCGCTGCGCCCGCGATAGCTGATCACCGTCGCGGCGAGGCCGGCGCGGTCGCGGCCGTACTTGCCGTAGACGTACTGGATGATCTCCTCGCGCCGTTCGTGCTCGAAATCGACGTCGATGTCGGGCGGCTCCTTCCTCTCGGCGCTGACGAAGCGCTCGAACAGCAGATCGACGCGGCCGGGATCGACCGCGGTGATGCCGAGCGCGTAGCACACGGCCGAGTTCGCCGCCGAGCCTCGCCCCTGGCAGAGGATGCCGCGCGCCTTGGCCTCGCGCACGATGTCGTGGACGGTGAGGAAGTAGGGCGCGTAGTCGAGCTGCGCGATGAGCGCCAGCTCGTGCGCGATCTGCGCCTTCACCTTCTCGGGCACGCCGCGCGGATAGCGCTCTTCGGCGCCGATCCAGGCGAGGCGCTCCAATTCCTGCTGCCCGGTGCGGCCGTCGGGCACCGGCTCCACCGGATATTCGTAGCGCAGCTCGTCGAGCGAGAAGCGGATGCGCTCTGCGATCTCGGCGGAGCGCGCCACCGCGTCGGGACAGGCCGCGAACAGCCGCGCCATCTCGGCCGGCGATTTCAGATGCCGCTCGGCATTGGCGAACAGGCGGAACCCGGCCTCGTCGAGCGTCACGTGCTCGCGGATGCAGGTGAGCACGTCCTGCAGCGGCCGGCGCTCGGACACGTGATAGTGCACGTCGTTGGTGGCGACGAGCGGCAGGCCGGTATCCGCGCTCAGCCGCGCCAGCGCCGCGAGCCGCGCCTCGTCGTCGCCGCGATGAAGGCACTGCGCCGCAAGATAGGCGCGGCCGGG
>JAEULD010000348.1 GCA_016792765.1 Candidatus Odyssella sp.
CCGCCTCGTTCCAACGGATGGAGGTCGGACGTGAATGTGCCTTCCCTCGCGCGCGCGGCCGCATCCGTGGCCGCCCTGGCATTCGCGCTCGGCGCCGCCGCGCCCGCGGCACGAAGCGAGTCGCTCGTCCAATATTCGTTCCACATTCCCCGCTTTCACCTGCCGATGACGCGCCAGGTCGTGAACGACCAATGCGGCCCCGGCTACCGGCGCGTCACCGATTGGGGCCGCGCGATGTGCGTGCAGTGCCGCGACAACTACTACTACATGCCGTTCTATGCAGCGCCGGGCTCGCCGCGCGATGCGCGGTGCGTGCAGTGCCAGGCCGGCTACAGCTACGCCACATACGATGCGACCGGACGCAGCCTGTGCGTGCGGTGCCCGCCCGGCTATGTCTTCCTCGTGTCGCAGGGGCGCAATCTCTGCGTCAGCCGGCGCTGAGCGCCGCGCGTCAACGCCGCAGCGACAGGATGTAGGCGATCACGTCGTCGATCTCGGCCGAGGTGAGCGTCTGCGGCTCCATCTCGTAGTGCGGCAGCGTGATGAACTGGCGCAGCGAGCCGCGCGTCTGCTCGGGATCGGCCGCCATGCGCATGAAGCTCGGCACCGCGGGCTCCGGCCCAGTGCGGCCGGGCGCGATCGCGTGGCATTTCGCGCAATGGCGCTCGGCCAGCGCGCGCCCGCGCTCGGCATCGCCGGACTGCGCCGCGGCCGGCGCGGCGGCGAGAACGAGGACCGCCGCGGCCCATCGATGCATCGTCTGCTTCATTGCGCGCCCACCGCGAGATCGCTGACATAGGGATTGGTCTTGCGCTCCCAGCCGAAGGTCGAGATCGGGCCGTGGCCGGGAATGAAGTGCACGTCGTCGCCGAGCGGAAACAGGCGCTGGCGGATCGAGGCGATCAGCGCCTCGTGGTCGCCGCGCGGGAAATCGGTGCGCCCGATCGAGCCCTTGAACAGCACGTCGCCGACCACGGCGAGCTTCGACGGGCGGTGGAAGAAGACGACGTGGCCCGGCGTGTGGCCGGGGCAGTGGAACACCTCGAGGACGAGCTTGCCGACCGCGACCGTGTCGCCCTGGTTCAGCCAGCGGTCGGGCGTGAAGTCGCGCAGCGGCGGGAAACCGAACTGGCGGCCGCTCGACGGCAGCTGCTCGATCCAGTAGCGATCCGCCTCGTGCGGCCCCTCGACCGGCAGCGCGAGCCGGTCGCGCAGATCGGCGACGGCGCCGGCATGGTCGAGATGGCCGTGCGTGACGAGGATCTTCTCGAGCGTGACCTTCTGCGCGGCCGCCGCGCCGAGAACCTCGTCGAGGTCGCCGCCCGGATCGACGACGGCGCCCTTCATGGTCTCCTCGCACCACAGCACCGAGCAGTTCTGGGCGAACGGCGTGACGGGAACGACGGCGGCTTTGAGCATGCGGGCAATCGCGGGTGGCGGCGGCCCCGGATATGCGCGCCGCGGCGCGGAAGCGCAAGCGCGCCGAGGTCGCGGAACGCAGGCGCCCGCCCGGCCGTTGATATGCGCCCGCCCCCTCGTTCGAGCATGGACCTCACGCACCTCGACCTCGCGAGCCTGTGGCCGCTGGCCGTCAAGATGCTGGTCGCGGCGTCGGGCGCGCTGCTGATCTTCGTCGCCTTCTGGATCGCCTCGTGGATCGTGAAGGCGCTCGTGCGCCGCATCGCGGCCGCCGGGCGGCCGCAGCGCCGCGACGTCGTCAACCTGCTCGGCACGATCGCGCGCTGGTCGATTCTGGGTTTCGGTTTCGTTACCGCGCTCGGCACCCTCGGCGTCGACATCACCGGACTCATCGCGGGGCTCGGCCTCGCCGGCCTCGCGCTCGGCTTCGCGCTGAAGGACATCGTCTCCAGCACCGTGGCGGGCATCCTGATCATTCTGAACCGGCCGTTCGCGGCGGGCGACCGGGTGCGGGTGGCGGGCATCGAGGGCATCGTGTCGGCCATCGAGCTCCGCTACACGGCGATCGCCGACGCGGCCGGCCAGCGCCACCTGGTGCCGAATGCCAAGATCTTGAACGAAGTCGTAACGCTGACCCCGGCGGCGGAGCCGTGATCTCCGCCGCCGGGCGGCGCGAGCGAGAACTGTGACGCCGTTCACTGCTTGCCCCCGCCGCACAGGCCATTATGGTGGGCCCTGGCCCCGCCCGGCCCTTGCACGCCGGGCAGGCATCCCCACTTATGGCCGCGTCGCGCCCCCGCCGGACCACCGCATGAGCATCGGCTTTCTCAAGTTTCTCGGCGTTCTCCTGATCCTCGGCAGCGTCGGCTTCGCCACGGTGAAGGGATCGATCACCGGCGGCTTCCGCTATCTCACGCCCGGCTTTGGTGTCTCCGATGTCCCAGCCACTGACCGCAAGTGAGCGCCGCACCGCGGCCGTCCGGTCGATGAGCTCGACCGGCGCCGCGATCATCCTCTATTTCCTGCCGCTGCCGCTGCTCGGCAAGGCGTTCTACGAGCTGGTGCTGCGCGGACGCTTCACCGGCTTCGCGATCTCGCTGGCGCTGTTCGCGCTGTTCGTCTTCGGCGCCGAGCTGATGCGCCGCGGCATCGGCAAGAGCATGGACTTCAAGTCGCGCAAGGTGGCGCTCGCCGGCGGCGCGCCGCTCAAGACGATGGGCGCCGCCGTGATCGGCCTCGCGACCTTCGCGACCGCGTTCCTGGCCGCCGACCAGTCGCTGCTCGCCGCGATCGCGATCGGGCTCGGCGCGCTGCTCGGCCTGTTCCTCACCTACGGCGTGGACCCGCGCGGCGCCAAGGGCGTCGCCGCCGATTCCGGCGTGAGCGCCGAGGAGCTGAACGAAGCGCTCACCGAGGCGCGCGGGCGGATCGGCGCGCTCGAAGACGCGGGCAAGCGGCTTCAGGGCGGCGCCGCCTACGAGCTGCGCCAGAAGATCCGCGACGTGGTGGCGGCCGCCGGCAAGGTTCTGCACCTGATCGAGGAAGACCCGCGCGACCTGCGCCGCGCGCGCAAGTTCCTGAACGTCTACCTCGACAGCGCCAAGACCGTGACCGAGAACTACGCCGCCACCGCCGCCAAGGCACCCTCGCCGGAGATGGAGGCGAAGTTCCGCGCGGTCCTCGACGACCTCAAGACGACCTGCGAGGAGCAGTACAAGAAGCTGCTCGAGAACGACACGCTCGACCTCGACGCGCAGATCGAAGTGCTGAAGACGAGGCTGACGAGAGAAGGATTGAGTTGAGACAGGGTTTTCGCCGCGCGTAGGGACGGGTCCAAGACCCTACGAGGAATCGACGCAGTCAACGACCAGGACAGGGACACGCACATGGCTTCCACCGAAACCACGACGCCCGCCGCCGGCATGCCGACCACCGCGCCCGTTGCGGCGGCCCCGATCGCCGCGACCCCGCCCGCGCCGGCCGCGAGCCAGCCGGTCGTCGCCTACAAGGACGCCAACCCCGAGGCCAAGGCCCGCATCGACAAGGCGCTGGGCGAGCTGAACATCAAGGACAGCAACTCGATCATCTTCTTCGGCGCGCGCGCGCAGGAGCAGCTGACGACGATCTCCGAGAACATGCTCGAGGGCGTGCGCAACAAGGACACCGGGCCGGCCGGCGCGGCGCTCGGCGAGATGCTCTCGAAGCTGCGCGGCTTCAAGGTCGACGACCTCGACCCCAACAACAAGCCGGGCTTCTTCGGCCGCCTGCTCGGCAGCGCCAACCCGATCGCGAAGTTCGTCCAGCAATACGAAGACGTGCGCAAGCAGATCGATACGGTCTCCAACCGGCTCGACACGCACAAGAACAAGCTGATGGAAGACATCGTGAAGCTCGACAAGCTCTACGATGCGAACCTCGCCTATTATCACACGCTCGCCGAATACATCGCGGCCGGCGAGGAGATGCTGCGCCGGCTCGACGGCGAGGTGATTCCGGCGATGGCCAAGGCCGCCGAGGGCGCCGACATGCTGAAGTCGCAGGAGCTGCGCGACATGCGCTCGATGCGCGACGATCTCGAGCGGCGCGTGCACGACCTGAAGCTCACGCGCCAGGTGGCGATGCAGAGCCTGCCCTCGATCCGCCTCGTGCAGGAGAACGACAAGAGCCTCGTCACCAAGATCAACTCGACGATGGCCAACACGATTCCGCTGTGGAAGCAGCAGCTCGCGCAGGCGGTGACGATCTACCGCGCCAGCGAGGCCGCCAAGACCGTCAAGGAAGCGACCGACCTCACCAACGAGCTCCTGAAGAAGAACGCCGACATGCTGCGCGACGCCAACGCCGCGACCCGCACCGAGGTGGAGCGCGGCATCGTCGACATCGAGGCCGTCAAGCACGCGCACGCCCAGCTCATCGCCACGATCGAGGACAGCCTCAAGATCGCCGACGAGGGCAAGAAGAAGCGCGCCGAGGCCGAGAAGGAGCTGGTGCATCTCGAGGATTCGCTGAAGTCCTCGCTGCAGCAGGCCTCGGCCCGCGCCCAGGGCCTCGCCCCGCCGGCCCCGGCGCCGGCCAAGCCCTGAACGACCGGGAAGGGTGACGGGAGCCCGCCCGGGCTCGTAGTCTTTCCGTATTCGCGACCCCGCCGGACGCCTGCTCCGCGCCGGTTCTGATGGAGTGCTAGATGGGCCTGTTCGACAAGATCCGCGGCGAATTCATCGACATCATCGAATGGACCGATTCGTCCAACGACACGATGGTGTACCGCTTCGAGCGCCACGGAAACGAGATCAAGTACGGCGCCAAGCTGACCGTGCGCGAGAGCCAGGTGGCGGTCTTCGTCAACGAAGGCCAGATCGCCGACGTCTTCCAGCCGGGCATGTACACGCTCGAGACGCAGAACGTCCCGATCCTGTCGACGCTCAAGGGCTGGAAGTACGGCTTCAGCAGCCCGTTCAAGGCCGAGGTCTATTTCGTCAACACGCGGCGCTTCACCGACCTGAAATGGGGCACGAAGAACCCCATCATGATGCGCGACAAGGAATTCGGCATGGTGCGGCTGCGCGCCTTCGGCACCTACGAGGTGCGCGTGAAGGATGCGCCGACGTTTCTCAAAGAGATCGTGGGCACCGACGACAAGTTCTCGACCGACGAGGTGGCGGAGCAGCTGCGCAACATCCTGATCTCGAAGTTCACGAACCTGCTCGGCACGGCGGGCATTCCCGTGCTCGATCTCGCCGGCAATTACGACCAGCTCGGCAAGCTGCTGACCGACAAGATCGGCCCCGATTTCAACGAGTACGGCCTGAACCTCACGAAGATCCTCGTCGAGAACATCTCGCTGCCGCCCGAGGTGGAGGCCGCGATCGACAAGCGCACGAGCATGGGCGTGGTCGGCGATCTCGGCAAATACGCGCAGTTCCAGGCCGCCGAATCGATTCCGGCCGCGGCCGCCAATCCCGGCGGCACGATGGGGGCGGCGATGGGGATCGGCATGGGCGCCGCGATGGGGCACCAGATGGCCAACGTGTTCCAGCCGCAGCAGCCGGGCGCGGCGCCGGCCGCGCCGCCGCCGCTGCCGGGCGGCAAGAGCTTCTTCATGGCCGTGAACGGCCAGCAGCAGGGCCCGTTCGACATGGGCGCGCTTTCGCAACGCCAGCAGCAGGGCCAGCTCACGCGCGAGACCCTGGTGTGGGCGCAGGGCATGGCGAACTGGACGCCGGCCGGCCAGGTGCCCGATCTCGCGGCGCTGTTCGCGAGCGCGCCGCCGCCGCTGCCGCCGCGCTGACGGGAAGCGGCCATGGCGGAACCACGCAGAGAGGCCGCGCCCGAAGCGCGGGTGCCGGTGACCGGGGAGCAATTCCCCTGCGCGCAGTGCGGCGCGAAGCTGCGCTTCAAGCCCGGCAGCGACGCGATCCGCTGCGACTATTGCGGCCACGAGAATCCGATACCGAAGCGCCCGTGGACCCAGATCGAGGAGCAGGACCTCGAGCAGGGGCTCGAGAAGATCGAGAGCACGGCCGCGACCGAGGAGAAGCGCACGGTCAAGTGCCAGTCCTGCGCCGCGGAATTCACGTTCGACCCGCACGTGCACGCGGCCACCTGCCCGTTCTGCTCGAGCCCGGTCGTGGCCGAGACGCACACGGTGCGCGTGATCCAGGCGGCCGCGCTGGTGCCGTTCGAGCTCGACGACAAGGCCGCGCAGGGCGCGTTCCGCAAATGGCTGGGCGGCCTCTGGTTCGCGCCGAACGACTTGAAGAAGTTCGCCGTCACCGAAGGCCGGCTCGCGGGCATGTACGTGCCCTACTGGACCTACGACGCGCAGACCTACAGCGCCTACGACGGCGAGCGCGGCGACGCCTATTACGTGCCCTACACGGTGACCAAGACCGTGGACGGCAAGACCGTGACCGAGACGCACCAGCGGCGCGAGATCCGCTGGACCTACGTTTCGGGTAACGTCGAGCGCTTTTTCGACGACGTGCTGGTGGTGGCGAGCAAGTCGCTGCCCAAGAAGTACGCGGACCGGCTCGACACCTGGCGGCTCTCGTCGCTGCAGCCCTATCGCGAGGAATACGTCGCCGGCTTCCGCAGCGAGGTCTATCAGGTCACGCTCAAGGAGGGCTTCGTCGAGGCCAAGGGGCGGATGGAGGACCAGATCCGCTCCGACGTGCGCAGCGACATCGGCGGCGACGAGCAGCGCATCCACGACATCAGCACGCAGTGGCAGGATCTGCGCTTCAAGCACGTCCTGCTGCCGGTGTGGCTCGCCGCCTATCGCTACCGCGGCAAGGTCTACCAGATCCTGATCAACGGCCAGACCGGCGAGGTGGAAGGCGCCCGGCCCTACAGCTGGATCAAGATCGCGCTCGCCTCGCTGGCCGCCGCGGTCGTCATCGGCGTGGTCATCTGGCTGGTCGGCAAGGGGCGCTGAGCGCGCCTCACGCCGCGCGCGGAATGATGTAGTCGTACACCGCGAAGAAGTGGACGATCGCGCCCGCGAGCACGGCGCCGTGCCAGAGCGCGTGGTTGAACGGCAGTTTTCGCAGCGCGTAGAAGACCATGCCGCCGGTGTAGCAGACGCCGCCGATCAGAATCATCTCGACGCCGGCCCAGCCCACCTTGGCCTCCACCGCGTCGGCGAACAGGAAGCCGAGCCAGCCCATCGCGAGATAGATCACGTAGAAGATCGGGTGCATGTAGCGCAGCCAGACGACGCGCAGCACGATGCCGGTCAGCGCCAAGCCCCAGATCACGCCGAACATCACCCAGCCCTGCCAGGTGCCGTTCATGACCGCGAGCGTGATCGCCGTGTAGGTGCCCGCGATCAGCAGGAAGATCGCGATGTGGTCGCAGGCGAGGAACAGGCGCTTCGCCCCGAGATGCGGGATGCTGTGGTAGAGCGTCGAGACCAGGAACATGAAGACGAGCGTGGCGCCGTAGATCGCGGCGGCCACGATGGCCCAGGCGCTTTCGATCTGCGCGGCATAGACGACGCCAAGCACCAGCGCCGTGATCGCGAGACCCGCGCCGATCGCGTGCGTGACGGCGTTCGCGACCTCTTCGGCGAAGCTCTCGCTGCCGAGGTCGTCGTGATCATCTCGCGCGCGGCGGACCAGCGCGGCTAGCGCAGAACGCATCTTCCGATCCCGAATTTCCCTCATGAAGATAGGCACGAAGATCGGCAATCCCCAGGCGAATTGGCCGCCCGCGCGGAAATAATCGCGCCCTGCCTCGGGCGGCGCGATTCTCGTTCCCCTCCCGTTCCGAATCCTGCTAGTCTCGTTCGTCCGGGTGCGAGGGCAATCGCCATGGACACGCTGCCGCTGGGCTTCGCGGAGCCCGCCGAACATTACGAGCCGGGAACGGCCGACCGCATCGCGCGCGGCGTCTGCCGCCGCTTGAACGAGCTGGGCTATCGCAGCCTGCTCGAATTCCGCGTCGGCATCGGGCGGCGCGCCGACGTGGCGGCGCTCGACT
Organism: Candidatus Odyssella sp.; assembly: GCA_016792765.1. Classification (GTDB taxonomy): domain Bacteria; phylum Pseudomonadota; class Alphaproteobacteria; order Bin65; family Bin65; genus SBBV01. The sequence goes on from JAEULD010000348.1 coordinate 7,900, forward strand.
CCGGCGGCCGCTTCGTCATCGTCGAGATCAAGAGCAGCCTCGCCGATTTCCGGTCCGATTCGAAATGGCCGGAGTATCTCCCCTATTGCGACGCCTACTATTTCGCCGTCGCCGACGGCTTTCCGCGGGAGATCCTGCCGGCCGAGCACGGCCTCATCGTCGCCGACGAGCACGACGCTGCGGTGCTGCGCGAGGCCCCGCACCGGCCGATGCTCGCCGCGCGGCGCAAGGCGCAGATCCTGCGTTTCGGCCTGGTGGCCGCGTCGCGCCTCTCCCACGTCACCGGCTTCGCCCCGGCGGACCGCGACTGGCGCGAGGATTGAACGCGGATCGTCGACCGCGTAGGGGCGCGCTGCGCGCGCCCTGCGTCCGCGGACAGAGCTTTCGAATATCTTGCGAGCGCGCGAGCACGTCTGCCGGGCATCGCCCCGTTCCGGTGGCGAGAGGGCGCGCGCAGCGCGCCCCTACGCAGCGAAGGCCCTATTTCAGCTTCGCGAACGTCGCAGTGGTGCTGTGGCCGGGCAGGAGTTCGGCGAGCACGACGCGGCCGCCATAGCTCTTGACGAGATCGGCGCCCACCACCCGGTCCACCGTGTAGTCGGCGCCCTTCACCAGCACGTCGGGGCGCAGCGCGGCGATCAGCGCCTCGGGCGTGTCTTCGCCGAACACCGTGACGAGATCGACGTCGGCGAGGCCGGCGAGAATGGCGGCGCGCGCCGCTTCGCCCTGCACCGGCCGGCCGTTGCCCTTCAGGCGCTTCACCGAGGCGTCGCTGTTGAGGCCCACCACGAGCCGGTCGCACGAAGCGCGCGCCTGCGCGAGCAGATGGATGTGGCCGGGATGGAGGAGATCGAAGCAGCCGTTCGTGAAGCCGACGCGCAGGCCGCGCCGGCGCCAGAGCGCGGCGCGCTCGACGGCGCTTTCGCGCGAGGCGATCTTCACCTCGGCGGCGCGCGATTCCTGCCGGTCGAGCGCGGCGCGGATTTCCGCCGGATGGGCCACCGCCGTGCCGACCTTGCCGACGACGATGCCGGCCGCGCAGTTCGCGATGCGCACCGCATCGAGCAGCGTCAACCCCGCGGCGAGGCCGGCGGCGACCGCGGCGATCACGGTATCGCCGGCGCCCGAGACGTCGAACACCTCGCGCGCCTCGGCCGCGATGTGATGCACGGCGCCCGCCGCGTCGAGCAACGTCATCCCGTGCGCGCCGCGCGTGGCGAGAACGGCCGCGATGCCGGCGCGCTCGCGCACCGCGCGCGCCGCGGCTTCGATCTCGGCATCGCTGCCGGTCGGCAGGTCGGTGGCCTCGCCGAGTTCCTTGCGGTTCGGCGTCACCAGCGCGGCGCCGCGATATTTCGCGAAGTCGCGGCCCTTGGGGTCGGCGAGCACCGGAACGCCGAGGCGCGCCGCGGCGGCGAGGATCGCGGCGATCACCGTCGCGCTCAACAGGCCCTTGCCGTAGTCCGACAGCACGACGGCCCCGGCGCCGGCCAGCGCGGCCGCGACGGCCGCCGCCACCTGGCGCTCCGCCGCCGGCGGCAGCGGCTCCGCGCGCTCGCGATCGACGCGCAGGAGCTGATGGCCGCCGGCCACGAAGCGCGTCTTGCGGATCGTCGTGCGGCCCGCGGCGGTGACGATGTTCGGCGAGACGCCGGGCTCGCGCGCGAGCAGGTCGGCGACGCGCCTTCCGTCGTCGTCGTCGCCCACCGCGGCGAGGCACGCCGCGTCGACGCCGAGCGCGGCGAGATTGCGCAGCACGTTGCCGGCGCCGCCCAGCATCTCGGATTCCTCACGCACGCGCAGCACCGGCACCGGTGCCTCGGGCGAAATGCGATCGGCCTCGCCGTAGACGTAGCGGTCGAGCATCACGTCGCCGATCACCGCCACGCGGGCGCCGGCGAGCCGATCGAGCGCATCCGCGAGCCGCGCGCGATCCACCATCGCTCAGCCTCCCGCGAGCCCGAGCTCGTGCTCGAGCGCACCGCACAGCATCTGGCCGAGCATGATGTGCATTTCCTG
>JAEULD010000012.1 GCA_016792765.1 Candidatus Odyssella sp.
ACCTCCGACCTCAAGCTGCTCGCCCGCGCCTTCGACGACATGGAGCGCCACGCCCGCGCCGGCGCCACGCCGGAGGCGCTGGCGCTGCTGCAGCACCTGGTGCCCGAATACCGCCCGACGCCGAACGGCAAGGGCGACGAGAGCGCGGCGGCGACCTGAGCGCTGCTGCGTTTTGCGCGCTTGATCGCCGCCGTCGCTTCCGACAAAAGCCCGAACGATGATCCATTTCGTAGGGGCGGGTCCCCGACCCGCCCGAAGGCGTTTCCGCGCACCATGCGCTGACGGCTTGTGCGCGGCGGCGAAGGCGGGCGGGTCGGAGACCCGCCCCTACGAGGCGCTGGAAATGCCCCCTTGATCCGGCCTGAGGCCCATGACCGCCCCCACCCCGATCCGCCGCGCGCTCGTCTCCGTCTCCGACAAGGCGGGGCTCGCCGAGCTCGGCAAATTCCTCGCCGCGCGCCGCGTGGAAATCCTCTCCACCGGCGGCTCGGCCAAGGCGCTGCGGGATGCGGGCGTGCCGGTCGTCGAAGTCTCCGACTACACCGGCTTTCCGGAGATGATGGACGGGCGCGTGAAGACGCTGCAGCCGAAGATCCACGGCGGCATCCTCGCGCGGCGCGACGCGGCCGGGCACCTCGAGGCGATGCGGACGCATGGCATCCAGCCGATCGACCTCGTCGTCATCAATCTCTATCCGTTCGAGGCGACCGTGGCCAAGGGCGCGGGCTTCGAGGAGTGCATCGAGAACATCGACATCGGCGGGCCGGCCCTCATCCGCGCGGCCGCGAAGAACCACGCTTTCGTCGCCGTCGTCACCGACCCCGCCGACTATGCGCCGCTGATGGACGAGATGAACGCGAACGACGGCGCGGTGAGCCTCGCGCTCAAGAAGCGTCTTGCCGCCGCCGCCTATGCGCGCACCGGCGCCTACGACGCCGCGATTTCGCAATGGTTCGCGCGCGTCGAGGGCGAGGAGTTTCCGCCGCGCCTCGTGCTGGCCGGCGTGCGGCGCCAGGCGCTGCGCTACGGCGAGAACCCGCACCAGCGCGCCGCGTTCTACACCGACGGCACGGACCGCCCCGGCATCGCCACGGCGCGGCAGGTGCAGGGCAAAGAGCTTTCCTACAACAATCTCAACGACGCCGACGCGGCCTACGAGCTCGTGTCCGAGTTCGACCGGCCGGCGATCGTCATCGTCAAGCACGCGAACCCGTGCGGCGTGGCCACCGCCGATTCCTGCGCCGACGCGTGGGACCGGGCGCTGGCCTGCGACCCGGTGAGCGCGTTCGGCGGCATCATTGCGCTCAACCGCGCGCTCGACGCGGCTGCCGCCGCCAAGATCGCCGAAATATTCTCCGAGGTGATCATCGCGCCCGACGCCGACGAGGGTGCGAAAACCTTGCTCGCGAAGAAGAAGAACCTCCGCCTGCTGCTGACTGGCCGGATGCCCGACCCCAGGGACGAGGGCTGGGTGCTGCGTTCGCTGTCCGGCGGATATCTCGTGCAGAGCCGCGACCGCAGCGTGATCGCCGGCGAATTGAAGGTCGTGACGAAGCGCGTGCCGGCCAAGGCCGAGCTGGCCGACCTCATGTTCGCGTTCACCGTCTGCAAGCACGTGAAATCGAACGCCATCGTCTACGCGAAGGACCGCGCTACGGTCGGCATCGGCGCCGGGCAGATGAGCCGCGTGGACTCGGCGCGCATCGCGGTGGGGAAGGCCGCCGAGGCGGCGAAGGCGGCCGGCCGCAGTGCCAATCCGGTCGTGGGCTCGGTCGTGGCGTCGGACGCGTTCTTCCCGTTCGCCGACGGCCTGCTCGCCGCGGCCGAGGCCGGCGCCACCGCCGTGATCCAGCCCGGCGGCTCCGTGCGCGACGACGAGGTGATCAAGGCCGCCGACGACAAGGGCTTGGCCATGGTGTTCACCGGCCAACGCCACTTCCGGCACTGAGCGCCGGCTCAGCCGGCGGGTTCGACGAAGCCGTCGGGCGGCGGATAGCCGTCGATGACGACCGCGGGCAAGGCCGCTACGCCCGCGAGATAGGCGCGCGCAATGCGGTGCGCGCCATCGAGCACCTCGCCCGACTTCGTCACGATGATCGGAAAGGCGAGATCGGCCGCAAATATATCGCGCGCGCGCTCGGCGACCTTCCGAACGGTCGGTTGAACGTCTTTGGGGCCGCCGAACCAGACGACCGCGTCGAGAACGCCGAGCGTTTCGATGGGAAGTTCGACGGCCGGCTTTCCCGCGGCCGCCGTCCAGAGCGTTGCCATCCGCCAGTAGGGGATCGACCCGTCGGGCCGGGCTTCGCCGTAAAGAATGCGTTCCGTCGGCGTGTTCATATCGCGCTCCCGCGCCGTTCTGTTATGCTCGTCGCCCGTGTGGAGAGACGCACTGGAGAGTCGTAGGGAGTATCGCTCATGTCCATTGCAAAGGAATTCCGCGATTTCATCAATCGCGGCAACGTCGTCGACCTCGCGGTCGGCGTCATCATCGGCGCGGCGTTCGGCAAGATCGTCGCCTCGCTGGTCGGCGACGTGCTGATGCCGCCGATCGGCTACCTGCTGGGCGGCGTGGATTTCTCCAACATCGCGATCACTCTCAAATCCGCGACCGGCGGCGATCCGAAGACCGCCGTGGTCGTCAAGATCGGAACGTTCATCAACACCTGCATCGACTTCCTGATCGTGGCGTTCTGCATCTTCCTCGTCGTGAAAGGCTTCAACCGGCTTCGCAAGAAGGAAGAGGCCAAGCCCGCCGAGCCGCCGGCGCCGACCGAGGACCAGAAGCTGCTGACGGAGATTCGCGATATCTTGAAAGCGAAGTAACGCCTTCGCAGCGTAGGGGCGCACGGCTGTGCGCCCCGGCACGCGCAAGTTCGGCGTCGACAGGGGCGCACAGCCGTGCGCCCCTACGCGTCTGACCGCCTTACCATGTCTTTCCACGCGGCCTTGGAGCCGAGGCCCTTGCTGTGGAAATAGACGACGCGCGCGAACGCCTGCATCGGGCGCGTTCCGATCAGAAGGTTCACGAGCCAATCGGGCGGGCCGAGATCGAGCGCGCGGCGCAGCCAGCGCTTCGCGCGGTATTTCGGATATTGGCGCGGCAAGAGCGCAGGATCGGCGCCCGTGCCGGCGAGCCGGTCGGCGACGGCATCGGCCGCACGCGTGCCGAAATCGAGCGCCGTGTAGATGCCGCCGGCGGTGAGCGGCGAGACGGTTCCGGCCGCATCGCCGATCAGCAGCACGCGCCCCGACGCCGCCGGGTGCACGACGCCGCCCACCGGTATGACGCCGCTGCGCCGCTCGACGAGCGCGGCGTTGCGGAAATCGAACAGCGTCTTCGCGCGCTGCAGGAACGCCTCGAACTCGGGCCGGTCGGCGCGCCGCGCCGCGATGCCGACCTGCGTGACGCCGACCCCGGCCGCGACCCAGCCGATGTAGCCGGGCGCGAGCGCGCGATCGAGGAAGGTGTGCAGCAGCCGCGCATCGACGCCCTCGACGCCGGAGAATTCCGCCTCGAGCCCGACCAGGACGCGGCGATTGCGGCCGAGGCCGAACAGCTCGGCCACCGCCGATTTGGCGCCGTCGGCGCCGATCAGCCATTGCGCTTCGAGCGCGGCGCCGCCCGCCGCGATTTCCACCGCCGAAGCGGTCTGCCGCGCCGTCTGCACCGGCGCGCCGAAGCGGATTTCGGCCCCCGCCTGCGCCGCGGCGCGCGCGAGCCAGCGCAGCAGGCCCGGCGTGTCGGTGAGGTAGAACTGGTAGCCCGGCGAATGGAGATCGGTGCTGCGCCCGGACGGCGCGTAGAGCCGCACGCCGGGCACCGCGCGCCAGAGATCGGCCGGGATGCCGCCGAATTCGCGCACGAGCAGATCGAACGCTTCGTTGACCAGGATGCCGGTCGTGTGCAGCGGCCGGCCGGGCTCCGCCTTCCGCTCGAGCACGACCGTTCGCAGCCCGCGCTGCGCCGCGCGCCGCGCGGCCACGAGGCCCGCGAAGCCGGCGCCGGCGATGGCGAGATCGTAACGCTCCGGCATGCGCTCAGGCGGCGCGCGGCTGGCGCGGCGCCTTCACCGTCAGCATGATGACGGCGCCGACGAAAATGTAGGGCAGCACGGTCGCCATGCCGAGGCGCTGATCGCCGGTGAGGTCGATGACCGTGGCGACCGTGATCGGCCCCAGGAACGAGATGGCCTTGCCGGAGAGCGTGAGCAGGCCGAACATCTCGGTTTCCTTGTCGGGCGGCGCCATGCGCGCCATCAGCGAGCGCGCGGCGGCCTGCACCGGCCCGAAGAACAGCCCGATGCCGGCGCCCAGGATCCAGAACCACAGGGTGCTGGTGATCAGCAGCAGCGGAATGCCGAGCAGGAAGATCGCGACGACACCCAGCAGAATCGTGGGCTTCGAGCCGACGAGATCGTCCATCCACGCGAAGCCGAACGCGCCGGCGGCGGCGGTGACGTTCAGCAGGATGCCGAACATGATGATCTCGTTCTGCGCGAGACCGAACACCGCGGCGGCGTAGATTCCGCCGAACGTGAACAGCGTGTTGATGCCCTCCATGAACATCAGGCGCGCGATCAGGAAACGCACGATTTGCTTGTACTGCCGGACTTCGCGCACCGTATCGGCGAGCTGCTTCAGCCCCTCGCGGATCGCGCGGCCCGGCGGCAGGCGCTCGCCGGCGATGTCGGGCGTGAACAGGAACAGCGGCAGGCTGAAGACCACGAGCCAGATCGCGACGAGCGGCCCCACCGAGCGCACATGCTCGGCGGTTTTCTTGTCGAGGCCGAACGGCGGCGTTTCGGGCTGGATGAACAGGAACAGCGCCAGCGCCAGGCACGACAGGCCGCCGAGATAGCCCAAGCCCCAGCCCCAGCCCGACACGCGCCCGATATGCGTGGGCTTCACGATGCCCGGCAGCATCGCGTTGTAGAACGACATGCTGATCTCGAACGCGATGATCGAGACGGCGACGCAGACCAGCGACAGCGCGACCGATCCACCGCCCGGCTTCGCCCACCACAGCAGCAGCGAGCCCGCGGCGATGACGAGGCTCAGCACGAACAGCCACGGCTTGCGCCGCCCGCCGCGATCGGCGATCGCGCCCAGCGCCGGGCTGAGCAGCGCGATGACGATAGCCGAGGCGCCCATCGTCCAGCCCCACCAGGCCGCACCTTTTTCCGGGTTCGGCGCTACGCCCTGCGTGAAATAGGTGGAAAAGACGAACGTCGTGATCAGCGTGATGTACGGCGAGTTCGCCCAATCGTAGAGGCACCACGAGAAGATCGCGCGCCGGCGAACGCCCGGCGCCGCAGCGCCCGGTGAGGCTTGTGTCGGCGAAACGGCGGCGGCTTCGGCGCTCATGACTCTCCTGGGACCGCGCGGTCCCCTTCTCTTAGCGCGCATCGGCCGCCGAATACACCCGATTGTCGCCATTGAATCGCCCCGTCCGGCCGGGATACTGGCGCGCCATCGCCGGGAGAGGCCCATGCTCGTCACCACCACGAACACGCTGCAAGACCGCAAGATCAAGGACTACTTCGGCATCGTCAGCGGCGAGGCGATCCTCGGCGCCAACATCTTCAAGGATCTGTTCGCCGGGATCCGCGACATCGTCGGCGGCCGTTCGAAGGCCTACGAAGACGAGCTGCGCAAGGCCAAGGCCACGGCCATCGACGAGATGATCGCGCAGGCCACGGACTACGGCGCCAACGCCGTGATCGGCGTCGATCTGTCCTACGAGGCGATCGGCTCCAACAATTCGATGCTGATGGTGGTGGCGACCGGCACGGCCGTGCGCGTCGAGGGCGAGCCCGCGCCGCAGGCGCGCGCCGCAGAGGCGCCGGGCGGCACCAAGCGGCCGTGGGGCGGATGAGGACCGCGTTCGCTCGCAGGGGAGGGTCCCCGACCCGCCCGTGCCTCGGCCGGCACGGCGCCCGCGTCTTGGCAGTGCGGCCCCGCAGACTCTGAGGCTGCGGCGAGACGCGCCGGTCGCGGTCTCGCCCCTACCCGCCCACCAGTGCCCGCAACTGCCGGTTCGCCACGGCCAGCATCGCGAGATCGGTGGTTCCGGCCATGCGCAGATCGTCGATGAGCTTGGCGGTCTGCGCGACGGCGGAGCCGCGCTGCCTGGCCCAGGCCTCGATCGTGTCCGACGCGTCGCCGCCCTCGATCACCGCGCGGGCGAGCGCGAACTGATGGCCGTAGAGATCGTCGACGATCGCGGCGAGCGCCATCTTGTCCCAGTGCTGGCTGGTGGCGCCGCGCAGATTCGATGCCGCCTCGCGCAGCCAGTCGAGGCCGAAGCGCGCGCCGGCCGCGAAATAGACGCGCGCCACCGCGGCCGGATCGCGCCTCGCCGCGCCGGCCAGCCGCACGATCTCGGCGAGGCCGATGAGGCGCGGCAGCAGCGCGAGCCGGCGCGCGAGATCGGGCGCGAAACCGGCGGCGGCGCGCCCGGCGGCCTCTTTTTCGAGCGCCGCCGCGGCGTCGGGCGCGAGCAGCGCGGGCAGCGCGCCGGCGAGCGCCGCCAGCGGCGCGCGATAGCGCTCGATCTCGGCCGCCATCGCGACGGGGCGCACGGCATGCTGGAGGAACCATTTCGCGGCGCGCTTGGCGAAGCGGCCCGTCTCGAGCAGCGCCGCGAGCTGCGCTTCGGCCGGAACCTTGCCGTCGTGCGCCTCGATCGCGGACCAGATCGAGCGCAGGTCGAACGCGTCGCGGCCGAGAATGTAGCCGCGCGCGACGTCGGAAGGCGAAGCGCCGGTTTCGCCCTCGACCTCGTGGATGAACGTGATGCCGGCGCGGTTGATGATGCTGTTCGTGGTGTGCGTGGCGACGATCTCGCGGCGCAGGCGGTGCGCGAGCGCGGCGTCGCGATAGCGCTGCTGCAGCACCTGCGGGAAATAGCGCAGCAGATCGCCGGCCAGATACGGATCGTCGGGCAGATCGGAGCCGAGCAGCGCCTCGTAGAGCGCGATCTTGGCATAGGCGAGCAGCACGGCCATCTCCGGGCGCGTGAGCCCCTCGCCCGCGCCCTGGCGCTCGGCCAGAGTCTCGTCGTCGGGCAGGAATTCCACCGCGCGGTCGAGCCGCCCGGCCTTCTCCAGCGACTTCATGAACCGCCATTGCCGGTCGAGCGCGCCGGCCGCGATGCGGCTCGAGACGGAAAGGCAGGCGGTCTGCAGATAGTTGTCGCGCAGAACCAGCTCCGCCACCTCGTCGGTCATCCCGGCGAGCAGCGCGTCGCGCTCGGCCAGGGTGAGCTTGCCCTCGCCCACCGGCTGCGAGAACAGGATCTTGATGTTGACCTCGTGATCCGAGCAATCGACGCCGGCGGAATTGTCGATCGCGTCGGTGTTGAGGCGCCCGCCCTTCCCGCCCGCGCCGAGCCGCGCGTATTCCACGCGGCCGCGCTGCGTCATGCCGAGATTGGCGCCCTCGGCGATCACCTTCGCGCGGATCTCGCGCCCGTCGACGCGCAGGGCGTCGTTGGCGCGGTCGCCGGCGTCGGCGTGGCGCTCGTCGGACGCCTTCACGTAGGTGCCGATGCCGCCGAAATAGAGCAGATCGCACGGCGCCGCGAGCAGCGCGCGCATGAGATTGACCGGCGAGAGCGAATCCTTGTCGATGCCGAAGCGCGCCCTCATCTCGGGCGAGATCGGGATCGCCTTGGCGCCGCGCTCGAACACGCCGCCGCCCTTCGAGATCAGGCTCCTGTCGTAGTCGGCCCAGGACGAGCGCGGCAGATCGAACAGGCGCCTGCGCTCCGCGATGCTGCGCGCCGCATCGGGCTCGGGATCGACGAAGATGTGGCGGTGATCGAACGCGGCGACGAGGCGGATGTGCGGCGAGAGCAGCATGCCGTTGCCGAACACGTCGCCCGACATGTCGCCGACGCCGATCACGGCGAAATCCTGGCTCTGCGTGTCGATGCCCATCTCGCGGAAATGGCGCATGACCGAGATCCACGCGCCCTTCGCCGTGATGCCCATCTTCTTGTGGTCGTAGCCGGCCGAGCCGCCCGAGGCGAACGCGTCGCCCAGCCAGTGGCCGTACTCGGCCGAGATCGCGTTCGCGATGTCGGAGAACGTGGCGGTGCCCTTGTCGGCCGCCACGACGAGGTAGGCGTCGTCGCCGTCGTGGCGCGCGACGTCCTTGGGGGGAACGATCGCGCCGCCCTTGATGTTGTCGGTGATGTCGAGCAGCGAGCGGATGAAGATCCGGTAGCAGGCGACGCCCTCGGCCTGGAGCGCCTCGCGGCCGCCCGCGGCCGGCGGCTGCTTCAGCACGAAGCCGCCCTTGGCACCGACCGGGACGATGACGGCGTTCTTCACCGTCTGCGCCTTGACGAGCGCCAGGATCTCGGTGCGGAAATCGTCGCGCCGGTCGGACCAGCGGATGCCGCCGCGCGCGACGTGGCCGAAGCGCAGATGGATGCCCTCGACGCGCGGCGAATAGACCCAGATCTCGAACATCGGCCGCGGCGCCGGCAGATCGTCGAGCTTGCGGCTGTCGAACTTGAACGCGAGCGCGGGCCTCGGGCTGCCGTCCGCCCCGCGCTGGCGGTAGTTCGTGCGCAGCGTGGAGCGGATGAGATTGACGTAGCGGCGGATGATGCGGTCTTCGTCGAGCGCGGACACCTGCTCGAGCGCGGTCGCGATCTCCGCCGCGAGCGCGGTTTCGTTGCCCTTCGCCGCGCCGGCGCGCACGAGAAACAGCTCGGCGAGCAGCTTCGCGATGCCGCCGTGCTTGGCGAGCGCCTCTTCGATCAGCTTCTGCCCGAACGGCGCCCCTGCCTGGCGAAGATACTTCGCGTAGGCCCGGAGCACGCTGATCTCGCGCCAGGCGAGGCCGGCCGTGAGAACGAGCGCGTTGAACCCGTCGCTCTCCGCGGCGCCGGACCAGACCTGCTGGAACGCCTCGTGGAATCGCGGCGCGAGCGCCGCCACGTCGCCGGCCAGGGCGCCGACCGGCACCAGGCCGAAATCGTGGATCCACACCGCCTCGCCGCCCTGCGGACGCGCGACGTATTGCGCCTCCTCGATCACCTTGAGGCCCATCGCCTCCAGCACCGGCAGCACGTCGGACAGGCCGATGCGGTGGCTGCGGTTGTAGAGCCGGAAGCGCAGATCGACCGCCTCGCCGCCGCGCCGGTGCAGGTGCATCTGCAGCCGGCCGCCGGCCTGCGCCGCCTCGATGCGGGCGATGTCGGCCACCGCGTCGGCCGGGGCGACGTCGGCCATGTAGCCGACTGGGAACGCCTTGCCGTAGCGCTCGAGCAGCGCCAGCGCCGAGGCCTCGCCGTGCGCGTCGGCCAGCGCGTCGCGCAGGCGCTCGTCCCAGGTGCGCGCGGCCTCGACGATCTTCGCCTCGAGCGCGGCCTCTTCGATTTCGGCCGCCGCCGCGGGCGCGGTCTTGACGATGAAATGCACGCGCGCGGTGGGGATGTCGTCGGCCATCGTCGTGTAGTAGGCGACGACCTGGCCCTTCAGCTCGCGCTCGAGGATGGCCTGGACCTTCTGGCGCAGCTCGGTGGAATGCCTGTCGCGCGGCACGTAGACGAGCGCCGACACGAAACGCTGGAACGGATCGAAGCGCAGGAACAGCGCCACGCGCTGCCGGTCCTGGAGCTCGAGGACGCCGGTGGCGATGCGGAGCAGGTCGTCGTCGCCGATCTGGAACAGCTCGTCGCGCGGATAGGTGAGCAGCACGTGCTCCAGCGCCTTGGCGTCGTGGCTGCCCGGCGTGAGATCGGAGCGCGCGAGCACGCGCTCGATCTTCGATTTCAGCAGCGGGATGTTGCGCGGCGAACGCACATAGACCATCGACGTGAACAGGCCGACGAACAGGCGCTCGCCGGAAACCTCGCCGGCCGCGTCGAACGTCTTGATGCTGATCGCGTCGAGATGCACGGGCCGATGCACGGTCGAGCGCCGGTCGGCCTTGTGGACCTGGAGCAGCAGCGGCGCCACGAGGAACGCGCGCACGTCGGGCGGCAGCGCGATGTTCTCGCCGAGCGCCTCGAACGCCGTCGCCTCGGCGCAGCGCAGGATGCCGAGGCCCGATTTCGGCACCACCTTGAAGCGCGCCGCGTCGCCCGCGCCTTCCAGCGCGTATTCGCGATAGCCGAGGAACGTGAAATTGTTGTCGACGAGCCATTTGAGGAAATCCTTGGCCTCGTCGATCTCGTAGGCGGCGAGGCCGGGCGGCTCGTCGGACAGCTCGCGCAGGATCGCCTTGGCCCGCGCCAGCATCGGCTGCCAATCTTCGATCGCGGCGCGCACGTCGCCGAGCACGCGCTCGAGGCCGGCGCGCAGCTGGGCGAGGCGCCCCTCGTCGAGGCACTGGTCGATCTCGATGCGCATCCAGGATTCGGCCGCCGCGTCCTTGGCGGCCTTCTTCGCGAGCTCGATGAGCCGGCCGGCGCTGTCGCGGCGCACGCGGAGGATCGGGTGGATGATGAGATGCGCCGCGAAGCCCTGGCGCGCGATCTCGGCGCTGACCGAATCGACGAGGAACGGCATGTCGTCGTTGACGATCGAGACGACGGTGCGCCGCGTGCCTGCGGGATTGGCCACGGCGATCTTGGGCGCGCCGGGCGTGCGCGCCGCGCCCTCGGCCCAGAGCACTGCCGCGGCGGCGTGCAGCCCCTCGGCGCTGCGCCCTTCGAGATCGCGGCCGGAGACGTGCGCGTAGAGCTGCGGAACGAAGGCGGCGAGAGTCGCATCGCCGGCCAGCGCGGCCGCCGCCTCGATCAGCGATGCCTTGGTGCCGAGCTGGCCTTTGAGACGGGTGAAACCCTTGGATGGCTTGTCCATTCGCGGCACCTCAGGCTCGGCAACATCGGCGCGCGCGGCGCCCGGTCACATTCGGCGCGCCGATTGCGACGCGCGCGTGACACGATAGTCCGATGCCTGCCGGCAGGAAATGGCGCGAATCCGGGGGCGGGCCCCGGCGCGATTCACCGCGCGCGGCCTCAGTCGCGGACGATGATCGCGTCGCCGAAGCCGCGCCGGACGAGGGCCTGGCGCACGCTCTCGCCGCGCTCGGGCGTCGCCAGCGGGCCGACGCGCACCCGGTAGCGGAGCTGTTCGTCGACATACGCGGTGTAGACGCCGGTGCGGCCGAGCCCGGTCAGCGAGCGGCGGGTCCGCTCGGCCTCCTCCCGCGTGACGAACGACGCCGCCTGAACGAACAGCCGCGCTGGCGGACTGGGGGTGCGGCGGGCGAAGCGCTCGGGCTCGGCCTCCGGCCCGGCGACGCCGGTGCCCGGCGCGAGGCGGCCGAGGTCTTCGGCGCGCGCGCGATCCGGCTCGGGCGCCGTTGCCTGCTGGGCGGGGCTGCGCGGCGGGGGCGAGGTGATCGGTGTCGGCGCGCCCACCGGGCGCGGCGCGATTTCGGTTTCGCGCACCTCGCGGGCCGGCCGCGCGGCGGGGTTCTGGCGATAGCGATCGTCTCGGTATGTGCCTTCGTCGCGCGAGGCAGATTGCTCATAAACGCAGCCGCCCAATACGAGGGCGGCCAAGACAAATCCAAGACTCGCTTTCACCATTGCTTGCCCGCTTTCCCAAGAATCCCCGTTATTATTATGCGAATCTTAGCATGTTGTTTACCATATCCTCAATTCCTATTGCGCGAGTATTGTGAAATATCTGCACGGATCGGCTGTAGCACGCTCAACGCGCCGCTCGCGCGCCGCGATTGCCGGCGCAACAGGCCAAAATGTGCAATGGGACTCCGGCTAACGGCCGAAGGAAATGGAGCGGGAGACGGGACTTGAACCCGCGACCCTCACGTTGGCAACGTGATGCTCTACCACTGAGCTACTCCCGCGCTCCACGCGGTCCGGCAGGCGCTGCGAAAGCCGCAGGCGGCCGGCAAGGGCGCGGATATTAGCCGCCAAGCGACTCTTTTCAAGGCACTTTCGCAGCGCAGCAGAAGGCGGTAGGCCATGTCGCATGCCCCTCGCGCCCGACGACCTTTTCGCCCGGCTGGCCGCCCTCGGCATCCGCACGCAGACGGTGAAGCACCCGCCCCTGTTCACGGTGGAGCAGAGCAAGGCCCTGCGCGGCGAATTGCCCGGCGGGCATACCAAGAACCTGTTCCTCAAGGACAAGAAGGACCGCATGTGGCTGGTGACGGCCGAGGAGGACCGGCCGATCGACCTCAAAGCCCTCGGTACGGCGCTGGGCGCCAGCGGGCGCGTTTCGTTCGGCTCGCCCGAGCGGCTGATGCGGCATTTGGGCGTGATTCCCGGCGCGGTGACGCCGTTCGGTCTCGTCAACGATACCGAGGGCCTCGTGAGCTTCGTGCTCGACGAGGGCCTGGCGCGGCACGAGACGCTGAACTTCCATCCGCTCACCAACGAGGCGACGACGGCGATCGCGCGCGCGGATTTCCTGCGCTTCCTGGAGGCGATCGGCCACGCGCCACGCCTGCTCGCGCTGCCGGCGCGCGAGCCTGCGTAGCGGCGGCTCCCCCGCCCCTACAGCGCCATTTTCAGCAATGCGCGCGTGAGCGCGCCGTCGCGGCCCAGCTCGCCGATGATGCTGAAGTGATCGTGACCGGCGCCGGGAATGCGCTCGACCTTGGCACCGAGCGCGGCGAGATGGGCGGCGAACAGCTCGGTCTGCCGGTGGAACATCGGCGGCTCGCGCTCGCCGAGCGTGAGCGCCACCGGCAGCGACAGCGGGCGGCGCAGGCGCAGCGGGCTCAGCCCTTCCGCGTTTGCCCGCGTGATGCCGCTGGCGCGCGCGATCTCGAAATCGAGATAGGGCACGAGATCGTAGACGCCGCTGACGAGCGCCGCGCCGCGCCAGGCCGGCGCATCCGGCGCGGTGAGCAAGGCCATCGCCGCGAGATGGGCGCCGGCCGAATTGCCGACGAGCACGAGCCGCGCCGGATCGAGGCCCAGCCTGGCGGCGTTGCCTTGCAGATAGGCGGCCGCGCGGCGGACGCTGTCGACGATGCCGGGCAGCGGCGTCGTGCCGGTGAGCGGATAGCCGAGCGAAATCCAGGCGACGCCCCGCGGCACGAAGACGCCGGCCGGATAGCGCCGGTCCTCGCGCGCGCCGGCGCGCCAGTAGCCGCCGTGGATGAACACGATCGCCGGAACCCCAGTTTCCGCCGGCGCGAGCAGATCGAGCTTCTCGCGTTCGCCGGAGCCGTAGGCCTCGCCCAGCACCGTGCGCGGCGCCGCGGCGGCGCGGCTCGCGGCCCGGTAGCCCTCCATCACGTCGGGGCGCGGCGGATTGTGCCGCTCGATGTCGTAGTCGGCCCAGGCGCCGGCCAATACGCTCAAATCCATCGCTCTCCCCCGCCCTTGCCGGGGCCTTGTAACTCGGCCCGCCAGCGGCCAAATTCCGCGAATTCGGGCCCGGTCGGGCCCTTCGAAAGTTCCCAGCCGGCTGTGCCGGATACGGGATCGACGCCCCTGTCTCGCAGGCAGGCGGCCAGCAACGTTTAGGGCATTCGGGCAATGCAGACCATCATCGGCGGCGGCCAGGCCGCGGGCAACGGCGCGGGCCTCGTCAAGGACACCGACACAAAGAACTTCGCCAAGGACGTGATCGAGGAATCGAAGCGCCAGCCGGTGATCGTCGATTTCTGGGCGACCTGGTGCGGCCCGTGCAAGACGCTGGGGCCGCTGCTCGAGCGGCTGGTGAAGGCGGCGAAGGGCGCGGTCAAGCTCGTCAAGCTCGACGTCGACAAGAACCAGGCGCTGGCCGCGCAGTTTCGCATCCAGTCGATCCCGGCCGTGTTCGCGTTCCGCGACGGCCGGCCCGTGGATGGCTTCGTCGGCGCGCTGCCCGAGAGCCAGCTCAAGCAGTTCATCGACGCGCTGGTGAAGGGCGGCAAGGGCGCGGCCCAGGGCCCGTCGCAGCTCGACCAGGTGCTGGCGATGGCCAAGGAGGCGCTCAACAAGGGCGACGCCGGCACCGCGGCCAGCCTTTACGCGCGCATCCTCGACCAGGAGCCCGACAACGTGCCAGCGCAGCTCGGCCTCGCGCGCGCGGCGATCGCGCTCGGCGAAACCGAGCAGGCGAAGCAGATGCTCGACGCGCTGCCGCCCGAGGCCAAGAAGGGCCCGGATTACGACGCCGCCAAGGCCGCGCTCGATCTCGCCGCGCGCGCGGCCGAGGCCGGCGCCAAGGCCGGCGATCTCGGCGCGTTCGAGGACAAGCTCGCGAAGGACCCGAACGACCATCAGGCGCGCTACGACCTGGCGCTCGCGCTCTATGCCGGCGGCCATGCCGAGGGCGCCATCCAGCACCTGCTCGAGATCGTGAAGCGCAAGCGCGACTGGAACGAGGACGCCGCGCGCAAGGAGCTGCTGAAGCTGTTCGAGGCGCTCGGCCCGACGAACGAATTGACGGTGAAGGGTCGCCGCGGCCTCTCGGCGATCCTATTTTCCTGAGCGGATCCGATCCTCCGGCTTCGCAAGGAACGCCCATGGCGTCGCTGACGCCCGCCGATCTGCCGAACATCCTGCCGGTGTTCCCGCTGCAGGGCGCGCTGCTGCTGCCGGGCGGCCAGCTTCCGCTCAACATCTTCGAGCCGCGCTACCGCGCGATGATCGAGGACGCGATGGGCGGCGCGCGCCTCGTCGGCATGATCCAGCCGAGGGTGAAAGAGCGCATCGCGGCCGACGACGCGCCCGCGCTCTACGCGACCGGCTGCGTCGGCAAGATCACGTCGTTCACCGAGACCAGCGACGGGCGCTATCTCATCAACCTCACCGGCATCTGCCGCTTCGCGGTCGCGCGCGAATTGCCGCCGCTGCGCGGCTATCGCCGCGTCGAGCCGGACTGGGCGCCGTATCTCGGCGATTTCGAGGCGCCGCCCGAAAGCGCGTTCGACCGGCCCGGCCTGATCGCGGCGCTGAAATCCTATCTCGCGCGCAACGAGTTCGGCGCCGACTGGAAGGCGGTCGAAGGGACCGGCACGGCCGATCTCGTCGTGCTGCTCGCCGCGATGTGCCCGTTCGACGCGATCGAGAAGCAGGCGCTGCTCGAGGCGCCCGACGCCGCCGAGCGCGGGCGCGTGCTGATCTCGCTGCTTGCCATGGGCCGCGGCGCGGATAAAGGTGAGCGGCCCAGCCGGATGAATTGAGATGGCCGATCCGAAACCGCCCGAATCCGAAGCCGCCCCGCGCGCCGAGACGCGCGCCCCCGAATCGCGGGGCGCGCAGGTCGACCCGAAGCTGCTCGAGATCCTCGTCTGCCCGGTGACGCATACGCGCCTGCGCTACGACGCCGAGAAGCAGGAGCTGATCTCGGACGCCGCCGGCCTCGCCTATCCGATCCGCGACGGCATTCCCATCATGCTGCAAGACGAGGCCCGGCCGCTGACGGCGAGCGAGTAGCGCGCGCCGCATGGGCTACGGCACCGAGCACTGGCCGACGGAAATCCGCCTGAACAAGGCCGAGAAGCGCCTCGAGATCGATTTCGACGACGGCGCGCGCTTCTCCTATCCCGCGGAGTTCCTGCGCGTCGAAAGCCCCTCGGCCGAGGTGCAGGGGCACGCGCCGTCGCAGAAGCAACTGGTGGCCGGCCGCCAGCACGTGGGCATTCTCGAGATCGAGCCGGTCGGCAACTACGCGATCCGCATCGTGTTCGACGACCTTCACGACAGCGGAATCTACTCGTGGCAATACCTCTACGAGATCGGCCGCAACCGCGAGACGCTGTGGGCGCAATATCTCGCCGAGCTCGCGCAGCGCGGCCTGAAGCGCGATCCAAGGGCGAAGTGAAGAGATGCCGTAGGGGCGGATCCCCGACCCGCCCCTACGATTTCTTGCGGCGCATCCACTCGTCCCTGCTCTGCCCCCAGATCTGCGTGTTCGTGTTGATCGGTGCGGGCATCACGCCTTCGCGCAGGTAGCGCGAACCGAGGCGTTGCGCGACGGCTTGCGAGGCGCGGTTTTTCGGGTCGATGCAATGCACGACCTCGGTCCAGCCGAGCGTGGCGAAGGCCCAGTCGATGGCCGCCGACGCTCCCTCGGCGGCGTAGCCCTTGCCCCACGCCGCGCGCACGAGACCCCAGCCGATCTCCGGGCCCGGCCAACCTTCCGGAAACCAGGGCCCGAGCCGCCCGATCCAGCGCCCGCTCGATTTCTCGATGATCGAAAACATCGCGAAGCCGTACAGCGCCCAGGCGCCGGCCATCGTGCAGAGGCCGCGCCAGGCGAGCGCGCGCGGCTGCACGCCGCCGAGGAAATGCTGCACGTCGGCATCGGCCATGAATGCGGCCCAGGCCTCGAAATCGGCGGCGGCCGGCGGGCGGAGGATCAGGCGGGCGGTTTCGAGCGTCGGTGGAGACATGGCGTCGATCTTGCGTTGCGGGTCCGGAGGCATAGCATGTCGTGCATGAAGCGCGCCTTCCTCGCTCTGACGTTCGCCGCCGCCGCGGCACCCGCCTGCGCCCAGCAACAGCCGCCGGCGCCGCCCGCCCCCGCCGGTCAGGTGACCTGCACTGCGCCGCGGCCGCAGGTGTGCACGAAGGAGTTCCGGCCCGTTTGCGCCACTCGCGCCGACGGCACGCGCCGGACCTATGGCAATGGCTGCGAGGCCTGCGCCGACGCGGCCGTGACGAGCCACGTTCCGGGGCCGTGCAACTGAGCGATTGATTGCCGCGCGGCGCCGGCGCCGCTACAGCGCCTCGCCGCGCAGAAGGCGCGGCAGATCGCCGACCGTGCCCATCGCGTGGCGCATGAAGAAGTGCTTGAGCGGACCGAGCCTGTTCACGGCGGCCATGCCGAGATCGCGCACCAGGCGCAATGGCGCGAGATCGTTGGAGAACAGCCGATTCAGCGTATCGGTGACGCCGAGCAGCACTTGGTTGTCGAAGCGGCGCCAGCGCTGATAGCGCTCGAGCACCGCCGCCGAGCCGATATCGAGGCCGAGCCGCTTCGCGTCGACGAGCACTTCGGCGAGCGCCGCCACGTCGCGCAGGCCGATGTTGAGCCCCTGCCCCGCGATCGGATGCATCGTGTGCGCGGCATCGCCGACCAGCGCGAAGCGCGGCTTGACGTAGGTTTCCGCGTGCGCGAAGCGCAGCGGATAGCTCCAGCGCCCGCCGGCGACGCGCACTTCGCCGAGCCACGGCCCGAAGCGGCGATGGAGCTCGAACGAGAAATCGGCCTCCGGCAACGCGAGCATCGCCGGTGCGAGCGCCTTCTTCTCGGTCCACACGATCGAGGAGCGGTGCCCGTGCACCGGATCGTCGGTCATCGGCAGCACCGCGAAGGGCCCGGCCGGCAGGAACCGCTCGTGCGCGATGCCGCGATGCGGCTTCTCGTGCGCCATCGTGCAGACGATCGCGGTCTGCCCGTAGTCCCATTGCGCGGAGGCGATGCCCGCGGCGCGGCGCAGCGCCGAATCGCTGCCATCGGCCGCGACGAGCAGCGCCGCATCGATTTCGTTGCCGTCGGCAAGCGTGAGAGTCACGCCGGCCGGCATCGCGATGTGGCGCGCGAGCGCGGCCGGCGCGCGGAACCGCAGCGTTTCGAGCCCGCCGAGCCGCGCGAACAGCGAGCGGCGGATCGCGCGGTTCTCGACGATGTAGCCGAGCGGGTCCTCGCCGAGCTCGCGATGGTCGTAATGCAGGAACAGCAGCGACGGCCCGTCGGTCACGCGAATGTCGAGGATCGGCTCCGCGTGCGGCACGAGCCGCGTCCAGAGGCCGGTCGCCTGCAGCAGCCTGTGGGTCGCGTGGGCGATCGCGACCGTGCGCCCGTCATAGGCCTGCTCCAGCTGCTCGGCCGGATCGGCGCGATCGACGAGCGCCACCGACAGCCCCGCCTCGGCCAGCGCCGCGGCCAACGTGCCGCCCACCATGCCGCCGCCGACAATGGCGACATCGACCCGCTCGGTCATGTTGCGTCCCTGCTCCGCGCCCGCCGTATGCGGCATTTGACGGCTTGCCCTTCCGGCGATCAAGCGCCCTCGCCGGGGCGCGGCGAAGCGCCCTCGCCTATCAAATGGGCAATGCACAAGCGCGCGCCAATCGCCCTCGACCCGGATCTTGCCGTGACTGGCGGCTCCCGATTTTTATCAAGTAATTTCAATACGTTACATCATTGGCACGGTTCTTGACTCCTCACGGGCGGCCCCGCTCGGGGCCGCGGCCGGCGCCGGACGGCTTTCGGGGACGGCGCCGCAGAGCAGAGGAGCAACGAATGAAGCTGGTGAGCGCAATCATCAAGCCGTTCAAGCTCGACGAAGTGCGCGAAGCGCTTCTCGGGCTCGGAGTGACCGGCATGACCGTGACCGAGGTGAAGGGCTTCGGCCGGCAAAAAGGGCACACGGAGATCTATCGCGGCGCCGAGTACGCGATCGGGTTCCTGCCCAAGATCAAGATCGAAGTGGCGGTGAAAGCCGACGTGACCGAACGCGCGGTGGAAGCCATCGCGAAGGCCGCGCGGACCGGCTCGATCGGCGACGGCAAGGTTTTCGTGTTCGACATCGAGCACGCGCTGCGCATCCGCACCGGCGAATCCAACGACGACGCGATCTAGGGGAGTCCAGACACAATGACCGCACTCGTACTGAA
The DNA here is from genome assembly GCA_016792765.1 of Candidatus Odyssella sp. Lineage (GTDB taxonomy): Bacteria > Pseudomonadota > Alphaproteobacteria > Bin65 > Bin65 > SBBV01. The sequence goes on from JAEULD010000012.1 coordinate 18,560, forward strand.
ATCGAACTGGGCGCGTTGGGCGCGGCTGCCGCTGATGCTGCTCGCCCTGCTCTGCTTCGTCGCCCTCGCCGGCCACACGGCGAGCAGCTCGCGGGCGCAGACCGCGGACCTGCCGGCGCTTCAGGCCAAGACGGCGCCGGCCGACGGCGTCGTGCCCGCGCAGGACGCGAAGCCGGCGGAGACCGCCAAGCCCGACGCGAAGCCGGACGAGAAGAAGGCCGACGAGAAAAAGCCGGTCCCCTCGACGCTGAACGCGGGCGACACCGCGTGGATGCTGACCGCGACCGCGCTCGTGCTGCTGATGACGATTCCGGGCGTCGCCCTCTTCTATGGCGGCATGGTGCGCAAGAAGAACGTGCTCTCGGTCGTCATGCACGTGTTCGCCACCACCTGCCTCATCACCGTCGTCTGGGTCGCGATCGGCTATTCGCTGGCCTTCACCGGCGACAACAACTGGATCGGCGGCGCGAGCAAGGCGTTCCTGAAGGGGGTCGGGCTCAACACGCTGTTTCCGGAGACGGATTCGACCAACGCCATTCCCGAAACCGTGTTCGTCGTCTTCCAGATGACGTTCGCGATCATCACCCCTGCCCTCATCGTCGGCGCCTATGTCGACCGCATGAAGTTCGCGGCGATGGTGCCGTTCATGGTGCTGTGGAGCATCGTCGTCTACTCCACCGTCGCGCACTGGGTGTGGGGCGGCGGCTGGCTGGCCGACATGGGCGCGCTCGACTTCGCGGGCGGCACCGTCGTGCACATCAACGCCGGCGTGGCGGGCCTGGTCTGCGCGGTGATGCTCGGCCGGCGCACCGGCTACGGCACCGAGAACATGGCGCCGCACAACCTGACGCTCAGCGTGGTGGGCGCGTCGCTGCTGTGGGTGGGCTGGTTCGGCTTCAACGCCGGCTCGGCCGTGGCCGCGAACGGCAATGCCGGCATGGCCATGCTGGTCACGCAGCTCGCCTCGGCCGTGGCCGCGCTGGTGTGGATGTTCCTCGAGTGGATGGCGCGCGGCAAGGCGAGCATCCTCGGCGTAATCTCGGGCGCGGTCGCCGGCCTCGTCGCGATCACCCCCGCCTCGGGCTATGTCGGCGTGCTCGGCGCCTTCGTGATCGGCGCGGCGGCGGGCCTCGTCTGCTACTGGGCCGTCACCAGCCTCAAGCGGACGTTCAAGTACGACGACGCGCTCGACGCCTTCGGCGTGCACGCCGTGGGCGGCATCGTCGGCGCCCTCCTCACCGGCGTGTTCGCGACCAAGGCCGTCAAGGGCGGCGACGCAGCGGTCGGCTGGATCGACGGCAACGCCGCGCAGATGCTGCCGCAGATCTACAGCGTGGTGGCGACGGTCGCTTTCACCGCCGTGGCCACGGCCGTCATCCTCGTTATCGTCAAAGCCATCGTCGGCCTCCGGGTCCCGGTGGAACAGGAACGCGAAGGACTCGATCTCGCCGAGCATGGCGAGACGGTTCACTGACGCAACCGAGTGTCCTCGGGGCGCCCGTCCTCGACGGCGCCTCAACTTCCGGCGCCCGGACTTCGGTTCGGGCGCCGCTTTCTTTTCGGCTTCGGAAGCGGCGCCGCGAGGCTCAGCGCTTGCGTCGGCTCTGCATGGCCTCGGCGAGCTCTTCGGCATCGCGGTTGTGGCGCGCCAGCCGTTCCATGAGCTTCTCGAGGAAGCGGGTCGAGCGCTCCGAAAGCCCCTCCCCTGCCCGGCCCTCGCCGCCGCCCATGTCGTCGTCCCTCGATGTTCGATCGCGCGCCATATGCGAGTTACGCCCGCCTGGTTTCAGGGTTCCGCGCCCGCGGAGCCCGGCATTGAATTTGATTTCTCATAAACAAGCCTTAAAGCGGGTCATTCTGCCTAAAATTTAGGCAAATAACGACAAGGATCCGCCGGTTGGCCCATTTGCACAAAATAGAAGCTTTTTCGCTTGCGGTTTGGCATTCTCAAGAAGCGCTCGGAGCAGCGCTTCGGCAAAGACCGCCAGGGGGAACGCCATGGACGCCTTCAAGACCAGCACCGACGTCTTTTTCCTGCTGATCGGCGCGGTGATGGTGACGGCGATGCACGCCGGCTTCGCGTTTCTCGAGGTCGGCACCGTACGCCGCAAGAATCAGGTCAACGCGCTGATCAAGATCTTCACCGATTTCAGCATCTCGACCATCGCGTATTTCTTCATCGGCTTCACGATCGCCTACGGCATCGATTTCTTCGGGCCGGCGCCGGTGATCTCGGGCGCCGCGGAGAAGGCGCCCGAGGCGTTCGGCAAGAACGGCTACACGCTGATGAAATTCTTCTTCTTGCTGACCTTCGCCGCCGCGGTGCCGGCGATCATTTCGGGCGGCATCGCGGAGCGCGCGAAGTTCTGGCCGCAGGCGATCGCTTCCGGCGTCATCGTCGCGGTGTTCTATCCGCTGTTCGAGGCGGCGGTGTGGGGCGAGCGCTTCGGAATCCAGAAATGGTTCGAGGGCGCGTTCGGCGCGAAGTTCACGGATTTCGCGGGCTCGATCGTCGTGCATTGCGTCGGCGGCTGGATGGCGCTGGCCGCGGTGCTGCTGCTCGGCGCGCGGCGCGGACGCTACCGGAAGGGCGGCGCGGTCGTGGGCATTCCGCCGTCGAACATTCCGTTCCTGGCGCTGGGATCGTGGGCGCTGACGGTGGGCTGGTTCGGCTTCAACGTGATGAGCGCGCAGAAGGTGGCCGACATCACCGGCCTCGTCGCCGTGAATTCGCTGATGGCGATGGCGGGCGGGCTGCTGGCGGCCACCGTCGTCGGCAACAAGGACCCGGGCTTCGTGCACAACGGGCCGCTCGCGGGCCTCGTCGCGGTCTGCGCGGGCTCGGCGCTGATGCACCCGATCGGCGCGCTGGCGACGGGCGCCGTCGCGGGCGGGCTGTTCGTGGTGGCGTTCAACCTCTGCCAGAACCGGCTGCGCATCGACGACGTGCTCGGCGTGTGGCCGCTGCACGGACTGTGCGGGCTGTGGGGCGGCATCGCGGCCGGCATTTTCGGCTCCACGGCGCTGGGCGGCATGGGCGGCGTGAGCTTCATGGCGCAGCTCGTGGGCTCGCTGCTCGGCGCGGCCTATGCGTTCGCGGCGGGCGGGCTGGTCTATCTCGTGCTGAAGATGCTGTTCGGCATCAGGCTCACCGACGAGGAAGAGCATCTCGGCGCCGACCTCGCGATCCACAAGATCGGCGCCTATCCCGAAGACGATCTCGTGCGGCAGCGATAGGGAAGGGGAGGGCGCGTAGAGCACGCGCTACGGCGATACGCCCCTCTTTTCGAACCGCTGCCGGATAGCATCGAGCGGGAATGCCGGGCCGGGGTCGTATTTCTGTTTGGAAACCTCGTCGTGACCCACGATTCGCTCGATCGACGGAAAGGCTGCGAGGATGGCCGCGATGCCCTTGTCGAGCGCCGCAATCTGCTCGTCTGGATAGCGCGGCCATCCCATTTTCGCGCCTCCGCGGTGCGGATGGACGGCCACTATGCAGTCGGCCGCCGGCCAGCCGACGACGAGCTCCTGCTCCTGCCGCGTCCAAAGTTCGCCCCGGCGCCGATCGAGCCACCCGAGATTGTTGATCTCGATACCGATAGCCGTCGCATTGAGCGTGGATCGGCCGACGCCGCCCCATGAATAGGTGCCGTAGGGCCTCGCCGCAGCGAGCGTGCCGTCTCCGGCGTGCAGCGTTACCTCGCCGAGATTGGCCATCTGCACCCAATCGCCCTCGCGGCTCAGCGAGAGATGCGCGGAGATATAGTTCTTGTCGTTGCGCGTCAGTGCAGAAACCGCTTCCGACTGACTGCGCATGGCGTCGTAATGCAGGACAAGGACCTTCGGCGGGGCGCTGAATGGACCGCGCGTGTCGAAGGCTTGGCGAAAAGGGACCGGTGTTCCCGCGTTGTTGCAGAGCTTGCCGTCGATGACTTTCATCGCTTCCTCCCGAGGTTTCGGCCGCGCCGTCAGCGCCCCGCACGATTGCACGCCTTTTGCGTGTCGATCAATGTTCTTTACAACCTCGGCACTTCGCGATTCCTCGCTTGCCTGACGAGCTGGCAGCACGGCTCGCAATCAACACACGCACTTACCAGGGGCGATACCGGCAGGTTACGGTGGCCGCCCTTCGAACCACGGAGCTGAAGGCATGTTCATTCACGGCGCCGATCCGCACCCGCGCCAGCGCGTTTCCGTTCTCGACAGTGCGATGAGCCATGTCGAAACGGGGGCAGGGCAGGGACCGGTCGCGGTTTTTCTGCACGGCAACCCGACCTCGTCGTATCTCTGGCGCAACGTGATTCCGCACGTGGCGCCGGTCGCGCGGTGCCTCGCGCCCGACCTCATCGGCATGGGCGCCTCCGGCAAGAATCCGGCGGGCCGCTATGGGTTCGCCGATCACGCGCGCTATCTCGATGCGTGGTTCGAGGCGGTGCTGCCCGGAAAGCGCGTCGTCCTCGTGCTGCACGATTGGGGCGGGGCGCTCGGCTTCCATTGGGCGCGGCGCAACGAAACGCGCGTCGCCGGCCTCGCCTACATGGAGACCATCGTGGCGCCGATCGCCTCGTGGGACGACTGGCCCGAGAACGCGCGCAACATCTTCCAGGCCATGCGCTCGCCGGCCGGCGAGAAGATCATCCTCGAGAAGAACGTCTTCATCGAGGGCATCCTGCCCGGCGCGATCCTGCGCAAGCTCTCGCCCGAAGAGCACGACGCCTATCGCGCGCCGTTCCGCGAGCCGGGCGAGGGGAGGCGGCCGATGCTGACCTGGCCGCGCCAGATCCCGGTCGGCGGCGAGCCCAGGGAGGTGGCCGACATTGCCGCCGCCTACGCGGCGTGGCTTGCGCGTTCGCCGGTGCCGAAGCTGTTCGTCGACGCCGAGCCGGGTTCCATCCTGATCGGCCCGCAGCGCGAAGCCTGCCGCCGCTTCCCGAACCAGACCGAGATCCGGGTGAAGGGCGCGCATTTCGTCCAGGAAGATTCGCCGCACGAGATCGGCGCGGCGGTGGCGGATTTCGTGCGCCGGGTTGCCGCCTGACCCGCCCTGCATTTGACCGAGATCAAGGCGGGCGGCGGCGCTTCGCGCCGACATTCGCCCGATGCGCCGTTGCGCGCGCCGGGAGGAGACCATGCAGCCGCCGATCAGCTTTCCGAAATGGCTCGCCGACAACGCGGCGGCGCTGAAGCCGCCGGTGAACAACGCGCAGATCTGGAAAAACACCGACGATTTCATCGTCACCGTCGTGGGCGGCCCCAACCAGCGCACCGATTTCCACGACGATCCGCTCGAGGAGTATTTCTGGCAGTTCCGCGGCAACGCGCATCTCCTGATCTGGGACCGCGGCAAGTTCGACCGCGTCGTGCTCAAGGAGGGCGACACGTTCCTGCTGCCGCGCCACGTGCGCCACTCGCCGCAGCGGCCCGAGCCGGGCAGCCTCTGCCTCGTCGTCGAGGTCAACCGGCCGAAGGGGCTGCTCGACGCCTTCGAGTTCTATTGCGCGAAATGCGCGACGCGCATCTGGCGCATCGACGTGCAGCTCGCCGACATCGTCGCCGACCTGCCGGTGGCCTACGAGAAGTTCTACACGGCGCCCGAGACCGCGCGGCGCTGCCCGGCCTGCGGCACGGTGCATCCGGGCCGCGACTACGCCGCCTGGCACGCGATGCGCGCCAGGGCTTAGCGCGCCGCCGCTTGGACGGGGCGGGCCGCGCGGTGTAGAGAAGGCGAAACCGCGAGGAAGCCCCCGATGTCCGAACCGATCGTCCTCACGTCCGCCGCCGGCGGCGTGTGCACCATCACGATGAACCGCCCGAAGGCGCTCAACGCGCTGAACCGGGATCTCTCGCTCGCGCTGCGCGAGGCGGTGTTCAAGGCCGAGCAGGACAAGGCGGTGCGCTGCGTCGTGATCCGCGGCGGCGAGCATTTCATGGCCGGCGGCGACCTGAAGTGGTTTGGCGAAAGTCTCAGCAGGTATTCGGCGCCCGAGATCAAGGTGACGTTCGAGAGCTTCATCCAGGAAGTCCACGCGATGATCCTGTCGCTGCGCCGCATGCCGAAGCCGGTGCTGGCCAGCGTTTCGGGCGCCGCGGCGGGCTTCGGGCTCAGCCTCATGATGGCGTGCGATCTCGCGATCGCGGCCGACACCTCGTATTACACGCTCGCCTACAGCGCGATCGGCGTCTCGCCCGACGGCGGCTCCACCTTCGCCCTGCCGCGGCTCGTCGGCCTCAAGAAAGCCGCCGAGATCGCGCTGCTCGCCGAACGCTTCGACGCCGCGACGGCGGAGCGGCTCGGCCTCATCAACAAGGTGGTGCCCGCGGCCGAGCTCGAGGCCGCGACGGCGAAGCTCGCGGCGCGGCTCGCCGCCGGGCCGACCGCCGTTTACGGCCGCACCAAGGCGTTGCTGCAGCGCTCGATCGACAACCCGCTCGAGGCCCAGCTCCAGCGCGAGGCCGAGGCATTCGCTCTGAGCGCCACGGAGCCCGATTTCGCCGAGGGCATCCGCGCTTTCGTCGAGAAGCGCAGGCCGGCGTTCAAGGGAAGCTGAGCAATCGCACCAGGGAGCCGGGGAGCCGGGGAGAGGCAAGAATTGCGCGCCTTCGGCGCGCGAAGATTTCCGTTCTCTCCGGCTCCCCGGCTACCTGTGAACCCAATCTTTCGCAGGAGGCGAAAATGGCATCGCTCAAGGGAAAGACGCTGTTCATCACCGGCGGGAGCCGCGGAATCGGGCTCGCGATCGCGGTGCGCGCGGCGCGCGACGGCGCCAACGTCGCGATCGCGGCCAAGACGACCGAGGCGCATCCGAAGCTGCCCGGCACGATCTTTTCCGCGGCCCAGGAGATCGAGGCCGCCGGCGGAAACGCGCTGCCGGTGCAATGCGACATCCGCGACGAGAACCAGATCCTGAAGGCCGTCGACGAAACCGCGGCGCGGTTCGGCGGCATCGACATCCTCGTGAACAACGCGAGCGCGATCAATCTCACCGATACGCCGAACACGCCGATGAAGCGCTTCGATCTGATGTTCGGCGTCAACGTGCGCGGCACCTATGCTTCGACGCAGGCCTGCCTGCCGCACCTCAAGAGGGCCGCGAACCCGCACGTGCTGACGCTCGCCTCGCCGCTGAACATGAATCCGCGCTGGTTCCAGCATCACGTCGCCTACACGATGGCGAAGTACGGCATGAGCATGTGCGTGCTCGGCCACGCCGAGGAGTTCAAGCCGCTCGGCATCGCCGTGAACGGCCTGTGGCCGCGAACGATCGTCACGACGGCGGCGCTGCAGATGATCCCGGGCGTGGATCCCGGCCGCGGGCGCAAGCCCGAGATCATGGCCGACGCCGCGCATTGGGTGCTGACGCAGCCCGCCAGGCAATGCACGGGCAATTTCTTCATCGACGAAGACGTGCTGCGCCGGGCCGGCGTGACGGATTTCGCGAAGTACCGCTTCGATCCGAACAAAGAGCCGGCGCCGGACATTTTCCTGGATTGACGCGGCGCGGCTCCGGTTCTACGCGCCGGACGACGCGATGCGCAGGCCGATCAGGCGGCGCGCGATCGCGTCCTGCATGTCGGAGCCGAAAATGTCCTCGAGGCGCAGCATCGCCGGGCGCGCGAAGCCCGGCGGCGGCACGCCGCGGCCGGGCATCCAGACGGCGTCGTTGGCCGCGCGTTGCGGCGACGGCGCGCTGTCGTTGGCGGCCGCCGGCGTTTGCGCCGCCAGCACTGCGGACGCCGCCAACGGCGCGGCTTGCGGCGGCCCTTCGGGCGATGCCGCCGCAGCCGGCGCCACGGGGCTCTCGAACAAGCGATAGAGCTTGCCGCCCGCCGAGAAGTAGGAGCCGGCGGCCGCCTCCGGCGCGGCAGGCGGCGGCACGGTTCGCCTGCGCTCGGCCGGCGCGGCCCGGCGGCGCGGCCAGAGGAAAATCGTGTAATCGCCTTCGGTGTTGAACGCGGCCGATTCGCCGAGGACGATGCGCGCATCGCCGGCCCAGGTCGAAGCGCCGCCGGCCTCCGCCGCCCCCGCGGCGGGCGCGGGCGAACGCCCGGGCATCGCCGCCTCCGGCGCCTCGCCGACCGAGAATTGCGCTTCGGCGACGTCGCGGAGTCCGCCGCCGGCATCGACGATCTGCAGCACGATGCGGCGCGCCCCGGCCGTGAGCGCCGGCGCGTCGTTGACGTAGCGCAGCGAGCCGAGCAGCGCACTGTAGGTTTCCGCGCTCTGCGTGCGGGACAGCGCGAGGCGCAGCGTGCCGGCCGCATCGTCGCGCTGCCGCGCCGCGCGCACCAGCGTCGTGCCGAGATCGACGAACAGCTTTTCGTGCTCGCCGTCGCGGATACCCGACAACGTCGCCACCGCGCCGGTGATCGGCAGGGTGGGCGACAGCGGCAGCCCGAGGCCCGCGAAGAGGCGCAGCGCGGGATCGCCGGCGCGGTAGACGGCCGGGCGCTTCGCCCGCGCCAGCAGGCCCGGTTCGGCCGGGTCGCTGATGCCGGTCCGCATCGCGCCGGTGGCGGCGCGGCTTGCCCGGCCGAAATAGGTGCGCGGCGACGACACCGGGCCGCTCGGCGGCCGGCGATTCTCGTCCTGCGCGGGCTTTTCGCGCTCGCTCACCTCGACTTCACCCCTCACGAGCCGACGGGAAACCGCAATCACGCAGACGATGCGGTTTCGCGTAGGCCCTCGCGGCGTGGCGACGCGCGCAGTGTAACCGAAATTTAAGCATGACGACGACGCGCCGGGCGAGCCCCTTTCATGGTTAACCGCCGCGCCAGCGGCGGGCCGGAAGGCCATTCACGCCCGCGTCGATCGCGAAGACGCCGCCGGCCAGCGGTTCCCGCGCCAGCGTCGCCTCGTCGAGCCCGGTGCGCGCGCTCGTCACGTAGAGCCGGTCGAGACTCGGGCCGCCGAACGCGCAGCTCGTCGGCCGCGAGACCGGCAGCGGCACGAAGCGGTCGAGCCGCCCGTCCGGTGCGAAGCGCGCGACCCCGCCGCCGTCCCAGCGCGCGTTCCAGAGGAAGCCCTCGGCGTCGACCGCCGTGCCGTCGGGATAGCCGGGCGCCGCGCGCGCGTCGGCGAACACATAGGGCGCGCTCGCGCGGCCGCTCGCAGAGTCGTAGTCCGCGACGAACATCGCGCGCGGCGAATCGTTGAGATAGAGGCGGGCGCCGTCGGGGCTCCAGGCCAGGCCGTTGGGAACGGAGAAGCCGCCGAACACGGCGTGCGCTTCGCTTCCGTCGAGGCGATACACCGTTCCGCTTGCGCGCCGGCCCGAGCCGTGCATCGTGCCGGCCCAGAAGCGCCCGGCCGGATCGGCGCCGCCGTCGTTGAAGCGATGATCCGCCGCGCCGACGAGCGGATTCGCGATCGCGGCGACCGCGCCGCTCGCGAAATCGAGCCGCGCGAAGCCCGTCGCCAGAGCCAGCACCGCGCCGGCCCCGTCGGCGGCGAGAGCGAAACTGCCGAGCTTCGCCGGCATGGCCCAGCGCCGCAGCGCGCCGGTCGCCGGATCGAGCCGGAAGAGGGCGGGGCCGTGAATGTCGGCAAAGTAGAGCGCGCCCGCGCGCGCGTCCCAGACCGGGCATTCGCCGAGCGCCGCCCGCGCCTCGAGCGCGCACGCAACCGCATCGATGTTCCGTTCGCTCATGGCCGCCGGCGCCATTGTCGCAGGACAAGGAGGCGGCCGGACTTGCGCCCGGCACCCCCGCTCGCCATTGTGCCGGGCTTCCCGCCGCCACCGCAATTCATTCGCATCCCGCCATGACCGATTCGCCGAAGACGGCGCTCATCGACGCGATCCGCCCCGAGATCAAGGCCCTGCCCGAAAGCGGCATCGTCGAGGTCGTCAATTACGCGCGTCTCAAGAAGGACCTCGTGCCGCTCTGGGTGGGCGAGGGCGACAAGCCGACGCCGGCCTTCATCGCCGACGCGGCCATGGCGGCGCTGAAGCGCGGCGAAACCTTCTACACCTATCAGCGCGGCATTCCCCCGCTGCGCCAGGCGCTGGCGGATTATCTTTCGCGCAGCTACGCGGCGAAGATCGATCCCGAGCGCGTTTTCGTGACCGTCGGCGGCATGTCGGCGATCAAGGAAACGATGCAGATGCTTCTCAACCCCGGCGACGAGATCGTGGTGCCGAGCCCGTGCTGGCCCAACGTCGCCGCCGCCGCCGAAATCATGGGCGGGGTCGTAAGGCCGGTGATGCTGACCTTCGGCAACCGCGGCTGGACGCTCGATATCGAGAAGGTGATGGCCGCGTGCGGGCCGAAGACGAAGATCATCTTCGTGAATTCGCCCGGCAACCCGACCGGCTACATGATGAGCCGTGCGGAGCAGAAGGCGCTGCTGGAGTTCGCGCGCAAGCGCGGCCTCTGGATCGTGGCCGACGAGGTGTATGGCCGTCTCGTCTACGACCGGAAAGCCGCGCCCTCGTTCCTCGAGATCGCCGATCCGGACGAGCGCGTCGTCGTCGTCAACACGTTCTCGAAGAACTGGGCGATGACCGGCTGGCGCATGGGCTGGGTGGTGGCCTCGAAGCAGCTCGGGCAGGTCTACGAGAATCTCGTGCAATACAACACGTCGGGCGTGCCGACATTCCTGCAGCACGGCGCCGTGGCCGCACTGAACGACGGCGACGCGTTCCTCGCCGAGCAGGTGGCGCGCTGCGCCAAAGGCCGCGACATGGTGACGGAGACGTTCTCGCGCCTGCCGCGCGTGCGCTATGCGCCGCCCGACGGCGCATTCTACGCGTTCTTCTCGGTCGACGGCGAAGACGACGCGCGCGCGCTGGCCTTCAAGCTCGTCGACCGCGCGAATGTGGGCCTGGCGCCCGGCACGGCGTTCGGCCCGGGCGCGCCGAATTTCATGCGCCTCTGCTTCGCGTGCTCGCTCGACCGCCTCGGCGAAGGCCTGGCGCGCCTGGAGAAGGCGCTGAAGTAGCCGGGCCGGGAGCCGGCTAGGCCGCGCTGCCGTCGCGCACGATGCACTCGGCCGGGAACACCGCCCTGATCTTGGTGCCTTTGCCGCGCACGCTTTCGATCGTGAAGCGGCCGCCGTGGCGCTCGATCAGCGCCTTGGCGAGCGGCAGGCCGAGGCCGGTGCCTTCCTGCGCGCGGGCGTAGCCGTCTTTGGCGCGGCCGAACACGGTGAGCGCCACCTCGATGTCTTCGGGCGCCATGCCGATGCCGCTGTCTTCGACGTAGATTTCGATGCCGCCCGCGGCCCGGTGCGCGCCGAAGCCGACGGTGCCGCCGTCGGGCGTGAACTTCACGGCGTTCGCGATGAGGTTGATGAGCGCCTGGCGCAGGCGCCGCGCATCGGCCTTGAGCGCGGGCAGCGACGGCTCGACGAACTGGCGGAGCTGGATGCGCTTGCTGGCCGCGGCCGGCGCCATCATGCGGCCGGCTTCGCCGACGATCTCGCCCGGGGCAACCGGCGCCAGCTCGAGCGCCAGCGCGCCGGCGTCGAGGCGCGTCACGTCGAGCATATCGGTGATGAGGCTGAGGAGGTGGCGCGCCGCTTTCAGCACGTCGCCGGCATAGCCGTAATACTGCGGCGCGCCGAGCGGGCCGAAGATCTCCTGCGTCATCATCTCGGTGAAGCCGATGATGGCGTTGAGCGGCGTGCGCAACTCGTGGCTCACCTGCGCGAGGAACAGCGTCTTGGCCTGGCTCGCGGCCTCGGCCGCGCGCTTCGTGGCCATCAGCGCCGCTTCGAGCCGCTTCCGGTCGCTGACGTCGAGCGCGAACGTGGCGACGCCTTCCGTTTCGCCGGTACGCGGATTCTTGATCGGCAGCTTGGTGACGAGCCAGTCGCGCGCCACGCCATCCGCGCCGGCGAGATTGTCGTCGAAAAACGGGATCGCCGCGCCGGTTTCGAGCACGCGGCGCTCGTATTCGAGGCTCCTCGGCGCCGCTTCGCCGCGCAGCTCGGCCGCGGTGCGTCCGAGGGCGGCGGCGGGATCGATGCCCCAGAGCTGCGCCTGCGCCCTGTTCATGAACAGGTAGCGGAGATTGCGATCCTTGAGATTGACGGAGGCCGGCAGCGCATCGAGCAGCGCGCGCAGCACCGGCTCGGGCCGCTCCGCGGGCGCCGCCGAAACCGTTGGCGCGGCGGCAGCCGAAGCGGCCTCGTCGCGCAGCGAGACCAGCGTGCAGCCGCGGCCGCCGATCGTGACCGCGCGCACGTCGGCGGCGGCCAGGAAGCCGGCGCCGAGGCGCCCGCCGGCATCGGCGGCGCCGGCGGCGCGGCGCCCGAACTCGGGTGTCGCGGCGATGCAGCGCCCGGCCTCGTCGAACAGGGCCTGCCCAAGCGGAGAAACGCCGAACACGGCCGCGAGCGCCGCGGCGACCCCGCCGCCGGCCTCGCCGCCGGTGCCCGCGTTCGCCTCCTCCACCGATGGGGTGGGCTCGGGCATGGGTGCGGCGTTCCTCATCCGCTGTACGTTCCTCCGCAACGGCGCGCGGCGGCACGCCGAAGTTGCAATACGGCCGGTGCCGCCATTGCGGCAGACTAGAGTGCCATGGTTAAGGACAGGTTGTCGCGCCGCTCGAAGCCGGGTGCAACCGTTTTTTGGATGGCGCGGGCGCTGCGGGCTCGCGTTGCGGGCGGCGGCGCGCCAATCTAGCGCATTGCAACGTGCCGGGCGGTGGCGGACGCAGCTTCATGGACCAATGGATCGAAGACGTGCTCCGCTTCATCTCGGCGAACCGCCTGGTCGCGGGGCCGGTCGTCTTCGGGCTGGCCTTCGCCGAATCGATGGCGTTCCTCTCGTTGCTCGTGCCGTTCACAGCGATGATCGTGGGCGCCGGCGCGCTGGTGGGCTCGGGTGCGCTCGATGCGTGGATCGTGATCCCGTGGGGCATTGCCGGCGCGGCGTTCGGCGATTCGGTCTCGTATTGGATCGGGCTCTACTTCAAGGATCGCGTGCCGCGGATGTGGCCGTTCCGCGACAAGCCCGAGCAGCTCGAACGCGGATACGAATTTTTCCGGCGCTGGGGCGTGCTGAGCGTGTTCATCGGCCGCTTCTTCGGCCCGCTGCGCGCGGTGGTGCCGATCGTGGCCGGCATGATGAAGATGACGCAGTGGAAATTCCAGGTGGCCAACGTCGTCTCGGCGATCGTCTGGCTGCCGATGCTGCTCGTCCCCGGCGCCGTGGCCGGGATCTACTTCAAGGACGTGCACAACATCGGCGAGAAGGTGTTCGGCTACGTGTTCGTCTTCTTCGTCGGCACGACCGTGATCGGCGCCGTCGTCGTGTGGGTGCGCGGGCGGATGAAGAAACGGGCGGCACGGCGGGC
>JAEULD010000014.1 GCA_016792765.1 Candidatus Odyssella sp.
GCCGCCTCGCGCAGCGCGCCGACGGTGCGCTCAACCTCGCCGTCGGTGAGGCCGACGAACAGCGGCAGGCTCAAGACGCGCGCGTAGTAGGCCTCGGCGCCCGGCAGATCGATCGCGCCGTATCGCCCCCGGTAGTAAGGCTGGCGATGAACCGGAATGTAGTGGACCTGCGTTCCGATACCACGCTCGCGCAACCGCCGCATCAGCGCGCCGCGCTCGATGCCGAGGGCCGCGAAATCGACCAGCACCGGATAAAGGTGCCATGCCGACCGCGCGCCGGGACGGCGCCCAATCGGCCGGATGCGCGGCGCCAGCGGCGCCAGCAACGCGTCGTACCTCGCCACGAGTTCCGCGCGGCGGGCGGTGAAGCGCGCGAGCTTGCGGAGTTGCTGCAGGCCGAGCGCGGCGTGAATGTCGGAGAGGCGGTAGTTGTATCCGAGCTCCGGCATCTCGTAGTACCAGGGATTGGCCGCGCCGCTCGCGTCGAACGCCGCGCCGGCGTCGGCGAACCGCGCCGAGTCGCGCACCATGCCGTGGCTGCGGAAGCGCGCGAGCCGCTCCGCCATGGCGTCGCTGACCGTCGTGACCACGCCGCCTTCGCCGGTGGTGATCGTCTTCACCGGATGAAACGAGAAACACGCGAGAGTCGCAGGCGCGCCGCCGACCGGGGTTCCGTCGTCGTAGCGGGCGCCGAGCGCATGGCAGGCGTCCTCGACGACCGACCACCCGCGCTGCGCCGCTGCAGAAGCGATCGGCGCCATCGCGCAGACCTGGCCGTTGAGATGGACCGGCAGGACGGCGCGGACCCGCGCGCGCTCGTCGACGGTCAAGCGCGCGAGCGCCGCGTCGATCGTGCCCGCGGTGATCAACCCCGTCTCGGGATCGACGTCGGCGAACACCACCTCGGCGCCCGCGAACCGCACGGCATTGGCGGTCGCCAGGAACGTGACCGACGGCACGATCGCGAGATCGCGCTCGCCCAGGCCGGCCGCCATCGCCGCCAGGTGCAGCGCGGCCGTGCCGTTCGCGCAACTCACGGCATGACGTGCGCCGGTCGCTTCCGCGAACGCGCGCTCGAATGCGTCGACGGCCGGGCCGGTCGTCAGCCAATCGCCCCGCAGTACGGCCGTCACCGCAGCGATGTCGTCGTCGTCGACGGCCTGGCGGCCGTAGGGAAGGAAGCGGCCGGCGTCAGCCACGATCGAGATCCGCCAGCATCGTTTGCAGCGCCTTGGCGTCGAGCCACTCCGGATTCGTGTCGCTGGCGTAGCGGAAGCCTTCGCGCACGAACGGGAACCTGCCCTTGTAGGTCGATTCGCCGCGCCAGCTCGGAAAACCGGGCAGGATCGCGTAGCGGTCCGCCATCTCGATCGTGTTGCGCGAATCGTCGTCGGAGATCATGACCTCGTGGAGCTTCTCGCCCGGCCGCACGCCGATCGATTCGTACGGCAGTTGGGGCGCGATCGCCGCCGCCAGGTCGACGGTGCGCATGCTCGGAATCTTCGGGACGAAGATTTCGCCGCCCTCCATCGTGGCGAGGCACGACAGCACGAAATCGACGCCCTGCGGCAGCGTGATCCAGAACCGCGTCATGCGCGGATCGGTGATCGGCAGGCTCTTGGCCCCGCTTGCGGCGAGGCGCCGGAACAGCGGAACGACACTGCCGCGCGAGCCCACGACGTTGCCGTATCGCACCGCCGAGAAGCGCGGCCCGTCGCGGCCGGACAGATTGTTGGCGGCGACGAAGATCTTGTCGGCGGCGAGCTTGCTCGCGCCGTAGAGGTTGATCGGGTTGCAGGCCTTGTCGGTGGAGAGGGCGATGACGCGCTTCACGCCGGCGCGGATCGCCGCGTTGACCACGTTCTCGGCGCCGAGCACGTTCGTATTGATGCATTCGAACGGATTGTATTCGGCGGCCGGCACGTGCTTCAGCGCGGCGGCGTGGATCACGTAGTCGACGCCGCGCAGCGCGAGTTCGAGCCGGTCGCGGTCGCGCACGTCGCCGATGAAGAAACGGATCGGCGCGCTGGCACCGTCCAATTCCTGCTGCATCTCGTATTGTTTCAGCTCGTCGCGCGAGAACACGATGAGCCGCCCGGGACGGAAGCGCTGCAGGACGGAGCGCGTGAACGCCCGCCCGAACGAGCCGGTTCCGCCGGTGACGAGGATGCTGGCGCCCTCGAGCGGCGGGTCGTTGGTGCGGAAGTTCCGCGGAGTGGGCGGGGCCTGGGTCATGCGGCGGCTCCGATCCGGGGCCCCTGATCGCTCTGGAGGCGGTACGCATCGGCGTACCAGCCGCCGGCGGCGAGCAAGTCGGCGTGCCGCCCCTGGTGGGCAACGCGGCCGCCGCTCATGACCACAATGTGGTCGGCGATGGCGACGGTCGACAGTCGGTGGGCAATGACGATCATCGTGGTATTCGTCTCCGTCCGGATGCGCGCCAGCGCCATCCGGAGATGGTTTTCCGAGTCCGCATCGAGCTGGCTGCTCGGCTCGTCGAGGAGGAGAATCGGCGCCGCGCGCACGATCGCGCGCGCGAGGTCGAGCCGTTGGCGCTGGCCGCCGGAGAGGCGGTGGCCGGCGGTGCCGCAATTGGTATCGAAGCCCTGGGGCAGGCGCCGGATGAATTCGTCGGCGCCGGCCAGCGCGGCGGCGCGCTCGATCTCCGCGCGCGTGGCGCCGGGCTTGCCGTAGCCGATGTGCTCGGCGGCGCTGACGTCGAAGATCTGCGGCGATTGCGGCGCGTAGGCGATCGCGGCCCGGAGGCTGGTGAGGTCGAACGCGTCCAGCGGCACGCCGTCGATCGTGATCCGGCCCGATGCGGGCCGGCGCAGCATCGGCAGCATGTCGATCAACGTGGATTTGCCCGCGCCGGACGGGCCGACCAGCGCCGTCATGCGCCCGGCGGCGAATTCGACGCTCACGCCGTCGAGCGCGGGCACGCCCGCGGCGCCGTGATAGTCGAACGCGACGTTCTCGAACCGGATGCCCTCGCGAACGGCGTCGAGCCGGCGGCCGCTCCCCTGCGGCTCGCGCGCGGCCTCGAGCGCGGCCATGCGCGACAGCACGGCGGCGTAGCCCGGCCTGAACACCCGGATGCTCTGCCGCGTCAGCGCGAACTGCTTCGCTATCGGCATCAGGCGGACCATCATGACCAGGAGGATGCCGACGGTCTCGATCCCGAGGCCGAACTCGGTGAGGCCGACATAGATGAGCGCGAAACCGCCGCCGACGATGAGCGGCTCGGTGGCCATCTCCACGAGGCCGAGCCGCGCGTAGACGCCTTCATTCGCTCGACGCTGGTCGTCGGTGAGGCGGGTCATCTGCCGCACCTCGGCCTCTTCGGTACCGGCGAGGCGGACGAGGCGCGCCTGCTTGAGGCGCTCGACGAGAAAGCCCGACATGTCGCGGTTGGCGCGCGTCGACGCCGCCGAGACGCGCTCGATGCCGCGCGCGAGGCTGCGCAGCAGAAGGAATGCGAGGCCGAAGACGACGAGCGCCGCGGTCGTCATCGGAACGGAGACGACGAACAGCCCCGCGACATAGATGACGCCGAGCGCGATCTGCCGCCGCAGCCCGACCTGCGCGAACAGGTATTCGACCGCGCGCTGCATCTCGGAGGTCATGTCGCTGACGACGGCGCCGGCCGCGGTGCCGTCTTGCGTCTTGGTATCGGCGTGCAGGAAGCGCTTGAACATCGCCTGGCGCATGCGGGCCACGGCGCGTTCGCGCATGAGCACCTCGAACAGGTGGCGGCCGTAACCGAAGCCCTGTCGCAGCAGCAGCGCCACCATGCTCGTCGCGAGCAGCGTGCCGAGGCCGACCTTGAGGCCGACGAAGCCATAGGCCGCGATCAGCATGCGCCACGGCGCGTGTTGCGCGGACAGCGCGGCGAGATCGCCGTTGGCCTGCACGTACTGGAAGATCGGAACGAGGATGAAGAGCCCGAGCAGCTCCATCAGCGTGCTGAGGCCCTGCAGGCCGACCGCGATCCAAACCACGCGCGGCCGCATGGCCAGGCTGCGCGCGACGCCGCCCAGGGTGCGCGGGATCTCAACCTCGGCCATGCCCGCCCTTCTGATGGTCGCGTTCCGCCGCCTCGAGATCGGTCGGCCGGCCGACGTCGGTCCAGTACTCGTGGATCGGGAACAGCCCGATCTTCATCTCGAGGCTGCGCCCGAGATTGAGCAGTTCCGGCATGTCGATCGCGCGGTCCTTCGGCACGAGCGGCATGAAGCCGGCGCCGAGATAGTACACGCCGGCCGCCACGAAATGCGTGACGCGCGGCTTCTCGTCGACCCGCTCGAAGAGCCCGTCCTCGCCGTAGCGGACGACGCCGAACGGAATCTCGAGTTCGTGCCTGGCCACGGCGATCGTCGCGTCGTAGCCGTTGCGCTCGTGGAAATCGTGCAGCGCGTGGAAATCGACGCGCGTAATCACGTCGCCGTTGATGACGAGCAGCGGGCGCTCGAGCGCCGCGGCGTCGATGAGCCCGAGCGCGCCGGCCGTGCCCAGACGCCGCGACTCGAGCACCGGCACGACTTTCGCGCGGCTGGGGCGGGCCTTGAGAAAATCCTCGATCTGCGCGGCGAGGTGAAAGACCGAGACGTAGATGCGGTCGATGCCGGCGTTTTCCAGCCCTTCGAGAACGTGGTCGAGGATCGGCCGGCCGCCGACCGGCAGCAGCGGCTTCGGCGTGGAGCGCGTGCGTTCGCCGAGGCGCGAGCCGAGCCCGCCAGCCATCACCAGCGCGGTCGCGATGCCCTGATCCTGCTTGCGCCCGTAGAGGATCTGGCGCAGCACGCCCGCCTCGTCGACGATCGGAAGGAACGGCACGCGGCTGCCGAGCGTCGCCAGCTTCTCGGCGTTGCCGGAATGGTCGCCGAGATGCCCGAGCTTCGGCGCGGTGTTCATGCAGGCGCGCGCGGGGGCCTGGAGATCGATGCCGTGCAGCATCGCGCGCCGGATGTCGCCGTCGGTGATCGTTCCGACGACGCGGCCGCCCTCGTCGACGATGATCTGGAACAACTGCGGCGACGCGTCGATCCGCTGCAGGATCGTGCGAACCGGCTCGTCGGGCCGCGAGACGTGCGGCGCGAGATCGACGATCGTGATCACGCGGCCTCCGCGGGACGAACCAGGCCGGCCGCGACCGCGGCCTCGGCGAGCGCCCAATCTTCCGGCGTATCGATGTCGAGGCACGACAGCCCGGAATGCGGCAAGCAGAGGCAGCGCGGCGGCATGAAGGTTTCTTCGCGGCGCAGCGCCGACGTGCGGATGACGTAGAGCGCGCCGGACGGGACGTAGGCGCGCTCCGCGGATTTCGGCGCGACCGGCGCCGCGAAGCCGCGTTCGTCGCGATAGACGTGGCCGAGCGCCACGTGCAGCTCCTTCATCGCGACGAGCGCATCCGCGCCGGGCGTTCCGGCAAGGCGCGCGATCCCCTCGCGTATCAAATCGGGCGCGCGGAACGGCGACGTCACCTGCAGAAGGACGACGAGGGCCGGATCGCGGCCGGCCGCCTCGCGGTGACGGTCGAGCGCGTGCAGCACGGCCGGCACGGTCGGCGTGTCGTCGGCGGCAAGCTCGCGCGGGCGCAGAAAGGGCACCGCGTAGCCATGGCGCTTCGCCTCGGCGGCGATCTCCGCGTCGTCGGTGGTCAGCAGCGGGGCCGGCATGCCGGCCGCCGCCGCGCAGCGCGCCGTCCAGCCGAGCAGCGAGAGCCCGCCGAGCGGCCGCAGGTTCTTCCCGGGCAGCCGCTTCGAACCGCCGCGCGCCGGGACGATTGCCAGCACCGACTCCGCGGCGTGGCCCCCGGCGGCGGCTTGCGTTCCGGCGACCGGGCGCGCCATGGCCGGCTGGTCCGCCATCGCCGTCACGCACGCCTCAGATGGCCGCGCGCCTCGAGCAGCGCCACGACGCGCTCGGCCAGTTCGTCGGGCGCGGCCGCCTGCGTCTCGAGCACCAGATCGGGGGATTCCGGAGGCTCGTAGGCGGAGGAGATGCCGGTGAAGTTCGGAATCCTGCCGTCGATGGCTTTCCGGTAGAGGCCCTTGGGATCGCGCTCGATGCAGGTCGCGAGCGGCGCGTCGACGAAAATCTCGAGGAATTCGCCGGCGTCGAAGCGTTCGCGGACCGCGCGGCGATCGGCGCGAAACGGCGAGATGAAGCAGCACAGCACGATGAGTCCCGCTTCCACCAGGATCTTCGCCACTTCGCCGACACGGCGGATGTTCTCCACCCGGTCGGCATCGCTGAAACCGAGGTCGCGGTTGAGGCCGTGGCGCAGATTGTCGCCGTCGAGCATCATCGTATGGAAGCCGTCGCGGCTGAGCCGCGCCTCGACGAGATTGGCGATCGTGGACTTGCCCGCGCCGGACAGGCCGGTGAACCACAGCGTACAGGGCGCCTGGCGCTTGAGCGTCGCCCGCGTCCGCTTGTCGACCGAAAGGGCCTGCCACGGCACGTTCGTCGCGCGCCGCAGCCCGTGCAGGATCATTCCCGCGCCGGCGGTGGCCCGCGTCTCGCGGTCGACGAGAATGAAGGCCCCGGTCTCCCGATTGTCGCGATAGGCGTCGAACGCGATCGCCTGCGCCGTTTCGATGTTGACGACTCCGATTTCGTTCGCCTCCAGCGCCTTCGCCGGCAGCGGATCCAGCGTGTTCACGTTGATGCGATGCTTGATCGTCGTCACCGTGGCCGGCGTGAACTTCGTTCCGAGACGCAGCAGATACGACCGGCCCGGCAGAAGCGGCTCCGGCTGCATCCAGATGAGATTCGCCGAAAACTGGTTGGCGACCTCCGGAAGCTGCGTGGGCTCGGCCAGCACGTCGCCGCGGGCCACGTCGATCTCCTTCGAAAGCACGACGGTGACGGCCTCGCCGGTCTTGGCCTGCTCGGCGTCGCCGCCCGGCGTCACGATGCGCGCGACGCTGGCGGCCTGGCCGGAGTGCGAAACCTTGACGACGGCGCCCTTGCGCAGCACGCCGCCGGCGATCGTGCCGGCGAAGCCGCGAAAATCGGAGTCCGGGCGGATGACGAGCTGCACCGGCAGGCGGAAAGATCGCGCGGCCGCCTCGGATTCGCCGTCCAGCGCCTCGAGCGTCGCCAGAAGCGGCGCGCCCGCGAACCACGGCGTGCGCTCGCTCGGCACCGTGACGTTGTCGCCGAAGCGGGCGGACAGCGGAACCGTCTCGATCGCGGCGAAATCGAGCCCCTTCGCGAAGGCGCGATACTCCTCGCAGATCTCCTCATAACGGGCGCGGTCGAAGGCCACGAGGTCGATCTTGTTGACCGCGAGCACGACCCGGCGGATGCCGAGCAGCGAACAGATGATGCTGTGCCGCCGCGTCTGCGCGAGCAGGCCCTTGCGCGCGTCGACGAGCAGAACGGCCGCCTCGCAGTTCGACGCGCCGGTCGCCATGTTGCGCGTGTACTGCTCGTGGCCCGGCGTGTCCGCGACGATGAATTTCCGGCGCGGCGTCGAGAAGTAGCGATAGGCGACGTCGATCGTGATGCCCTGCTCGCGCTCGGCCTCGAGGCCGTCCAGAGCGAGGGCGAAATCGATCGCCTCCCCGGTCGTGCCGTGCCGGCGGCTGTCGCGCTCGAGGGCCGCGAGCTGGTCGTCGAACAGCGCCGCCGACTCGTAGAGCAGCCGGCCGATCAGCGTGGACTTGCCGTCGTCCACCGAGCCGCAGGTGAGGAAGCGCAGCAGCGTCTGGCCGCCGGCGGCCTGCGGGCGCTCCAGGCTCACTTGGCCGCTCTCCGGCATCAGAAATAGCCCTCGCGCTTCTTGCGCTCCATCGACGCCGTCTCGTCGCGGTCGATCACGCGGCCCTGACGCTCGGAATTCCGGGAACGCAGCATCTCGGCGATGATGTCTTCGACGGTCGCCGCCTCGGACTCGATGGCGCCGGTCAGCGGATAGCAGCCGAGCGTGCGGAAGCGCACCGACTTGAGCGCCGGGGTCTCTCCGGGCAAGAGCGGAAGGCGGTCGTCGTCGCGGAGGATCATCGCGCCGTCGCGCTCGACCACGGGCCGGCGCGCCGCGAAGTAGAGCGGCACGACGGGAATGTTCTCGGCGGCGACGTAGTGCCACACGTCGATCTCGGTCCAGTTGGACAGCGGGAAGACGCGCATGCTCTCGCCCGGGCCGAGGCGCGTGTTGAATAGGCGCCAAAGCTCGGGCCGCTGCGTGCGCGGATCCCAGACATGGCCCGCGCTGCGGAACGAGAAGACGCGCTCCTTGGCGCGCGACCGCTCCTCGTCGCGCCGCGCGCCGCCCAGCGCGGCGTCGAAGCCGTGCCGGTCGAGCGCCTGACGGAGCGCTTCCGTCTTCATCACCTGCGTGTGCAGCGACGAGCCGCTCGCCACCGGCCCGATGCCGCGCGCCAGGCCGTCGGCATTGACGTGCACGATCAGGTCGAGGCCCAGGCGCCGGGCGGTATCGTCGCGGAAGCGAATCATGTCCTTGAACTTCCACGTCGTATCGACGTGGAGCAGCGGAAACGGCAAGCGGCCCGGGCGGAACGCCTTGAGCGCGAGGTGCAGCAGCACCGACGAATCCTTGCCGATGGAGTAGAGCAGGACCGGCTTGCGGAATTCGGCGGCAGCCTCGCGAATGATGTGAATCGCCTCGGCCTCGAGGCGGCGGAGAGTGGGCGACAGCGCATTCATGCGGCGGCCTCCGCCCGCGGCGCCGGTGACGCTGCGCCGGCGGCGAGGCTGCGGACGAGCGCTGCCGTCGCCTGTTCCACCGTCGCGTCTTCGACGATGTCCGGCTTGAGGTAGTTGAACGCCGCGAGGTCGAACGAACAGGCGGCCATTGCGGCGAGGAAGCGGCGGCCGTCGCGGCGGGCGCGCTCCGCGTCGAAGGCCGGGCTCAGCGCGTCGGCGAGCGCCCGCTTCACGTCCGCGAAGTCGCGCACCATGCGGACATGCGGCAGGAAGCCGAAGACATTGTGCCGGCCGAACGTGACGACGGGCTTGCCGAGCACCGCGGCTTCGAAGCCGGCGGAGCTGGTGATCGTCGCGACCGCGCGCGCGCGGCGGACGACGCTCTGTCCGTGCTCGTCGGCGCGGATGAGCACCACGTTCTTGAACGACGCGATCTGATCGATGAACTCGGTCGGCCTGCGCCCGATCGCGGCGAGGTGCTCCTTGACGGCCAGCAGCGTGCCGGCCGGCAGGTCGCGCGCGAGGGCGGCGATCGCCGCGAGCTGGAAGAAGAATTCGGGTGAGAGATTTTGCAGCGCGAATTCAGGCTCGACGTGCAGCGGATAGAAGACGAAGTCCTTGCCCTCGAGGTCGGCGAGGGTCGTCCGTGCCTGACGCTGCAAGCGCCGCATGTCGCGGTATTGCCGCAGCGCCATCGCGATCTCGTCGCGCATGTAATAGGAGCGGCCCTTCGTGTAGCCGCGGGCGCGCCAATAGAGCCGCTGCAGCAGGATCGTCGCCGCCTCGCGCGACGCGCCGGCGAGGCTCAGGCTGCGGCTCGTCGCCGCGCGCGCCTGCAGATGCCCTTCGGCCGGCGCTTCGATATCGAGCCCGGCCTCGCGCGGCAGCGACGCGAACGCATCGGCGATTTCGTCGCTTTCCAGGAATTCGTTGTGCGCCCAATAGTAGAGATTGCGAAAGCGCGAGGCGGCGAGCCGCCGCATCGGCACGCCGAGCCGGCGCGCGATCAGCGACGGTATCTTGGCCGTGTTGATGACCAGCGCGGGCTTTTTCGCGTCGAACGTCGCGCGCCAGAACTCGATCTGGCGATTGAAGCCGTGCAGCATGCCGTCGTAGCCGGTGTCCTCCGACATGCGCGAGCGGGGATGATAGAAGCCCGCCAGCGAGTAGCCGCGGCCGAGGTGGCGATCGACCATCGCGAGCTCGTTGATGGTCAGGCCGAGATAGGCCTCGTTCTCCCGGGCCGCGGCGCGCACGGCGGCCGCGTCGGTCACCGGCTCGGTGCAGGCGCGGTAGAGCAGGTCAGCGGGAACGATGTCGGCGAACAGGCCCTCGCCGTCGCCGCGGCGATAGTGCGCCGCCTGCTCGGCGTTGGTCACGAACAGATGGATCTCGGCGCCGTAGCGCGCCTTGAGCCGGCGCGCGATGCCGAGCAGGACGCCGCGATACTGCGAATGCGCCTGCAGGAAGACGGCGGCGCCGCGGGGCAGCGGCGGCGTCACGGCGGCGTCCTCACTCACCGAACACCGCCCGGAAGCGCGCGAGGCCGTCGTGCACGAACGCGCGCTCCGCCGCGTCGAGCGTCGAGACCGCGCGATCGAGAGGCGCGGTCGAGACGCCTTCGGTCGGCGCGAAGCTCGAATGACCGGGCCACGGCTTGCCCAGAATCGTGGGCGCGAGCAGCGAGTTCGAGAACGCGACGCCGAGCCACTCGGCCAGCTCGCGCATGATGCTGCCCGGGTCGCGGACGAGCGCTTCGTAGCGGAACCAGCGCAGCCGCGCCGGATCGGCGCCGGCCACGCGGTCGGCCATCGCGTTGAGATCGGCGAGGACGCCGGCGAAGCGGCTCCAGGTGAGCCGCTTGGCGCCGCGCAGGTCGCGCGAGCGCTTCAGGCTGTCGAGCGTCTTCATCGGATCGCGCACGATCACGATCGCCCGGGCGTCGGGAATGCTCTCGACCGCCGCGACCGCCGACTTGGCGAAGTCGGGCGATTTCAGGCAGGCGTAGCGCGCGTTCTCCTTCGCGCCGAGGCCGGCGGCGTAGGCCTGCGCGAGAATTTGCCAGAGGCCGCTCATCGAATCCGGCGCGATCGTTCCGCGCGCGCGCAGGCTCGCCCAGAACCGCTCCTCCGACCACGGGATCGCGACCTCCATCTTCGACATCGTGCCCTCGTCCTGCCGGTACGGCAGGTGGAGCGACGGCATCATCTCGCGGTCGCGCAGCCCCTCGACGAAGCGCTCCGGCGAACCTCGCGCCGCGCGCAGGAAGATGTCGGCATTCTTCGCGCCGATGTCGTGGAGATACTCGAAGACGTAGCCCTCGGAGATCAGCCACAGGATGTCCGGGTGCGAATCGAACAGCGTGTAGATCAGCGTGGTGCCCGAGCGCGGCGCGCCGCTCAGCACGAGTGGAGCCAGGCG
>JAEULD010000023.1 GCA_016792765.1 Candidatus Odyssella sp.
CGTGCTCGAGAACGTCGGCGCGGCGACGAGGGACACCTCGCTCAAGGCCTGCACCGGCGGCGTCAAGATCGTCGTCTGCGGCGCCACTAACGGGCCCAACACCAAGGCCGATCTCCAGCGCGTGATCATCCGCCAGCTCTCGATCATCGGCGTCACGATCGGCAATTTCGAGGAGTTCCGCACGCTCATCGACGCCGCCGAGCGCCAGCTGTTCGTGCCGCACATCGACCGCGTCTACCCGCTCGCCGAGGCGCCCGACGCGCTGCGCTATATGGAGGCCGGGGAGCAGACCGGCAAGATCGGGATCGCGGTGAATCCGGAGTTGGGGGAATAGCGCCGCGCCGGCCCGTCAGACGGCGCGGGCCTTCAGCCAGTCCAGCGTCGCCGGAATCGCCGTGTCGTAGGGCGTCGTCTGCAACGGGCCGAGCAGGCGTGCGAGCTTCGCGGCGTCGTAGCGGATCGGCTGCACATAGTGCGGCACCATCGGCAGGAAATCGCGCGCCGCGCGGTTGAAGAGGCTCACGATGCGCATGAGGCCGGGGCCGGCCGTGCGCAGCTTCACCGCGCGGCCGAGATGGCGTGCGGCGATCGCCGCGGCGGCGGCGCCGGTGAGCGGCCCGGCGCCGGGAAAGATCCAGCGCTGGCCATAGGCTTCGGGCCGCCGCGCGAGCGCCGCCACCAGCCGCATCGCGTCGGGCACGAAGATATGCTCGCGCGCGAGATCGCGCGGCCCGATCCAGTTCATCGCGCGGCCCCGGGCCGCGTCGGCGAGCGGCTGCTGCAATGCGCTCGCGGCCACGTGCGGCCCGAAGAAATCGGGCAGATGCACGACCGCGGCGCCGGCCGCCTCGAAGATGTCTTCGGCCGCGCGCCGCGCCGCGACGTAGGCGTTGCCGCCCTCGCGCGGATGCGTCTCGTCGAGCGGCAGGCGCCGCAGCGGCAGATAGGCCCAGAAGCTCGAGACCTGCAGCACGCGCGCGCCCTTCGCGGCGGCGACGATGTTGCGCGCGGCGATCGCGTGCTCGTGCATCGCGACGGCCGGCAGGCCGATGCAGTCGACGACGAGGTCGCAACCGGCCACGGCGCGCGCGAGCGCGGCGGCGTCGCGGGCATCGACCGAAACCTTCTCGATTGCCGCTGACGGGAACAGCCGCGCGAGCGCGTCGGGCCGCCGCGCCACGACGCGGACTCCGACGCCGGCGGCCGCGAGCTCGGCCGCAAGGGCCACGCCGGTGGCGCCCGTGGCGCCGACGATGGCGGCTTTCGCGATCATCCTGCGACGGCCCCTCACGCCTGGCCCCTCTCCCCCAAGGGGAGAGGGGGAATCACGCGCGCACCACGCCGCTCTCGTCGGCCTTGAAGTCGAACGCGGCGGCGAGCAGCGCGCGCGTGTAAGCCTCTTTGGGGCTCGCCAGCACCTCGCCGGTCGGCCCCTGCTCCACCACCTTGCCGTCGCGCATGACGACGACGTGGTGGCTCATCGCGCGCACGACGGCGAGGTCGTGGCTGATGAAGATGTAGGCGAGGTTGTGATCGCGCTGGAGCTTCCTCAGCAGCTCGATCACCTGCACCTGCACCGTGCGGTCGAGCGCCGAGGTGGGCTCGTCGAGGACGATGAGCTTCGGCTTCAGAACGAGCGCGCGCGCGATCGAGATGCGCTGGCGCTGGCCGCCCGAGAATTCGTGCGGATAGCGGTGGCGCGTCTCGGGATCGAGGCCGACTTCCCTGAGCGCGTCCACGACCATCGCGTCGCGCGCGTCGTCGTCGGCGCCGATGCCGTGGATCTTGAGGCCCTCGGCCACGATCTCGCCCACGGTCATGCGCGGCGAAAGGCTGCCGAACGGATCCTGGAACACGATCTGCATCTCGCGGCGGATCGGGCGCAGCTCGGCGTTCCTGAGCGGCTGGATGTCGCGGCCGGCGAACAGGATCGCGCCCTTGCTCTCGACGAGGCGCAGCAGGCCGAAGCCCAGCGACGACTTGCCCGAGCCGCTCTCGCCGACGACGCCGACCGTCTCGCCGGCGCGGACCCGGATCGAGACGTCGTCCACCGCCTTCACGTGATCGACGGTGTGGCGGAAGATGCCGGCCTTGATCGGATACCAGACGCGGAAGCCGTCGGTCGCCATCACCTCGGCGGCGCCGGCCGCGACCGGCGCGGGCGTGCCGCGCGGCTCGGAGCCGAGCAGGCGCTGCGTGTATTCGTGCTTCGGCGCCTTGAACACGTCGGCAACCGGGCCGGTTTCGACGATGCGGCCGCTCTGCATCACGGCGACGCGGTCGCAGGTGTGGCGCACGAGGCCGAGATCGTGCGTGATGAAGAGGAGGCCCATGCCGAAGCGCTGCTGGAGCTCCTTGAGCAGCTTCAGGATCTGGGCCTGGATCGTGACGTCGACGGCGGTGGTGGGCTCGTCGGCGATCAGCAGCTCGGGATCGTTGGCGAGCGCCATCGCGATCATCACGCGCTGGCGCTGGCCGCCGGACAGTTCGTGCGGAAACGCGCCGAGCCGCTTCGCCGCATTGCGGATGCCGACCAGCTCCAGCAGCTCCAGCGTGCGCTGGCGCGCGGCGCCGCGACCGAGCTTGCGGTGGACGATCAGCACCTCGTTGATCTGCTTCTCGACCGAATGCAGCGGATTGAGCGCCGTCAGCGGCTCCTGGAAGATCATGCCGACGCGGTTGCCGCGGATGCCGCGCAGCACGGGCTCGGGCGCGCCCATCAGCTCGTCGCCCTTGAACCTGATGCTGCCCGAGGGATGGCTCGCCGCCGGATAGGGCAGGAGCTGCAGGATCGACAGCGCGGTGACCGACTTGCCCGACCCGCTCTCGCCGACCAGCGCCAGCGTCTCGCCGCGCTCGATGCGGAACGAGACGCCTTTCACCGCATCGAAGCGCGCGTTGCCGGCGCGAAATTGCACCGCGAGATCCTCGACTTCGAGCAGCGTCGGAGCCGCGGCGTTCACGAGGCGACCTCCTCGGCCGGGCTTTCCTGCGTCGCCGCCGATGTCTGCTCGGGCTCGGCGACGGCGCCGGACGATACCGCCGCCTTGCGCGGATCGAACGCGTCGCGCACCGCCTCGCCGACGAACACGAGCAGCGAGAGCATGATGGCGACGATGAAGAAGGCCGTGACGCCGATCCACGGCGCGATCGTCGCGAACTCCTTGCCCTGCTTCGCGAGCTCGCCGAGCGAAGCCGAACCGGGCGGCAGGCCGAAGCCGAGATAGTCGAGCGCGGTGAGCGAGCCGATGCTGCCCGAGGTGATGAACGGCATGAACGAGATCGTGGCCACCAGCGCGTTCGGCAGGATATGCTTGAACATGATCGAGGGCGACGATGCGCCCATCGCGCGCGCGGCGCGCACGTAGTCGAAATTGCGCGCGCGCAGGAACTCGGCGCGCACGACGCCGACGAGGCCCATCCAGCTGAACAGCAGCATGATGCCGAGCAGCCACCAGAAATCCGGCTGGATGAACGCCGAGAGGATGATGAGCAGGTAGAGCACCGGGACCGAATCCCAGATCTCCATGAAGCGCTGGAAGTAGAGATCGACGCGGCCGCCGAAATAGCCCTGCACCGCGCCGGCCACGACCCCGACGACGCTCGACGCGATCGTGAGCGCGAGGCCGAACAGCACCGAGATGCGGAAGCCGTAGATCACGCGCGCGAGCACGTCGCGCGCCTGATAGTCGGTGCCGAGCCAGTTCTGCCACGAGGGCGGGGTCGGCGCCGGCCGCGTGAGGTTCTTCACCGGGGTCTTGTAGCTGTAGGGAATCAGCGGCCAGACCATCCACCCCTTCTTCGCGATCTCATCCCGGATGAAGGGCTCCGACCAATCGGTATCGCTGGGTAGGTCGCCGCCGAACGTGCGCTCGGGATAATCCTTCAGCACCGGCACGTAGAGCCCGCCGTCGTACCAGACGAGGAGCGGCCGGTCGTTGGCGATGAATTCGGCGAACAGCGTGAAGACGAACAGGACCGCGAAGATCCACATCGACCAGTAGCCGCGC
The DNA here is from genome assembly GCA_016792765.1 of Candidatus Odyssella sp. Classification (GTDB taxonomy): domain Bacteria; phylum Pseudomonadota; class Alphaproteobacteria; order Bin65; family Bin65; genus SBBV01. The sequence continues at coordinate 4,011 of JAEULD010000023.1, forward strand.
TTGTGCGCGCGGAAGTTCGCGAGCCGCCGCGCCGTGACCGGCCGGACGCGCCACCACAGGAACCTGTGCGGGGAGGCGGGCTTCATCCGGCGCGGGCCTCGAAATCGATGCGCGGATCGACCAGCACGTACATGAGGTCGGTGACGAGGTGGATCAGCAGGCCGATCAGCGAGAAGACGTAGAGCGCGCCGAACAGCACCGGATAGTCGCGGCCCAGCGCCGCCTCGAAGCTCAGGAGCCCGAGTCCTTCGAGCGAGAACATCGTCTCGATCAGCAGCGAGCCCGAGAACAGGATGCCGATGAACGCGGCGGGGAACCCGGCGATGACGATCAGCATCGCGTTGCGGAACACGTGGCCGTAGAGCACGCGCCGTTCGGACAGGCCCTTGGCGCGCGCGGTGATCACGTATTGCTTCCGGATCTCGTCGAGGAAGCTGTTCTTGGTGAGGATCGTCAGAGTCGCGAAGCCGCCGATCATCATCGCCACGATCGGCAGCGCCATGTGCCAGAAGTAGTCGACGATCTGCTGGCCGGTGGAAAGATCGGCGAAATTGTCGGAGGTGAGCCCGCGCAGCGGGAACCACTTCACGACGGTGCCGGTGGAGAACACGATGATCAGCAGCAGCGCGAACAGGAAGCTCGGGATCGCGTAGCCGAGGATGACGGCGCCCGACGACCACACGTCGAAGCGCGACCCGTCCCTGACCGCCTTCATGATGCCGAGCGGAATGCAGACGAGATAGGTGAGCAGCGTCGCCCAGAGGCCGAGCGAGAGCGAGACCGGCAGCCGCTCGATCACCAGCTCGACGACGTTCTTGCCCTTGAAGAAGCTGTCGCCGAGATCGAAGGTGAGATAGTTGCGCAGCATCAGCACGAGGCGCTCGCCGATCGGCTTGTCGAGGCCGAGCTGCTTGGCGAGCTTCTCCCGCAGCTCCTTCTCGAGGCCGCGCGCGGCGCGCGAATCGCGCCCCTGCTCGGGCGTGCTGCTTTGCACCTCGCGGCCCTCGGCGGCGCCGGTGCGCTCGCCGAGCGAGGGTCCGCCGCGCATCTGCGCGATGATGTTGTCGATCGGCCCGCCCGGGGCCATGTTGATGACGACGAAATTGATCACGAGGATGCCGACCACGGTCGGCACCATGAGCAAGAGGCGGCGGACGATGTAGGCGAACATGCGGCTCAGGTCTGGCTGCGGATGCGCCCTTTGAGCCGCTCCGCCTTGCCCGCGTCGTACCACCACGTGGTCCAGGACGTGCCGCGCCGGTGCGGCGGCGAAACCCCGAACTTGTCCCAATAGATCAGGCGATCGCTGGCGAGATGCCAGCTCGGCACCACGAAATGATGGTGCAGCAGCACGCGGTCGAGCGCCTTGCAGCGCGCGACGAGCTGCTCGCGGTCCGGCGCGTTGATGACGAGATCGACCAGCGCGTCGATCGCCGCGTCCTTGATGCCGATCGTGTTGCGGCTGCCCGGCGTGTCGGCGGCGCTCGCGGACCAGAAGTTGCGCTGCTCGTTGCCCGGCGATTCGGACTGGCCGAAGCCGTCGGTGATCATGTCGAAATCGAAGCTCTCGACGCGCTTCTGGTATTGCACCGGATCGACGAGGCGCAGCTCGGCCACGATGCCGATGCGCTTCAGGTTGGCGATGTAGGGCAGGTAGACGCGCTCGAAGGCGGGCGAGCCGCTCAGGATCTCGAAGCGGAACGGCTTGCCGTCCTTGTCGGCGAGGTCGCTGCCCTTGAAGTCGAGGCCGGCCTGCTTGAGCAGCGCGAGGGCCGCGCGCGCGCCGTCGCGGATGTTGCCGTCGCCGGCGTAGACCGGCAGCGCGTAGGGCTCCTTGAACACGCTGTCGGGCACGCGGCCCCGGAAGCGTTCGAGGATCGCGAGCTCCGCGCCTTCCGGCAGGCCGGTGGCGGCCATTTCGGAGTTCGCGAAATAGCTGAGCGTGCGCTTGTACTGGCCGAAGAACAGGTTCTTGTTCGTCCACTCGAAATCGAACATCAGCGCGAGCGCGCGGCGCACGCGCCAATCCTTGAACTGCGCGCGGCGCGTGTTCATCGCGAAGCACTGCATGCCGGCCGGCCGCTGGTGCGGCACCTCGCTCTTGACGAGCTCGCCCTTGCGCACCGCTTCGGTCTCGTATTGCGTCGCCCAGGCCAGCGCCTGGTTCTCGAAGCGGTAGTCGAACTCGCCGGCCTTGAACGCCTCGCGCGCCACCGTGGCGTCGCGGAAATAGTCGAGCCGGATGACGTCGAAATTGTTGTAGCCGCGATTGGTGGGCAGATCGGCCGCCCAGTAGTCCTTGACGCGCTCGAACACGACGTAGCGCCCGGCGGCGAGGTCGCCGATCCTGTAGGGGCCGTTGCCGAGCGGCCGGTCGAGCGTCACCTGATCGAAGGCGCGGCCGGACCAGTAGGCTTTCGAGATCACCGGCAACTGGCCGACGATCAGCGGAAGCTCGCGGTTGCCGGCGGCGCGGAACGTGAATTTCACCGCGCGCGGGCCGTCGGCCTCGGCCTTCACGACGTCGTAATAGTATTGGCGATAGACCGGATGCGCCCTGTCGCTGGTCAGCATCTCGAACGTGAAGACGACGTCGGCCGACGTGATCGGCGAGCCGTCGTGGAAGCGCGCGCGCTCGTCGAGCTCGAACCGCACCCAGGCGCGGTCCTTGGGCGTCTCGATCGTCTTGGCGATGAGCGCATACATCGTGAACGGCTCGTCGGACGACGACTTCATCAGCGTGTCGAACACGAAGCCGCTGACGGCCGATACCGGGGTGCCCTTCAGCACGAACGGGTTGAGGCTGTCGAACGTGCCGCCGGCGACGCCCTGATACATGCTGCCGCCCTTGGGCGCGGCGGCGTTGACGTATTCGAACTGCTTGAAATCCGCCGGATATTTGGGCGCGCCGTGCATCGCCATGCCGTGGCCCTTGTAGAGATCCGGCTCGGCGGACTGCGCGCGCGCGAGCGCGGGCCCGAGGGCCGAGACGGCGGCAAGCCCCGCGGCGTTGCGGCCCAAGAGCGTCAGCACGGCGCGGCGAGTCGGCATGGCACTCCCTTCGGCCCGGTGGTGGCGACTGTAAACCATCGCCGCGCCGTGGCGAAAGTATGTCCGTTTCCTCGGGAAGTCGCGAGCGGGATCGGGCCGGCGCTCAGGGCATGCTGCGGATCTTGCCCTTGAGCCGCGCCGCCTTCTGGGCGTCGTACCACCAGTAGCGCGTGGACGTGCCGCGCCGATGCGGCTCGGGAACGCCGAACTTGTCCCAGTAGAGGATACGGTCCTTGTCGATGTGCCATTGCGGCACGACGAAGTGATTGTGCAGCAGCACGCGGTCGAGCGCCCGGGTGCGCGCCACGAGCTGCTCGCGGTCGGGCGCGCCGACGACCAGCTCGATCAGCTCGTCGATCGCCTTGTCCTTGATGCCGACGTAGTTCTGGCTGCCCTCGAGGTCGGCGGCGGCGCTCGACCACAGGTCGCGCTGCTCGTTGCCCGGCGATTCCGACTGGCCCCAGCTCGTGCTGATCATGTCGAAGTCGAACTTCTCGGCGCGCTTCTGGTATTGCGTGGGATCGACGAGGCGCACGGACAGGACGATGCCGAGCCGCGCGAGGTTCTGCGCGTAAGGCAGCACGTAGCGCTCGTCGGCCTGCGAACCGAGCAGCGCCTCGAAGCGCATCGCATCGCGGCCCTTGGCGAGCTTGCCGTCCTTGAATTCCCAGCCGGCGTCCTTGAGCAGCGCGAGCGCGTCGCGCAGCCCGGAGCGGATGTTGCCGTCGCCGGAATAAACCGGCAGCGCGTAGGGCGCCGTGAACACGCTGTCGGGCACGCGGCCCTTGAAGCGCTCGAGAATCTTGAGCTCCTCGCCCTCGGGCAGCCCCTTCGCGGCCAGCTCGGAGTTCGCGAAATAGCTCGTGGTGCGGACGTATTGGCCGTGGAAGAGGTTCTTGTTCGTCCATTCGAAGTCGAACGCCAGCGCCAGCGCGCGGCGCACGCGCCAATCCGCGAACATCGGGCGGCGGGTGTTGAAGATGAAGGCCTGCATGCCCTGCGGCAGCGAGTTCGGCACCGGCCGCTTGATCAGCAGGCCCTGGCGCACGGCGGCCGTCTCGTATTGCGTGGCCCAGGCCAGCGCCTGGTTCTCGTAGTGATAGTCGTATTCGCCGGCCTTGAACGCTTCGCGTGCGACCGTCGTATCGCGGAAATAGTCGATGCGGACGAGGTCGAAATTGTCGTAGCCGCGCACGGCCGGCAGGTCGGCAGCCCAGTAGTCCTTGACGCGCTCGAACGCGATGAAGCGGCCGGGCTGGAACGCGCCGATCTTGTAGGGCCCGCTGCCGAGCGGCGGCTCGAGCGTCACCTTGTCGAATTCGCGCTTCGCCCAATATGCCTTCGAGAAGATCTGGAACTGGCAGAGGATCAGCGGCAGCTCGCGGTTGCCGGGGCCCTTGAACGTGAAGCGCACCGTCGAAGCGCCCGCCTTCTCGGCCTTCACGACGTCCTTGTAATATTGCCGGTAGCTCGGATGCGCCTTGTCGCTGACGAGCGTCTCGAACGAGAAGATCACGTCGTCGGCGGTGATCGGCGAGCCGTCGTGGAAGCGCGCGCGCTCGTCGAGCTCGAACGCGACCCAGGCGCGGTCCTTCGGCGTTTCGATCGATTTCGCGATCAGCGCGTAATAGCTGAAAGGCTCGTCGTCGGAGGCGTGCATCAGCGAGTCGAAGACATAGCTGACGACGCCGCCCGCCGCCGTTCCCTTGAGGATGAACGGATTGAGGCTGTCGAACGTGGCGTCGCCGGCGCCGGTGTAGAGCGCGCCGCCCTTGGGCGCGGCGGGGTTCACATAGGCGAAATTGGCGAAGCCGGGCTTGTATTTCGGCTCGCCGTGCATGGCGAGGCCGGGACCCTTGAACGTCTCGCCCGCGGTTTCGGCGAACGCCGGGCGCCAGGCCGTCGCCGCGGCGGCAGTGCCGGCGAAGCCGGCGAGAAGGTGGCGGCGCGTCAATCGGCGGTGCATGCGGTCCTCGCGCTGTTGGGCTTCTCGCGCCGCCGCAGTCGAGCACGGGCGCCGCGCCGGGGCTGTGACCCCGTTCACAGCGCCCATCTTCGGCTCAAGCGGCGAGGAGCGCCAGCGCCGCCTTGTGGATCTCGGGGTTGGCGCCGGCGAGGAAGGTTTCGCCCGAACGCGTGGTGAGCGGCGCGCCCATCCAGTCGGTGACGACTCCGCCCGCCTCCTCGACGATCGGCACGAGCGCGAGGAAGTCCCACGGCTTCAGCAGCGCGTCGGCCATGAGATCGACATTGCCGCTGGCGATCATGCCGACCGCGTAGCAATCGACGCCCCAGCGCGTGAACGCGCATTCGGCCGCCAGGCGCGCGTGCTTCGGCGCCTTCCAGCCCTGGAACATTTCGGGCGTCGTCGAGGTGAGGATCGCGTTCCGGAGCGGCACCGGCGGCTTGGCGCGCGCCGGCCTGCCGTTGAACAGCGTGCCGTGGCCCTTCAGCCCGATCCACCGCTCGCGCTGGATCGGCTGATCGAGGATGCCGAGGATCGGCCTTCCGTTCTCGCAGAGCGCGATCAGCGTGCCGAACAGCGGCACGCCGCAGAGGAACGCCTTGGTGCCGTCGATGGGATCGATGACCCACTCGTAGGCCGCGTCGGGCCGCGAGCGGCCGTGCTCCTCGCCGTAGAGGCCGTGGTCGGGAAATTCGGCGGCGATGATCGCGCGGATCGCGGCTTCGGACTCGCGGTCGGCCTTGGTGACCGGGCTGCCGTCGCCCTTCAGATCGACGCCGACGCCGGCCCGGAAATAGGGGCGGATCACCGCGCCGCTGGCGTCGGCCAGGCGGTTCGCGAACGCGACGAGGCGCTGCGGATCGAACGCGGTCATGGCCGCCCGCGCCGCGCTGTGGCGAGCCGGGGCGCGACCGGGACGCGGATCAGTTCTTCTTCTCTTCGGCCGGCGCGGCGGGCTTCGGCTCTTCGGCCTTGGGCGGCTCGGCGGCCTTGGGAGCCTCGGCGGGCTTCGGCGCCTCGGCCGGCTTCGGCTCGGCCTTGGCCGGCTCGGGCTTCTTCTCGTCCGGCTTGGCGGGCTCCGCCTTCTTCTCTTCGGGCTTCGGGGCTTCGGTCTTCTTCTCGACCACGGGCAGCGGCTTCGGCGCGTCGCTGAGCGTGCGGAGATAGGCGATCACCTGCGCGCGCTGCTCGGCGCTCGGCATGCGGAACGCCATCTTGCTGCCCGGCACGGTGCCGGCAGGATTGCCGATGTATTTGTAGAGATCCTCGTAGCCCCACTCGCCGCCGGCGTTCTTGAGGCCGTCGGAATAGGAATAGCCGGCGTGGCTGCCCTTCTTCCGGCCGACGATGTCGTAGAGGTTGGGTCCCACGCCGTTGGCGCCGCCCTTGGCCAGCGTGTGGCACGAAGTGCACGCCTTGGCGCGCGACTCGCCGGCCTTGGCGTCGGCCGCCGCGAGAAGCTCGGCGACCGGCTTCTCGGGCTCCTTGGATTCGGGCGTCGTCGGCTGGCTCGATTCGGCACCCGGCTTGTCGTGCGGCGGGTGGTAGACCGGCACCAGCGTATTGCCGACCTTGCCGATGACCATCACGAGGAGCAGCGTGCCGATGACGGCGCCGGCGATCTTGTTGAATTCCATCGGTCTCTCTCGCAGCGGCGGCGCGCCATCGCGCGCGCGGCCAAACCGTTTTCCCTGGAGCGCGGAAGGTTATATGGTCCGCGTCCCTCAGCGTCATCCCGGAAGCCGCGTGCGCAAACACGCGCTTCACGCGGCATAGTGTCGCAAATTTCGGGCAGGATCGGCAAGCCGTGGCCGCGCAAAACCCCATCGTACTCATTCCCGCGCGCCTCGCGGCGACGCGCCTTCCCGATAAGCCGCTGGCCGACATCCACGGCGCGCCGATGATCGTCCATGTGTGGCGCCGCGCGATCGAAGCGCGCTGCGGGCCGGTTGTGGTGGCGGCCGGCGACCCCGCGATCGCCGAGGCCGTCGAGCGCGCGGGCGGACGCGCGATCCTGACCGGCGCGCAGCACCCCTCCGGCACCGACCGCATCTTCGAGGCGCTCGGCAAGGCCGATCCTGCCGGCGCGCACGACGTGATCGTGAACCTGCAGGGCGACCTGCCGGCGATCGACCCCGCCGACGTGCGCGCGGTGCTTTCGCCGCTCGCCGATCCCGCGGTCGACATCGCGACGCTCGTCGCCGAGTGCCGCGAGGACTACGAGCGGCGCGAGCCCAGCGTCGTCAAATGCGTGACCGCCTTCGCGCCGGGCCGCCGCGTCGCGCGCGCTCTCTATGTCTCGCGCGCGCCGGTGCCCACCGGCGACGGGCCGCTCTATCACCACGTCGGCATTTACGCCTTCCGCCGCGCGGCGCTGGCGCGCTTCGTGGCGCTGCCGCCGAGCGCGCTCGAGACGCGCGAGCGGCTCGAGCAGTTGCGCGCGCTCGAGGCCGGCATGCGCATCGACGCGGCGCTCATCGACAAGGTTCCGTTCGGCGTCGACACGCCCGCCGACCTCGACCGCGCGCGAGCATTGCTGGCACCGCGCCGAGAAGACTCGCCTTGACGTGGGCGGCATGCTAACCGCCGCGCTTCACCGCATCCGAATTGCAGCCCCATGCCGAACGCCGCGAACCGCATCGCCTTCCAGGGCTATCCTGGCGCCTACTCGAATCTCGCCTGCAGGAGCGCGTTTCCGACGATGACGCCGCTGCCCTGCCCGTCGTTCGAGGACGCGTTCGCCGCGGTGCGCGAGGGCAAGGCGCGGCTCGCGATGATCCCGATCGACAATTCGATCGCCGGCCGCGTGGCCGACATCCATCACATCATGCCGCATTCGGGCCTGCACATCGTCGGCGAGCATTTCCAGCGCGTCGAGCACTGCCTGCTCGGCCTGAAGAACGCCAAGCTCGACGAGCTGAAGGAAGCGCACAGCCACGTGCATGCGCTCGGCCAGTGCCGCAAGGCGATCAAGCAGCTCGGGCTCAAGGCCGTCGTCCACGCCGACACGGCCGGCGCCGCGCAGGACGTGGCCGCGTGGGGCGACCCCGCCAAGGCCGCGATCTCGTCGAGCCTCGCCGCCGAGATCTACGGCCTCAAGATCCTCAGGAAGAACATCGAGGACGCCGAGCACAACACGACGCGCTTCCTCGTGATGAGCAAGACGGAGAAGCGGCCGAAGAAGGGCGACGGGCCCTGCGTCACGTCTTTCGTGTTCCGCGTGCGCAGCGTTCCGGCCGCGCTCTACAAGGCGCTCGGCGGCTTCGCGACGAACAAGGTGAACATCACCAAGCTCGAGAGCTACATCATCGACCCGTATTTCACGGTGGCGCAGTTCTACGTCGATGCCGACGGCCACATCGACGACGAGGCGATGAAATTCGCGTTCGAGGAGCTCGGCTTCTTCACCACCGACCTCAAGGTGCTCGGCGTCTATCCCGCGAGCCCGTTCCGGCGCGCCGGCAAGGCGTAGCGCTGCGCCCTTTTCCCGCCCGGGCGGCGGGAAAAGGGCGGCCGCGAGCGCGGCCTACCGGACCGCGAGCGCGGCGCGGTTCGCGAGCTGGTGCCGGAGCACTTGCTGCTTCAGCACGAAGCGCAGATACGCGGCGCGCTTCAGGGCCGAGACGCTGTCGCACTTGCACGGGCTCGGCGGGAGCGGCTGGGGGTTGAGGGCGTGGGCGGGAACCGCAGCGGCCGCGAACGCGGCGAAGCTTGCGGCGACAAGGGCTTTGCGCAGCATGGGTCGTCTCCAGGGCGGGTGGAACGGGGAGCGGAACGGCTTCGACGGCGCCCTCTATACCGCATCGTCGCTGAACCGGCGTTGAACCGCCCGTTGACTCCGGAGGGATCGGGCCGAATTCTGGCGGTGCCGCGAACGGCAGCACCCAAGGGGACACCCTGATGATCGACGTCCATTACTGGCCGACGCCCAACGGCCACAAGGTCACCATTTTTCTCGAAGAGGCCGGCCTCGAATACAGGATCGTGCCGGTGAACATCGGCAAGGGCGAGCAGTTCACGCCCGCCTTCCTCAAGATTTCGCCGAACAACCGCATGCCGGCGATCGTCGACCACAAGCCCAAGGACGGCGGCGCGCCGGTCTCGGTGTTCGAATCGGGCGCGATCCTGATCTATCTCGCCGAGAAGACCGGGAAGTTCCTGCCCGGCCCCGACCGCATCCGCGAGCGCGCGCAGGCGATGGAATGGCTGATGTGGCAGATGGGCGGGCTCGGCCCGATGTCGGGCCAGGCCGGCCACTTCCTCAACTACGCGCCCGAAGACATTCCCTACGGGCGCAAGCGCTACACGCAGGAGGTGAACCGCCTCTACGGCGTCATGAACAAGCGCCTCGCCGACCGCGACTATCTCGCCGGCGAATATTCGATCGCCGACATGGCCTCGTATCCCTGGGTCGCGATCTGGAAGCGGCTCCAGCAATCGATGGACGAGTTCCCGCACCTGATGCGCTGGGTCGAGCGGATGCGCGCGCGCCCGGCCGTCGACCGCGCCTACAAGGCCGGCGAGAACGTCGCCCCGCCGCGCACCGGCGGCATGAGCGCGGAGGAGCGCAAGGTGCTGTTCGGCCAGACCGCGGCGAGCGTGAAGGCCGCCGTGCGGCCCTGAGCCACGCGGGGGCGTTGCGCACCCGCGGGCGCCCCCTCCCCCCGCTTGCCGTAGGCTTTTGTAGGCGTCCGCGGGCAAAGCGAGGCGATCGCGGTGCAACGGCCGGCGCATCGGCCGCGCGGAATTGCGAATCCTTGGCTTTCCTTGGCTTTTCTTGGCTTTCGCGGGCCGAGCGGGTTGGCTTTTCTTGGCTTTTTGCCGGCGCCAACCTTGGCTTTCCTTGGCTTTTTGGCGAGCCGACCTTGGCTTTTGTTGGCTTTTGGCTTTTGTTGGCTTTCGGCTTTCGGCTCTCCGCTGTCGCCGAACGAACGCGCGGCGCCGCGGCGGGAGCCTCGCCGGTCACAATCGCGCTTTCACGATGCACAAACAGCGGCAGGCGCAGCGCAAGACGGGCCGCCCGCGAGGCCCTTTGGGCTCGGTCGCAATAAAGAACATTCAGAGAACAATGTCAAGGCCGCTTTTCGCGCTCGCCGAGCGGCACCGCGGTTGCGCTCTCGCGCAGCGGCTGGGTGAGCAGCCGGTCGAGCCACGCTTCGCGCGGATCGCGGAACTGCGACAGGCCGATCGTCATCGTCTCGTGGCCGGCCTCGGGCTGGGCGCGGTAGGTGCCGAACAGGCGATCCCACCACGGCGCGTTGAAGCCGAAATTGCTGTTGGTCTCGTACGGCAGGATCGAGTGGTGGACGCGGTGCATGTCGGGCGTCACCACCGCCCAGCGCAGCACGCGGTCGAGCGCCGCCGGCATGCGCACGTTGGAATGATTGAACATCGCGGTGGCGTTGAGCAGCACCTCGAACGCCAGCACCGCCAGCGCCGGCGCACCGAGCGCCGCCACCGTGGCGAGCTTGATCGCCATCGACAGCACGATCTCGACCGGGTGGAAGCGCGCGCCGGTCGTCACGTCGAAATCGAGATCGGCGTGATGCATGCGATGCAGGCGCCACAGCGCCGGCACCGCGTGGAACATGACGTGCTGGAGGTAGATGACGAGATCGAGCGCCACGACGGCGGCCGCGATCTTGAGCCAGTCCGGAATCGCGAGCGCGTTGAGCAGGCCCCAGCCGCGCTGCTCGCCGAGCAGCGCCAGGCCCACCGCCGCGGTCGGAAAGATCACGCGCACCAGCGCCGTGTTGAGCGCGACGATGCCGAGATTGTTGGGCCAGCGGACCCAGCGGCTGACCGCGCGCGCGCGCCGCGGCGCCAGGAATTCCCACAGCGCCATCAGCGCGAACACGCCGAGGAACGCGCCGAGGCGGATATAGGGTTCGAGGGGCATGGCGGTTTCGGGCATGCGCTCGCCGAGCTGG
>JAEULD010000051.1 GCA_016792765.1 Candidatus Odyssella sp.
GTCGATTCCCACCGTTCGCGATCGAGCCGCGGCGCCCCGGGCGCGCCTGCGTGAAGCGGAGCTTTCCCGCGCGGCGCGGCCGGCAGATCGGCCGAGCTCGGAGGCGGGGCAGGCGCTGCGCGCCTTGCCGGGCGCGCGCCCTATCCGACCCGGCCTCGCCGCGCGGCGGGCCGCAACGCACTTCCTTTCGACGTCGGCTCAGCCGGCCGGACTCGCCGGACGGGCGTCGTTTTCGTTGCGGTAGCCGGCGCGGCGCAGCGCCCAGCCGACCGCGTACCAGATGATGACGCCGGCGATCGCCGAGACGTAGCCGTCGATCGCGTAGTGCCAGGCGAGATGGACCGAGCCGAGCTGGATCAGCAGCGCGAACACCGTCAGCGCAATGCCGAGGCCCCGGCCGACCTGCCAGCCGAACAGCGCGAGCAGGACCGCGATCGCCACGTGCATGCTCGGCATCGCCGAAATGCCGGCGCCGAGCGCCGCTTCCTTGCTCTGGTAGGCCTGCCACAGCATCTCCTGCGTCGGCAGCGCCCACACCGGGAACTCGGCGGCGGCCGCGTGCAGATACTGCATCAGCGGAACGTACGGATCGGCGAGGCCGGTGACCCGCCCATAGTAACACGGCCCGACGGACGAGAAGAGCATCGCGAGGCCGGTGCCGATCACGATCCAATACAGCACGAACGAGATCAGGAACTGCATCCGCAGCGCCGGGCGCTTCAGGCTCACGACCTGCCAGGCGAACACGAAGAACATCACGAAATACCAGGCATTGTAGATGGCGTTCAGCGCGCTGGTCAGCACCGGCGTGCCGAACAGGGGCTGCAGCAGCTCCCAGGGGTGGACGCCGAAATGCAGCCAGCGGTCGAGGCTCACGAACGCCTCGTCCCAGGAGAACGGCGCCACCACCGGAATGAGGGACTTGAACGAGCTGAACGTCGAAAAGAACACCGGCGCGAGCAGGAGCGGCACCAGCATCGTCGCGATCCGCCGGCGGCCGAGCCACGTCTCGGAGAAATCGCGCCAGATCGCCGCAGAGAGCGAGCCGGCCGGACGGCGCGCCATGACGCGGACGATGCTGCCGACGACGAGCACCATCATGAACGTGCCGAGCAGCAGCCCGAACACGCCGTTATAGAGGCCGATATTGATGACGGCGCCGCTGCCGGTGGCGATCCCGACCGCGTAGCACCCGACCGCATAGCCGAGCACCAGAAGCAGGAGCAGGCGGTGGCGCTGCAGGCTTTCCGCCGCCGTCGCCAATGCCGACTGGCCGAGACGGATACCCAGCGACGGGCCGGCCGGCACCGGCTGTATTGCGGTTCTCGACTTCATGGCGCTCCCCGGGCTTGCGTCGGGCCAGGCTCCCGACCGGCGGAACTCTGATTAAGAGCCGCTAAAATATGATTAATCAGCCGTTGATGGCCGCCGCCGCCCGGCCAAAGCCGGCCCGGGCGCACGTCGTGGCGGGCCTATGGCGCCCGGCATGGGCCAAGCAGGGTTGCCGGCCGCGCGCGCCGACAACCCATCGTTAACCCAAGATTAGAGAATTCCTGACAGCCTCGCTGCGTAACGGGCCACAGGGGTGCGTGGGCGCAAGCCGAAGCGACAACGAGAGAAACGTAGGCCGCGCCGCCACAGGGATCAGGTTCGAGGAGAGTTCGCAACGATGCTGTCCGCCACGGCAATTTCCATCCTCGTATTAACCATGTTCTCAGGGTTGCTGGTGTGGGCGGCGGTCAGCGACTTCCGCCGCTACATCATCCCGAACCAGGTGAGCCTCGGCGTCATCGCGCTCTACCCGGTCTACGTGCTGAGCGCGCCGGACCCCGTGAACTGGCAGTGGGCGCTGGTGATGGCCGGCGTCTTCTTCGCCGTCGGCTTCGTGATGTGGCTGACCCGCACGATGGGGGCCGGCGACGCGAAGCTGCTGCCGGCAGTCGTGCTCTGGGTCGGCGGCAAGGAGTTCGCGACGTTCATCGTCGTCCTGATCGCCGGCTCGCTGGCGCTGGCGCTCGTGATCGGCGTTCGCACCGCGCTCGCCCAGATGCGCGCGAGCGAGAAAGAGGCCGGCGGCGCGGCGGTCGCCGTGTCGGGTTTCGCACGCTTCGCGCGCCTCGTCGGCGAGCTGCGCCACGTGCCGTTCCTGAAGATCCAGGTCCCCTACGGTGTCGCGATTGCCGCAGGGGGCATCAGCGTCGCGGTTAACACGATGTTCACTACGCTTCGATAGCGTCCAACGAGTTCGCGAAGAAAGGCTGCGTCATGCGCAAGGGTTTTCTGATTTTCGCCGTCATTGCCTTCGCCCTCACCGGCGGGACGATCTATTTCGTCAACACCTGGATGAAGGCCGAACGCTCGCGCCTCGCGGCCGCCCAGCAGAAGAAGGTCGAGGAGCCGCGCGAGTCCGGCGTGTTCGTGCTCGTCGCGGCCAAGGATCTACCGGCCGGGCACATCATCACGGTCTCCGACCTCCGCTGGCAATCGTGGCCCGACAAGTCGGTGCCGCAGCAATATGTCGTCAAGAAGGACGCGGCCAGCACGGACATCCCGGCGAGCTATGTCGGCACGGTCGTGCGGCGCGGCATCGTCGCCAGCGGCCCGATCACCGGCGACAACCTGATCAAGCTCGGCGACCGCGGGTTCCTGGCCGCGGTTCTGAAGCCCGGCCACCGCGCGATCGCGGTGCGCATCGACGAATCGACCGGCGTTGCCGGCCTCATCTATCCCGGCGACCGCGTCGACGTGATCCTCACCCACGAGGTCGGCGTGAAGAAGGAAGGCGAGCGCGACAGCGAGAACCGCGTCCGCGTGAGCGAGACCATTCTCTCGAACGTGCGCGTGATCGCGATCGATCAGTCGCTCGAGGATCTCAAGGCCCAGAAGGGCGTCGCGGCGCGCTCCCCCAAGACGGCGACGCTCGAGGTGACGCCGCAGCAGGCGGAGATCATCACCGTCGCGACGCGCATGGGCACTCTCACGCTGACGCTGCAGAGCCTGGCCTGCGCCGGCGGCGAGGCGCAGAGCGCCAGCACCGGCGACGCGCCCAACTGCGCCGACGCGCAGAGCGCGATGCCCGAAGAGCCGGCGCGCGGCAAGACCTTCACCGCCGACCACGACGTGAGCCGCATGCGCCGGCGCGAGAACGCGGACACCACCGAGGTGTACGTGCTGCGCGGCAGCGAGAAAGACAGCCAGAAGGACAACAGCGTGACCGTCAAGTTGCCGCCCGGCAGCAAGGTCCAGCAGTAACCGGAACGAGGGAGCGGGGAGATGAACAACGAATTCGCGACCTACCGCCGGACCCATGCGCACCACCGCGCGCGGGTGACGACGGTTCTGCTGCTCGTGCTGATGACGGCGCTGGCCGTCTTCCTCGCCGCGGCGCCGGCCGCCGCGCAGGAAGATGCCGCGCGCCGCGTCATCGCGATCGAGGCGAGCAAGGGCCGCATGATCCGGCTCGACGTTCCGGTCAAGACCGTGTTCGTCGCCAATCCGGAGATCGCCGACGTTCAGATCAAGTCGCCGATGGTGATGTACGTCACCGGCAAGAAGCCGGGCGAGACGACGCTCATCGCCGTCGACGAGAAAGACCGCGTGCTGGTGAACATCAGCCTCACGGTCAACCACAACCTCTCCCGCCTGAAGCGCACGATCGACGCGGTGCTGCCGGGGAACCGGATCCAGGTCCGTTCGGTCGACGGCGCCGTGGTGCTGATGGGCGAGGCGAACTCGCCGATCGAGGCCTCGCAGGCCGGCGACATCGCGCTGCGCTTCGTCGCGCGCAAGGAAGAGATCGTCAACAGCATCTCGGTGAAGGGGCCGAATATCGTCAACCTGCGCGTCCGCATCGTCGAGATGCAGCGCCAGGTCACGCGCCAGATCGGCATCAACTGGGACGCGGTGGTCCAGACCGGCCTCTTCACCTTCGGCCTGGCGACCGGCGCGACGCCGCTCTTCAACGCCGCGTCGCGGATCGGCGCGGTCGGCACGTCGCCGGTGACGGGGCAGATCTTCAATACCCGCCGGCAGCTCCAGAACAGCACCGTCAACGGCGCCTACGGCCGCATCGCCAGCGGCGCGCTCGATCTGACCGCGATGGTCGACCTGCTCGAACAGGACGGGCTCGTGAAGACGCTGGCCCAGCCGAACCTCTCGGCGATGTCGGGCAAGTCGGCGCACTTCCTCGCCGGCGGCGAGTTCCCGATCCCGATCCCGCAGAGCGACGGCGTCGTCACGATCGAGTTCAAGAAGTTCGGCGTCAGCCTCTCGTTCACGCCGACGATCCTCACCGGCAACCGCATCAACCTGCGCGTCGCCCCGGAGGTGAGCCAGCTCTCGAACAACGGCGCGATCCAGCTCCAGAACTTCCAGATCCCGGCGCTCATCACGCGCCGCGCCGAGACCATGGTCGAGGCCGCGAGCGGGCAGAGCATCGTGATCGCCGGACTGCTGATGAACAACGTCGTGCGCGACATCAACAAGGTGCCGTGGCTCTCCGACGTCCCGGTGCTCGGCAAGCTGTTCACGTCCGAGAACTTCCAGCGCCAGGAGACCGAGCTCGTGATCATCGTCACGCCCTACATCGTCGGCGCCGTGCGCGAAGAGCCGGGTGCCAGGCTCGCCCAGCCAGAGGCGGCGGCTCCGGGCGAGCCCGGCCCGTCGGCAGCGGCACCGGGCGCGCCCACGCCGGCGCGCGCGCCGGGCAAGCTGGTCGGCCCGGGCGGCTTCCAGCTCGACTGAGACGGCCCGGAAAAAATGCGCAAGGGGAAAGAGGCAGTCATGAACGCGAACAGCAAATCGATCGGGACGTCGCGGCGGGCCATCGGCCGGACGGCGCTGCTGGCCGGCGTGCTCGCGCTCGCCGCGGGGTGCGAGAGCGTGGACCGCGCCGAGCGCTGGGTCGAGGACAAGTGGATCGTCAAGGACCATCAGCTGCCGAAGCAGCAGACCGACATCGCCGTGCGCCAGGCGCAGACCAGCGCCACGGTCGCCTTCGCGCCGCGCAGCGCCGCGCTCTCGCGCGATCAGCGCGACCTGCTCGCGCGCTTCGTCGCCGGCAGCGGCGCCGGGCGCGGAGACAATGCCCAGATCGCGGTCTCGCCGGCCGCGGGCCGCGCCCTGGCCGATCGCCGCGCGCAGTCGATCGCCGCCTATCTTCGCGCCCGCGGCATCCATGTCGCCCGCGGCTATGGGCCGGGCGATCCGGATGCGGCCCTCGTCACGATCTCGCGCCTCGTCGCGGTGCCGCCGAGCTGTCCGCAATGGGACAACCTGATGAAGCGGCGCACCGTCGACGAGTATCGCCCGCAGTTCGGGTGCCTCGACGCGGCGAGCCTCGCCACCTCGGTTCATCGTCCGCACGATCTCGTGCAGGGCCGCCCGACCGGCCCGTCCGACGGACCGACGCTCGACAAGGGCCTCCAGAATCTGCGCGAAGGAAAATACGACCCGCCGGTTACGCCGGTCAGCACCGGCAGCCCGCAGTCGCCGACCTCGGGCACCAAGTAAGGGATAACGACCGTGGAACTGCTCGCTCCCGCATCGCGGCGCGCTGCCGCCGAGTCTCCGCCGATCGAGCCTCTGGCCTATCCGGTCGACGGGATTGCCTTCGTCAACGATCCCGCGACGGCGGGCGTCCTCGCGGCGCTGTTCGGCGCCACGGGGCAGGGGCGCGTGCAGTTCGGCGGCCTCGCGGCGGCGATCCAGGTGCTTCAGTCCGCGCCTTGCCCGCAGCTGCTCATCGTCGACATCTCGGGCGTCGGCGACCCGCTCGGCCATCTCGACCGCCTCGCCGACGTGTGCCCCGAGGGCACGGCCGTCGTGCTGGTGGGCGGGCCGCAGGAGGCCGCGCTCGAGCCGGAGCTGCGCGCCATGGGCATCGTCCACTTCCTCGCGAAGCCGTTCGATCCGGAGCGCATGCGCGCCTCGATCCTGGAATCGGTCGGCGATTTCCACTCGCAGTTCTCGGATGCCGGCGCTCATGCCTACGCGCCGGCCGCGCCGACGCCGATCAGCGCCGCGCCTGCCGCCACGGAATTCGCAGCGCATGGCGCGGACCATGTTGCGGAACAGAGCGCCGCGCTCCCGCCGAGCGCGGACCCCTTCTCGCGCCGGGCCGCTCCGGCGCCCGGCGCCGACGTGTTCCAGGCGCCGGCCGCCGCGCCGTCGCCGTTCTCGCCCTCGGAAATGCGCACGGCGACCATCACGGCGCAGGTCCCGGTCTCGGATCCGTTCTCGGGTCCGCCGCAGCCCGGCCCCGGCATTCCGCCGCCGGCCACGGCGCAGATGGCCGCGCTCGCCATGCCGTCGGCCCATCCGGGCGGCGCCCAGACGTCGGCCTTCCCCCTGGCCGGCGAGATCGAGCCGCTGCAGCGCCCGGTCGACCTCGTCGCCTTCCTGACCGAGGCGCAGAGCGCGTCGCTCGTCGCCGGCATCATCGGCCCGAACGGTGCGGCGGGCCGCGTCCAACCCGGCGGCATCAACGCCGCGATCGCGTTTCTCAAGGACAACGCCTCGCCGAAGATCCTGCTGGTCGATATTTCCGGCGTTCCCGAGCCGATGGCCCGCGTCGACGCGCTGGCCGAAGTCTGCGCCCCGGGAACGATGGTGATCGCGACCGGCGTCGCCAATGACGTCGCGCTGTACCGCGATCTCAAGAACTCCGGCATCTACGAGTATCTGGTCAAGCCGATCCAGCCCGAGATTCTCAAGGGCGTGGTGCTCGAGGCCGCCTCTGGCGGCGCCAAGGCCGAGCCCGATTCGGCCAAGCCGGTGCTCATGGTCGTGGGGACCCGCGGCGGCGTCGGCGCCAGCACGGTGGCGATCAACGTCGCCGGCACGCTCGCGCGCCAGGGAAAGAAGACGATCCTGCTCGACCTCGACCTGCAGTTCGGCAGCATCGCGCTCACGCTCGACATCGACCCCGGCCACGGCCTGCGCGAGGCGCTCGACCGCCCCGAGCGCGTCGACAGCATGTTCCTCAACAGCTCCGCCGTTAAGGTTGGCGAGAACCTCTACGTGCTGGCGGCCGAAGAGGGGGTCAACGAGAGCGTGGCCGTGAGCGGCGAGCCGCTGGCCACGCTGCTGCGCGAGCTGCAGCGCCACTTCGACGCGATCGTCGTCGATCTTCCGCGCCACGTCGCCGTGGCCAATTGGGAGGCGATCGCGCACGCCCACGCGCTGATGATCGTGGCCGATCTCTCGCTGGTCGGCATCCGCGACACGACGCGGTTCCTCACCGCGGCGAAAGACGTCGTCGATCCGGCGAAGGTGAAGCTGATGATCAGCAACGTCGGCGGCGACCGCGGCGCCAAGATCGATCGCAAGGAATTCGAGACGGCGCTGAGCCGGAAGGCCGACTTCGTGCTGCCCGAAGATTCGAAGTCGCTCTCCGCCGCCAATCGCGCGGGCCGCACCGTCGTCGACGTCGCGGCCGGTTCCAAGATCGCGGCGGCGCTGCGCGAAATCTGCCTCGACCTCGTCGGGGAGCCGGAGGGCGAGGCCGAGGCGGCCGCGCCGAAGAAGCGCGGCTTCACACTATTCCGGCGCAAGAAATAGGCAGGAAGGCGGATCAGGCGATGTTCGGGCGTCGAGGCGGCAACGAGTTTTCGCGGCGGATCGTGCCGGGCGCGCCGGCGGCTCCGGCCGGGCCGCAGCCGTTCGCGCCGCCCGCGCCGCAGACGCCGTTCCCCCATCACAACGGCGCCGCGGCGCCGCACCACGCGGCGGTGCCGCCGGGACACTTCTCGCGCCGCATCGCGCCGCAGCCCCTGGCGCCGGCACCGCAGCCCGCGCCGGCGCACGACATCGACGCGCTGCTGCGGGCGACCGAGTCGAAGTTCGAAAAGCCGCCCGAGCCCTCCGCGAAGAAGCC
This sequence comes from Candidatus Odyssella sp., assembly GCA_016792765.1. Taxonomy (GTDB): domain Bacteria; phylum Pseudomonadota; class Alphaproteobacteria; order Bin65; family Bin65; genus SBBV01. The sequence goes on from JAEULD010000051.1 coordinate 7,877, forward strand.
CGGCCTCACGCAACAGGACACCGTGCTCGCGGCCAAGGCGAAGGTGCAGCCGGCGCTGCTCGAGCGGATCGACGTGGGCGCCGCCTCGAAGCTTCCGCGCGTCGAGCTCGAGCGGCAGATCGCCGACATCACGCAGGAGATTCTGACGGAAGAGAAGATCCGTCTCAATCTCAACGAGCAAAAAGACCTCGTGACCATGATGCTCAACGACATGTTGGGCTTTGGTCCGCTCGAGCCGCTGCTCGCCGACGAGACGATCAACGACATCATGGTCAACGGCTCGAGCCAGGTCTACGTCGAGCGCAAGGGAAAGCTCGAGCTCACCGACGTGAAGTTTCGCGACGATGCGCACGTGCTGAACGTGGCCACCCGCATCGTGACGCGCATCGGCCGCCGCATCGACGAATCGAGCCCGATGGTCGACGCGCGCCTGCCCGACGGCAGCCGCGTCAACATCATCATCCCGCCGCTGGCGATCGACGGGCCCAGCATCTCGATTCGTAAGTTCGCCAAGAAGAAGATCACGCTCGACACGATGATGGCGACCAAGAACCTGTCGTCCGAAATGGCGACGGTGCTGAAGATCGCCTCGCGCTGCCGGCTCAACATCATCATCTCGGGCGGCACCGGCTCCGGCAAGACGACGCTGCTGAACGCGCTCTCGCAGCTCATCGACCCGGGCGAACGCATCGTGACGATCGAAGACGCGGCCGAGCTGCAGCTCCTCCAGCCCCATGTGGTCCGGCTCGAAACCCGCCCCGCCAACATGGAAGGCCATGGCGAGGTGACGATCCGCGATCTCGTCAAGAACTCGCTGCGTATGCGGCCCGACCGCATCATCCTCGGCGAAATCCGCTCCGCCGAGGCGGTCGACATGCTGCAGGCCATGAACACCGGCCACGACGGCTCGCTCGGCACCATCCACGCGAACAAGCCGCGCGAGGCCCTGATGCGCCTCGAGAACCTCGTCGGCCTGGCCGGCATCAACATTCCCACCGCGGCGCTGCGGACGCAGATCGCCTCGGCGGTGGACATGATCATCCAGGTGCAGCGCATGCGCGACGGCGTGCGCCGCATCACCCACATCGTCGAGGTGGTGGGCTGCGAAGGCGACATCATCACCACGCAGGAGCTCTTCACCTACCACTTCACGAGCGTGGACAAGAACGGAATGCTGATCGGCGAGTTCAAGTCGTCCGGGCTCCGGCCGAAGTTCACCGAGCGGGCGGAGTACTTCGGGCTCGACAAGGCGCTGATCGCCTGCATCTGAAGGACGCACGACGATGACGGAATGGCTCCTGGATCTCGATCCCGATACGCTCAACCTGCTGATGGTGGGCGGGTTCGTCCTGCTCATGGGCGTCGGGCTGGTGTGGTTCCTGATGACGCGCGGCGAGCGCGACATGAAGGATCGGCTGTCGCGGGTCGCCAAGCAGCAGCGGCCGGGCGAGCGCCGCCCCCGCGGCAATCCCGCGGCCGTCAGCCTGCGCAAGACCGACAGCTCGATCACGCAGCTCGACAAGGCGATCAAGCAGCTCCTGCCCAATCCGGCCAAGATGCGCATGCGCCTCCTGCGCACCGGCCAGGAGATTTCGCTCGGCGTCTACGTGCTGTTCAGCCTCGTCGCGGCCGGTCTCGGCATGATCGTGATGCAGAACGTCGTCGGCCTCGCGCTCGGCCCGTCGCTGCTGATCGGGCTGCTGTCGGGCGTGGCGCTGCCGCATCTCTTCGTCGGCTTCCTGATCAAGCGCCGCAAGAAGAAGTTCCTCGCGAACTTCCCCGACGCGATCGACGTGCTGGTGCGCGGCCTCAAGGCCGGCCTGCCGGGCGCCGAATCGATGCGCATCGTCGGCCAGGAGATGGCCGGCCCGGTCTCGCAGGAATTCACGCGCATCACCGACGGCCTCAAGATGGGCGGCGAGTTCGACGACATTCTGTGGGCCGCGGCCAATCGCATCGACCTGCCGGAGTTCAACTTCTTCGTCATCACGCTCACCATCCAGCGCGAAACGGGCGGCAACCTCGGCGAGACGCTCGAGAACCTTTGCGACATGCTGCGCAAGCGGCGCCAGGTGAAGCTCAAGGTCAAGGCGCTGTCGTCGGAGGCCAAGGCCAGCGCCATGATCATCGGCTCGCTGCCATTCGCCCTATTCGGCATCCTCTACCTGCTCAATCAGGAATACGTGATGACGCTGTTCACGCACCGAAACGGCCCCATTCTCGTCGGGATCGGCTTCGGCATGCTCGCCACCGGCGTTGGGGTGATGGCGAAAATGGTCCGGTTCGAGATTTGAGCCATGTTTGAAGGTGTCTCCATCGACCTGATCGTCACGTTCATGGCCGGCGCCGCGGCGCTGGCGATGGCCTACGCGCTGTGGCGCGGCTTCGTCTACAAAGACCCCTACGAGGCGCGCCTGAAGGCGATGGCGGACCGCCGCGCCACCTACAAGGCGGCGGCGCTCGGCGTCGGCGGCAAGCCGGGCAATCAGCCGGTCAAGGGCGTGCTGCGCAATCTGGCCAAGAAGGTCGGCTCCAAGAAGGCCAACGAGAAGAAGAAGGACGGCGTCAGCCTGCGCACGTTCCTGGCGCGCGCCGGCATACGGCACAAGGATGCGCCGGAGTATTTCCTCCTCGCGCAGATCGCGTTCCCGTTCATTTTCGGCGGCGTGACGGCGCTCTACATCCTGCTGCTGGCCAAGCTCAGCCTGTCGCCGATGATGTCGCTGCTCATCTGCGCGGGCGGGTCGGCGATCGGCTACTTCGCGCCCCGCCTCTGGGTCCAGAACCGCATCACGAAGCGAAAGAAGGCGCTGCGCCGTTCGCTGCCCGACGCGCTCGACCTGCTGGTCGTGTGCGCCGAGGCGGGCCTCGCGCTCAACGCCGCGCTCGATCGCGTTGTGCGCGAGATGACGCGCTCCTCGGCGGAGATCGCCGACGAGCTGGGCCTGCTGCTCATCGAGCTCAACTTCCTCGACGAGCGCCGCAAGGCCTTCACCAACCTCTGCGACCGCACCGACCTCGACGAATTCCGCTCGATCGCGAACACGCTGCAGCAGGCCGAGAAATACGGCACGCCGCTCGCCCAGGCGCTGCGCGTCCTCGGCGCCGACTTCCGCCAGGAGCGGCTGACGAAGGCCGAGGAAAAGGCGGCGCGCCTGCCGGCGATCCTCACCGTGCCGATGATCATCTTCATCCTGCCCACGCTGTTCATCGTCATCATCGGCCCGGCGATTTTGAAAACGCTCGACTCGCTGAGCAAGATGTAGCGCCGGCGGCGCACGCAACGTCCGCGCAAAGGGCGGGTCCTGCGGGGCCCGCCTTTCGCGTTTCGGGGCGGCGCGCGGCGCGCGATTAAGGTGATCGGCAATCTTCCCGTTTCACGCTTTCTTAAGCCCGCACCGCTACGGTTGCGGCCGGGGAAAACGCCCGCAGCGGGGACTGCCATGCGAATCGATGCACGCTTCACGAAGATCGCGCCGGCCGTGCTTTGCGCGCTCGCGCTGGCCGCGTGCGGCAAGAGCAATCAGCAGACCTACGTCATTCCGGAAGAGGCCTCGAAGATCGACGTGAAGAAGATCGACGCGGGCGCCACCGCGCTGCGCCTCGCCGACGCCGCCTACGCGAAGGGCGACCACGCGATGGCCGCGCAGCTCTATTTCCGCGCCGCCGAACTGCAGCCCGAGAACGGCGCCGTGGCGGTGAAGCTCGGCTTCGCGCTGCTCAAGACGGGCGGCGCCGCCGATGCCGAGAAGATCTTCCGCGCCGCGCTCCAGGCCGAGGCCAAGAACGCCGACGCCATGCGCGGCCTCGCGCACAGCCTCGTCGTGCAGGGCCGCGCGGCCGCCGCCGTGCCGTTCTACCGCCAGGCGATCGCCGCGGCGGGGCAGCCCGACGCGCGCATCTATGCCGGGCTGGGCGCCGCGCTCGACATGACCGGCAAGCACGAAGAGGCGCGGCTCGCCTACGCCGCCGGCCTCAAGATCGCGCCCGACGATTTCGGGCTCAAGAACAACCTCGCGCTTTCCTATGCCATGTCGGGCGACACGGCGAAGGCGCGTAACGTTCTCTCCGACCTGTCCGACGACGCGGCCGCGCCGAAGAGGCGCGAATCGCTCGCGGCCCTCAAGGCCACGGTGGCCAAGTCGGCTCCGGCCGCTCCGGCGCCGAGGCGCCAGCTGGCCGCGGCCCCGGCGGCGAAGGCTGCCGAGCCCGCGCCGGCCAAGCCCGCGGCTCGGGCGCCCGTGGCGGCCACTCCGGCGGGGACCGACGACGTCGTCGAGGTGAAGCGGCCGGCGAGCCAGCCGCGCGTCATCCAGAAAGCCGGCGCCGACCTGCCCGGCGCCGACACCGCCGACGGCGAGATCTTCATCCGCACCGGCCGCACGCCGGCCGCGCAGGCCGCGGCACCCGCCACGCCCGCAGCGCCGGCCATGTCGTTCAAGGGCACGGCCGACACGCCCGAAGAAGAGGCCGCCGAGGTGCTCGCGCTGCTCGAGCAGGCCGAGCGCGGCCCGCGCTTCGTCTGGCAGATGGCGCGCCGCCCCGACGCGAGCTGAACCGACTGCCCTTTCGCCTGTCGCAGCGCCGCATCCTCGCGCGAGGATGCGGCGCCCGGCGTTTGTGGGCAAAAAAAATTTGACTCGCCGCGCGATCGGTCTATATGGGTCGATCACCGCAGACCAACCTAACCGCACACGCTAACGGCGGGCACACCGCGCGGACAACAACGGGACCGAAGGCGAGCGGCGTACGTATTACGCCACAGCGGGTCTATCAGAGGGTCTGTACGAAATGAGCCGGAAGATCGCTCGGTATCTTGCCGAGCACACCGTCGAAACTCCGTGCCTCGTCGTCGATCTCGACATCATCGCGCAGAATTACAAGCGCCTCGCCAAGGCTGTGCCTCTGGCGCGCATCTTCTACGCGGTGAAGGCCAATCCGGCCGCGCCGGTGCTCGGCGTGCTGCGCGATCTCGGGTCGAACTTCGACACGGCGAGCATCTACGAGATCGAGCACTGCCTCGCCCACAATATCGGGCCCGAGCGCATCTCGTTCGGCAGCACGATCAAGAAGGAGTGCGACATCGCCGCCGCGTTCGCCAGGGGCGTGCGCCTGTTCGCGTTCGACAGCGAGGCCGAGATCCAGAAGCTCGGCCGCGCGGCGCCCGGCGCCCAGGTGTTCTGCCGCATCTATTTCGAGAGCGCCGGCGCCGATTGGCCGCTGTCAAAGAAGTTCGGCTGCAGCCTCGACATGGCCGCCGACCTGCTGACGCGGGCGAAGGAACTCGGCCTCGATCCGCACGGCGTCTCGTTCCACGTGGGCTCGCAGCAGACCGACCCCGCGCAGTGGGACTTGGCACTCGGCAAGACCAAGATGCTGTTCACGACGCTCCAGGAGCGCGGCATCGACCTCAAGATGGTCAACCTCGGCGGCGGCTTTCCGGCGCGCTACCGCAAGCGCATCCCCGGCACGGAGACCTACGGCGAAGCCATCATGAAGGCCGTGACCAAGCATTTCGGCAATGAACTGCCGGCCCTCATCGTGGAGCCGGGGCGGGGCGTGGCCGGCGACGCCGGCATCATCCAGACCGAAGTCGTGCTGATCTCGCAGAAGGATTACGATGCCAAGAAGCGCTGGGTCTATCTCGACATCGGCAAGTTCGGCGGCCTGCCCGAGACGATGGACGAGGCGATCAAATACCGCCTCGTGACGCCGCACGACGGCAAGCCGGCCGGCAAGGTGATCATCGCCGGCCCCACCTGCGACGAAGTCGACGTGCTGTACGAGAAGTCCGGTTACGACCTGCCGCTCGACCTGGCCGTGGGCGACAAGGTGCAGGTGTTGAGCGCCGGCGCGTACACGACGACCTACAGCTCGGTGGGCTTCAACGGCTTCCCGCCGCTGCGCGAGGTTTACATCTAGCCGGCATGGCCTGGTCCGGTGGCAATCGGGTAGGGGCGGGTTCGAAACCCGCCCCTGCGCGTTCCCGCGGGCGGTGATGCCCGCGCCGCGCCTCAAGACCGACCTCTGGGCCGCCGCGCTGCTGCGGCGCTGGAACCACGACACCGCCGTCGTGGCCACGCTCGTCCGCCGCGGCGACGCCGACGCCGGCTCGGTGCTGCTCAAGATCAGCCGCCTCGACGGCACCGCCACCGTGCTCTCGCAGACCGTGACCGCCGACGGCGAGCGCGCCTGGATGCGCGGCACCGGGGCCGCGCCGGTCGCCGATTCCGAGGCCGAGGCCTACATCCAGCGGCAGAGGAAGCGCGACCCCGACCTCTGGGTGATCGAGATCGAGGACCGCCGCGGCCGGTTCGCCCCCGACGAGCCGGTGCTCTGAGCGCTCAGCGCGCGCCGCGGCCGCAGGCGGTCTGATGCTTCTGGCGCCACTCGGCGAGCTTGTCCTCGCGCCGGGCGCAAATGTCCTTGAAGGCGTCCTCGTCGCAATCGCTGTCGCGGCAGTACTTGACCGCCTTCTGATAGACGTCGACGACGCGGCGATAGGAGTTGCACATCGTCTGCCTGTTGGCCGGCGTCGGCTCCTGGCGGTATTTCATGCCCATGTTGTTCGCCGCGATCTCGAACATCTGCTGGCCCATCGGCGGCTTGCAGTGGAACGGGCTCTGGTACTGCGCCTCGGCCACGCCCGCGGGCAGCGCGGCCGCCAACAGGGCGCCGCCGAGGCATGCTCGATAGGTCGGCACATCCTCCTCCTCCGATCCGGACGCCGATCCTGTCAGCCGAAGGGCCGCGCCGCAACCGGCCGCGGTCACTTGAGCGGCGTCGGCGCGATCGGCGGGCGGGTCACGCCGCGCACGGTTTCGCGGTAGATGATGTAGACGCCCGAGGCGATGACGACCGCCGCGCCGGCGAGGACGATCGGCTCCGGAAAGTCGCCGAACAGAGCATAGCCGAGGACCAGCGCCCAGAGCATCGAGGTGTAGTCGAAGGGCGCCACGACCGAGGTGGGCGCGAGGCGGTAGGCATCGGTCACGAGCAGCTGACCGATGCCGCTCATCAGGCCGATGCCGAGCAAGAGGCCCAACTCCCTGAGCGTCGGCGTGCGCCATTCGAACGGCAGGATCGCGGCCGACAGCAGCATGCCGGCGAACGTGAAATAGAACACCGTGGAGGCGCTGTGCTCGGTGCGCGCGAGATTGCGCACGGCGATGATCGCCAGCGCGTAGGTGAAGGCCGCGCCGATCGCGACCATCTCGGCGTAGGCAAACGACTTGAAGCCCGGCTGCAGCATGACGAGCACGCCCGCGAAGCCGACCGCCACCGCGCTCCAGCGCCTTATTCCCACCCGCTCGCCGAGGATGGGGATCGAGAGCAACGTCGCGAACAACGGCGCCGCGTAGGTGAACGCGAAATAGTCGGCGAGCGGCATCAGCGTGAGCGCGTAGAAGCCGATGAACAGCGCCACGCCGCCCACCGCGACGCGGAACAGGTGCGCGCCCGGCCGTTTCGTACGCAGCACGTGCCACCCGCCGGCGCGATGCACGACGAAGAAGATCGGAACGAACGCGAGGACGCAGCGGAAGAACACGATCTGCGACACCGGGTAGCCGGGGCCGAGGCCCTTCACCATCGTGCTGCTGATCGTGAACGTGACGACGGCCGCGCACATCAGCAGGATGCCGCGGCGCAGATCGAGTCGGGTTCGGAGGGAGGGCGGCTCGTCGGGCGACATGCGGCGTGATTGCGGGGCGGGCCGGGGCCGGATCGGTCGGGCAGGGCCGGTTTGCTCCGGCACGAGGCGGCTCTAGAGTAGCCGAGTTCGCCGCGGTTGCGGCAGGGAATTCCGGTGAAAAGCGCCATGACGTATCTGCTGGCGGCATTGGCGGGGCTGGCCGGCGCGGCGGCCGGGTGGGTCATCGCCGCCGCGGCCGGCAGCACGATCGCCGGCGCCATGCGCGTGACGGATTTCGAGGGCGCGCGCGGCGTAGCCGCCGTCTGGGGCTTCGGGCCGATCGGGGCGGCGGCGGGCCTCTGCGCCGGCTTGTGGCTGGTCTTGCGCTATGTCGGCGGCTTCGCTTCGTTCGGCGAAATCGCCTGGCGCGGCGGCGCGGTGACGCTGGCGCTCGTCGCATTCGGGGCGGCGGCCGTCGTCGTTCGGCTCCAGACGCTGCCCATGCTCGGCGGCGGACGGAGCCTGCCGCCGCAGCTCGTCTTCGAGATCCGAGTGCCTGCGGCGCTCGCGCTGCCGGCCGCGCAGCACGATCTCAAGATCGAGCTGCAAACAGACCGCAACACGGCCGACGCGCTGCTGACCGGCCCCTGGCCGCCGGCGGCGGGCGACGTGCCGGATACGCGCATCGTCGCCGGCCTCGTCGAGCTCTATTTCCGCACCAGCCGCCGGATGATCGTCGCGAAGCTGCCCGACGGACGGTCGCTGCTGTTCGCGCCGAAGCTGCGGGCCGCACCCGCCGGTTCGCCGGATTTCGGCGACTGGCGGGCGCTCGATTGGGTCGACGATGCCGACGCCAAGCAGCCGCGGCGTCCGCGGGCCGACGAGGCGTTCGCGATCCGGTATCGCGTCCGCTGGCCCGGCGCGGACTGACCGTTTCGCCGGGCGGAGGAGAAGCCATGGCCGTCGCCGACCACCTCAACGAAGCGCTCGACATCTCGCTTGCCTGGGGCCCGCAGCGCATGGTTCCGCTGCCCGAGCGTCTGAAGGCGAAGTTCCCGGCGCTGTCCGACGCCGACATCGCGGCGCTCGAGCGCGAGTGCGACGCCGTGCTGTCGATGGTGTGCAGCCTCGCCGACCAGATCGGCGATCACGGCCTCGCGCCGTCCGAAGCCCACGCGCGGCTCCATGCCCGGTTCCCGACGCTCGACGACAAGCGGGCCGCCTACGCGATGCACCAGGGCTATTATTCGTATTGGCGCGACAACGGCCGCGGCCCCGAGGACCGGCGCTCCTAGCCGAGGCCGGCCGCGCATGTTGCATCGCCGGGATGATGCGCTAGCTTGGCCCGATCCGCTCGAGGAACTGCCCCATGGCCCAGACATCCGCGCCCACGGCCGACGACGTCAACCCGATGGGCACCGACGGCTTCGAATTCGTCGAGTACACGGCGCCCGATCCGGCCGCGCTCGCGCGGCTGTTCGAGCAATTGGGCTTCACCGCCGCGGCGCGGCACCGCTCGAAGAACGTCACGCTGTACCGCCAGGGCGACACGAATTTCATCCTCAACGCCGAGCCCGACAGCTTCGCGCAGTCGTTCGCGCGCGTGCACGGCCCCTCGGTCTGCGCGATGGCGTTCCGCGTCAGGAGCGCCTCGGCGGCCTACCGGCGCGCGCTCGCGATGGGCGCCGAGCCGGGCCCGACGACGGCGGGGCCGATGGAGCTGAACATTCCCTCCATCCGCGGCATCGGCGGCAGCCTCATCTACCTCGTCGATCGTTACGGGCCGCGCGGCACGATCTACGACATCGATTTCGAGCCGACCGGCGAGCACGGCCCCGGCGCCGGCCTCGCCGGCATCGACCACCTGACGCACAACGTGCATCGCGGCCGCATGGACCCGTGGGCGCAGTTCTACAAGCGCCTCTTCAATTTCCGCGAGATCAAGTATTTCGACATCGAGGGCAAGCTCACCGGCCTGAAGAGCCGCGCGATGACCAGCCCGTGCGGCAAGATCCGCATTCCGATCAACGAGAGCTCCGACGACAAGTCGCAGATCCAGGAGTACCTCGAGGCCTACAAGGGCGAGGGCATCCAGCACATCGCGCTCTCGACCGCCGACATCTACGGCACGGTCGACCTGATGAAGAAGGCCGGCGTCGTATTCCAGGACACGCCCGAGCCCTACTACGACGCGATCGACGGGCGCCTGCCGGGCCACGGCGAGCCGGTGGCCGAACTCCGCGCGCGCCGCATCCTCATCGACGGCGCGCCGACGCAGGGCGGCGGCATTCTGCTGCAGATCTTCACCAAGACCGTCATCGGCCCGATCTTCTTCGAGATCATCCAGCGCAAGGGCGACGAGGGCTTCGGCGAGGGCAATTTCCGCGCCCTGTTCGAATCGATCGAGCTCGATCAGATCCGGCGCGGAGTGTTGAAAGCATAGCGGGCGCGAGCCCGCCACATAGTAGGAAGGCATGCGAAAGCGATGAAACTCGGCACGATCAAGGACGGCACGCGCGACGGCACGCTCGTCGTGGTCTCGCGCGATCTCAGGAAGGCGGCGAAGGCCGAGGGCATCGCCCGCACGTTGCAGGCGGCGCTCGACGACTGGCCGGAGAAGCGCGCGGCGCTCGGGGCGCTCTACCAGGCCCTCAACGCCGGCACGGCGGCCGGCGCGTTCGCGTTCGATCCCGGCCGGGCGATGGCGCCACTGCCGCGCGCCTATCAATGGGTGGACGGCAGCGCCTATCTCGTCCATGCCGAGCGCGTGCGCCGCTCGCGCGGCGCCGAGCTGCCGGCGAGCGCCTACGAAGACCCGCTCATGTACCAGGGCAGTTCCGACACGATGCAGGGCCCGTGCGACGCCATCGCGATGGGCGACGAGGCCTGGGGCATCGATTTCGAGGGCGAGATCGTGGCCGTCACCGGCGACGTGCCGATGGGCGCGACGGAGGCCGAGTGCGCCCGGAGCATCCGCCTGCTCACGATCGTCAACGACGTGAGCCTGCGCGGACTCATCCCGGCCGAGCTGGCCAAGGGCTTCGGCTTCCTGCACGGCAAGCCGTCCACGGCCTTCGCGCCGGTGATGGCGACGCCCGACGAGCTGGGCGCGGCCTGGAAGGACGGCACGATCCACCTCCCGCTCGTCTGCACGCTGAACGGGAAGGTGGTGGGCCAGTGCAATGCCGGCGTGGACATGAGCTTCGGCCTGCCGCGTCTCATCGCGCATGCGGCCAAGACGCGCGCGCTCGCGGCCGGCACGATCGTGGGCTCGGGGACCGTCGCGAATCGCGACGAGACGAAGGGCTGCTCCTGCATCGCCGAAGTCCGCGCGATCGAGACGATCAAGCACGGCAAGCCCGCGACGCCGTTCATGCGGTTCGGCGACACGATCCGCCTCGACATGCGGGACGCGTCGGGCGCCTCGATCTTCGGCGCGATCGAGCAGAAGGTGGTGAAGTATGGGGCCGCGTGACCGAACGCCGTGTCGCGGCCCCGCGGCGGCTACGCCGTCCTCTTTTTCTTACTCGTCGCTTTCTTCGCCGGCTGCTTCTTCCCGGTCGTCTTCACCTTCTTGCCCGGAACCTTGTAGCGCGCGAACGCGGGCACCGAGCCGGGCGCGAAGCGGCCCTTGATGCCGCAGAACTTTGCGTCGCCTTCCTTCTTCGGCGAGGCGTCGATGTGGATGTGGTTGCGGTGGAAGCGGTCGTAGTCCGGCGTCAGCGTCGTGTTGAAGATCTCGCAGGCGCTCGTGCTCGTGGCCAGGAAGAACTCGCGCGCGCCGTCCTTGCCGCTCCAGTGATGCAGATACTCGACCGAGCGCCCGTCGGCGAGCTTGAAGCCGCCGATGTCGATCGCGTTGGCGAAGGCGTGCTCGGAGAGGCGGCCGGCGAAACGGCCGCCGAACGGCTTGCCGTAGATGTTGCGGCACGAATAGCTGCCGCCGACGTCGATCGCGGCCAGCTGCGTGCGGTAGGTCTTCTGCGCCTCGGGCTCGAGCGAATCCTTGACCCAGCGGCCGAGGCGGATCGCCATGTCCTGCGTCAGCAGCGCCGGGCGCGTCAGCTTCACGTTGCCGATGCGGCTCACCTCGACGCCGTTCTCGATGACGCAGCCGCGGTCGCTGTCTTCGTCGGGCAGGCGGCGGTAGACGATGCCGAGGGCGAGGAGCTGCTTGTCGGCTTCGGCATGGGCCAGCGACTGGGCCGGTGTCTGCCGGCCGCTCTGGACCTGGCGGCTGGGCGTCTCGCCCTCGAGCGGCGCTCCGAGGTTGGAGCAGCCGGCGGCCCCGAGGCCGGCGATGATCGAAATGGCAAGAAGGGGCGGGCGGAGGCCCGTCGCGATCTTGGTGGCAGGCATTGGTCTTCCTCGAGTAGCCGGACGCGCCAGCGTCCCCTTTTTCGCTCTGTTCCGCGTTAAGCGGCGCCGTTCCCTACGCCTTAACCGATTGCCTTGCGGCGCCGTTAAGGCGAAAGCTCCCCCGAGCGGGAATCCTTTTAACCATGGCCGATGCCCCGGCCAAGCGGAAATCGCGATGCTCCCCGCGGTCCCCTACGGCCGGATCAGGATGGGCGTGCCCTCGAGCACGGAGCGATAGATCTCGGCCATCTGCAAATCCGGCAGCGCGATGCATCCGTCGGTCCAGTCCTCGCGCGCGAACTTAAGCCGGAAATAGGCGAGCTCGCTCGCCGCCCTGGGATGGCCGTGGATGTAGATCTCGCCGCCGGGATCGGCCCCGCGCCGCATCGCATGCACGCGGTCGCGCTCGTTCGGATAGTCGATGTGAAGCGCCAGATTGAACTTGCTCTCGGGCTTCTTGTAGTCGATGCGGTAAAGGCCCTCGGGCGTGCGTCCGTCGCCGCGGTCGCGCTTGTGGCCGACCGGGTTGCTGCCGAGCGCCACGCGATAGGTGCGCATCACCCGGTCGCGGTAGATGAGCTGCAAGAGACGGCGCTGCTTCACCACCACGACGAGATCGACCGGAACCGGGGCACGCGGCACCGCGGCGCGCGCCGCCGCGGCCGGCATGGCGCCGAGCGCCAGCGCGCCGCCTGCGATTGCGGCGCGGCGGCTCAACGGCTTCGCGGGAAAATCTGCTCCCATCGTCCGAACGTGTCTCCCGGGTTCTCGATCGCGGCCATGATTACCGGACGGCAGCCCGCGCTGGAAAGCCGATTTCGTCGCGGCGGGCGGCTACGGCTTGATCTCCACCGCCGTGCCGTCGCGGACCAGCGCGAAAATCTCCTGCATCTCCCGGTTCGTCACCGCGATGCAGCCGTCGGTCCAATCCGGGCCGGTCTGGGCGAGGCGCGCCGGGCTCACCCCGCCGGTCGGCTGCCCATGGATGTAGATCTCGCCGCCCGGATCGACGCCGCGCGCCGCCGCGACCTGGCGGTCCTGCCGGTTCGGATAGCTGATGCGGAGCGCGAGGTTGAAGCGGCTGACGGTGCGCCGGAAATCGACGGTATAGACGCCTTCGGGCGTGCGGCTGTCGCCTTGCTGCTGCTTGTGGCCGACCGGATCGCCGCCGAGCGCCACCGCGTAGCTCTTGAGCACGCGCCCGTTGCTCATGAGCTGCATGCTGCGCTTGGACTTTTCCACCACGACGCGGTCCGCGTATTGCGGCGCCGTCAGCGTCGACTCCTGCATGGCGCAGGAAGCGAGGCTCGATGCGAGCAGCGCAGCCGCGCCGCCGCGCAACCAAACTCCGAGTGCAGGCATCGCACGTCCCCCGAGAAATGCCCCTAGACTGCCGGATTATACGTTACCGCGGGCCCGGTTGTGTACCGGGTGCGCGTCGATGCGAAGGTTAACGCCCGAGGGCCGCCATCAGCTCGCGCCACTCGCGCGCCGACATGCCGGCGCTCTCGGCGGTCACGGCCTCGCCGGCAAGCATTTTCTTCACGGCCGCGAGCGCCTTGGCCGAGAGCGCGAAGCCGCCGAGCCGGTAGTCGGCGAACGCTTCGCAGGCCGCCGGAACCCAGCGCCTCACCGTCTCCAGCATCGCCTCGGCATAGGCGCGGATCTCGTATTGCGCATGCGCGTCGGCGCGCAGCGAGAGGAAGTGGAAGAGGTTGTGGAGGTCGGTCTTCCAGTACCATTGCGTATAGACGTTGAGCGTGAGGTTCATGCGCGCCAGCTCGCGCGCGAGGCCGCTCTTGCCCTCGTCGAGGACCGTGCCGTCCTCGCGCTCGTTGAGCATCTCGACGTAGTGGTCGTAGTTGCGCTCCGCGTCCTCCTTGAGCAGCGCGAGCACCCGCTGGGCCTCGCGGCCCTCGAGCACGTCGCCGCGGCCCTGGCGGTTCACGGTCGACTGCGCGGCGAGCTGCTGCGGCGCCGGGATGTAGAACTCGCGATCGAGAATCGAATAGCGGGCCGAATACTCGTTCACGTTCGCCGTGCGGTGCCGGATCCACTGCCGCGCCACGAACACCGGCAGCTTCACGTGATACTTGATCTCGCACATCTCGAACGGCGTCGTGTGCCGGTGGCGCATCAGGTAGCGGATGAGCCCGGCGTCCTCGCGCACCTTCTTGGTGCCGCGGCCGTAGGAGACGCGCGCGGCCTGCACGATGGCGGCGTCGTCGCCCATGTAGTCGATCACGCGGACGAAGCCGTGGTCGAGCACCGGGAGCGCGCTGTACAGGATCTCCTCGAGCGCCGGCACGGTGACGCGGCGCGTCGCGTGCGTCTGGTCGCGGGCGGAGTCGATTTCGGCTTGCTGGTCGGCGGTGAGGGGCATCGGACGCTTCTCGAAGGGCGGGGCGGGGAAGCTAACCCCGTTCCGCGGCACGTGCCAGCGGCCTTCAATATCGGCTGTGGACGACCTATATTCCCTGTGCCGGCGGCCGCAAGGCCGCTCGGCTATGGCGATAAACGTCTCGCGCAATAACCACTGCGGACCCGGGGGCGGTACCCGGCGCCTCCACCAATGGGGGCGAAATAGGATCGACGCGTGGGTAAAGGTGGGTACTTTCGCCCGGCATGGTTCCGCCGTTATCGGGCCGTTTTACAACTGCCAATGACAACTCGAAGTTGGCACTCGCTGCCTAACACTAGGTAAGCGCGGCCCGGGGGGCGCCGGGCAACAGAAGCCCCCCACCTTGACCCGCCCTGGGCCGCGGCATGTACGCGCCCGCTCTTGCTTTCTGTGCCCTTGCCGCGCGCCTGCCAGCGGCGAATAATGCGCCGGCGGGAGCGAGACGGGGCCGATGGCCAAAGAGGGCATGGACAAGGATATGCTGCGCTACGACCGCATGGTCGAGGCAGCATTGCGCGGCGTGGTGCGCGAGGCGATCGCCCGCGTTGCCGGTTTCGGCCTTCCCGGCGGACACAGCCTCTACATCACGTTCCGCTCCGATTTTCCCGGCGTCGACATGCCGGACTGGCTGAAGGCGCAGTATCCCGACGCGATGACGATCGTCCTCGAGCACCAGTATTGGGATCTCGCGGCCGACGAGGAGACGTTCGGCGTCACGTTGAGCTTCAAGGGGCGCCGCCAGCGCATCACCGTGCCCTATGCGGCGCTCACCGCGTTTCACGACCCTGGCGTGCAATTCGGCCTGCGCTTCGACCAGTCGCAGGACGGCGAGGAAAAGAGCGCGGCGCAGGCCGGAAAGCCGGCGCCGCTGCCCGGTCCGGCGCCCGCGGCGAAGCCTGCGCCCGAGCCGGCCGCCGCCGATGCGGCCAAGACGGCCCAGGTCGTCAATCTCGAGGCGTTCCGGAAGAAGTAGCCGGCTGGCGCGATCGCCGGCCCGCGGCGGGACACTCGCGCCGCCGATCTCTAATGCGTGGTACAGGCCCAGGCGGTGACGGTGCAGGCGGGCCCACGCTGCGCGCAGGCGGAGAGCGCGCGGCTTCGAGCCCGGTCGCGCCAGCGATTTTTCGCCCAGCCGCTGGCTCCGGACGGATTTTCCGCGACGGCGGCGCAATTCGCCACGAACACGATGGTCTGCGGACAGGCGCCGCCGCAGGCGTCGAGCGCGGCCTGGCGCGCTTCGCTCGCGCTCGGGTAGTCGACGGCGGTTCCGGCCTTGCGGTCGGGGCCACCGAACGCGATGGCGCCCCACTTGTTCGCCGTCTGCGCGTCGGCAGCGGTGGCGAGCAGGGCGGCGGCCAAGGCGGCGAGGGCGGTGCGGGCGGCGGTGCGTGTCGCTGTGCGGATCATGGAGCGGGCCTCGGCCGCATCAATCCTCCGCCCGCGGCCAGCGTCCATCGAATTCGTGGTTAACGCGGTTTCTTGCCGCCCCGCGCGGCAGCCGGTAGGAATAGGACCGGGATCTTCCGGAGCGGCGAATGCGGCGCGCGCATCTCAAGGCGGGACTGGCGGCGATGGCCGCGGCGGCGATCGTCGCGGCGCCGGCCATGGCACAGAACACGTTCAAGTCCGGCAACTGGAACGGCGGCCCCTTCTTCAACGGGCAGCAATTCTCGCATTGCTACGTCAACGTCGGCTACGCCGACGGCACGCAGCTCATGATCCAGCTGACGCCGCAGATGGTCATGTATGTCGGCGCGTCGAAAAGCTCGTGGAACATGGACCCGACGCAGCAATACGACGTGTCGTTCGAGGTCGACGGCGGCTACAAGAAGTCCTTCCGCGGCCGCGTCACCGCGGACCGGCGCAATGCGATCTGGTTCACGATCGGCAACGACGCCGAATTGCGCCGCGCCCTGGCCGGCAACGGAACGATGACGTGGGTCGACGCGCAGAGCGCGCGGTTCCCGTTCAATCTCGCCGGCGGCGACAACGCGATGCGGAAACTGCTCGCCTGCACCGCCCTCTACGGCGCGGAATAGGCCTTCGCCCGGCGGTCCTGCCGCGCCGCGGCAGTCTCGTGCCCGGGCCGAGCCGACACGGAGGACGCGATGACCGCCGAGGTGCCGGGCCACGAACTCGCGCTGACGCGCATCATCGACGCGCCGCGCGAGAAGCTCTATCGCTGCTGGACCGAGCCCGATCTGCTGAGGCAATGGTTCGTGCCCAAGCCGTGGACGGTCGCGCGCGCCGAAATGGACGTGCGGCCGGGCGGCAGCAGCCTCGTCGTCATGCGCAGCCCCGAGGGGCAGGAGATGCCGAACCCCGGCGTGTTCCTCGAGGTGGTCGAGAACGAGCGCCTCGTGATGACCGACGCCTACACCAGCGCCTGGGTGCCTTCGGCCAAGCCGTTCATGACCGCGATCGTCACCTTCGAGGATCTCGGCGGCGGCAAGACCCGCTACACCGCGCGGGCTCGGCATTGGACCGCCGAAGATCGCGCGGCGCGCGAGAAGATGGGCTTTTACGAGGGCTGGGGCATCTGCGCCGATCAGCTCGCAGCCCTGGCGAAGACGATCTGAGTCGCATTTTCGCCCCGACGCGATTGCATTTGCGGTCGCGCGCGATTTTGCCGATGCTGGCTGCACGAACCGACGGAGATGTGCGATGAACGAAGCCGTCAAGCCGGCCGACGCCGCCTTCTGGAGCCGCGCGCGGCGGCACCTGCTGCGCTACGGCGGCAATTTCGTGCCGTTCGTGCCGGAGCGCGCCGAAGGGGCGTTCCTCTACGACGCCGGCGGGCGGCGCATGCTCGATTTCACGTCGGGCCAGATGAGCGCCATTCTCGGCCATTGCCATCCCGAGATCGTCGCCACGGTGCGCGAGACCGTGGGAAAGCTCGACCACCTGTTCTCGTCGATGGTCTCGGGCCCGGTCGTCGATCTTGCCGAGGCGCTGGCGCGGCTCGTGCCGTCGCTGCCGCGCGTGCTGCTGCTCTCGACCGGCGGCGAGGCCAACGAGGCCGCGATCCGTCTCGCGAAGCTCGTCACCGGCAAGTGGGAGATCGTCGGCTTCGCGCAATCCTGGCACGGCATGACCGGCGGTGCGGCGGCCGCCACCTACAAGGCCGGGCGGCGCGGCATCGGCCCGCTGATGCCGGGCCAATACGCGATTCCGGCGCCCAATCCCCATCGCCCGCGCTTCCCCGGCATCGGCTGGAAGCAGGAGCTCGACGATTCGTTCGCGCTGCTCGACCGCCAGTGCACCGGCAACCTCGCCGCTTTCATCGCCGAGCCGATCCTGTCGAGCGGCGGCGTGCTCGATCTGCCGCCGGGCTACCTCGCGGCGCTCAAGGAGCACTGCCGCGCGCGCGGCATGCTGCTGATCCTCGACGAGGCGCAAACGGGCATCGGCCGCACCGGGCAGATGTTCGGCTTCGACCGCGACGGCGTCGTACCCGACATCCTCACGCTGTCGAAAACGCTCGGCGCCGGCCTGCCGCTCTCGGCGGTGATGACCGGCGACGCGATCGCCGCCGTCGCCGACGAGCGCGAATTCCTGTTCTACACCACGCACGTCAACGATCCGCTGCCCGCGGCGGTCGGCGTCAAGGTGCTCGAGATCGTCGCGCGCGACGGGCTCGCCGCGCGCGCCGCCAAATCCGGCGCGCGGCTCGCCGCCGGCCTCCGCCAGATCATGCAGCGCCATGCCTGCGTCGGCGACGTGCGCGGGCGCGGCCTGCTGCTCGGCCTCGAATTCGCCGGCCATGGCGGCAGGAGCGCGGGCGAGGTTTCGGAGGCGGTCACCGCGGCGGCCACCGATCTCGGCCTTTCGGCCAATATCGTCCGCGTCGGCGCCAGCGACGGCACGATGCGCATCGCGCCGCCGCTCAACGTGACCGACGCCGAGATCGATCTCGGCGTCGAGCTGCTCGACCGGGCGATCCGCCGGGCGACCGGCGCGTGACCGCATGAGCGCGCCGTTCACGGGGCCGGACGGGAAGCCGCGCTGCCGCTGGTGCGGCGCCGCGCCGGAGTTCCTGCACTACCACGACACCGAGTGGGGCTTCCCGGTCGCCGACGACCGCCGCCTGTTCGAGAAGCTGAGCCTCGAGGGCTTCCAGTCGGGCCTCTCGTGGCGCACGATCCTCGCGAAGCGCGAGAATTTCCGCGCCGCGTTCCAGGGCTTCGACTTCGACAAGGTCGCGCGCTTCGGGGCGCGCGACGTGGAGCGCCTGCTGAAGGACGCCGGCATCGTGCGCCACCGCGGCAAGATCGAGGCCGTGATCAACAACGCCAAGCGCGTGCAGGAGCTCGTACGGCGCGAGGGCTCGTTCGCCGCCTATGTCTGGCGCTTCGAGCCCGATCCCAAGAGCCTCGGCAAGCCGCAAAGCGCCTCCACCTCCGCCGAATCGATCGCGCTGTCGAAAAACCTGCTGAAGCAGGGCTGGAAGTTCGTCGGCCCGACCACGGTCTACGCGTTCATGCAGGCGATGGGCCTCGTGAACGACCACGTGGAGGATTGCGTGATCCGCGCGAAGGCGGCGCGTGCGCGCAAGAGTTTCGCGTCGCCCGCGCGCTGACGGTCATTGTATTGCCGCTGCCGGGCGCTGTAAGACCTGCGCCATGGATCCGAAGACACGGGCGGCGCGCGTCGAGCTTTATCGCCGCATCCACCAGAATTTCCAGGCGCCGGTCTCGCAGTTCGACTGCGGTCGCCGATGCGCGCCCCACAATGGCGGCGAGCCGGTGTGCTGCACGACCGAGCACGCGATTCCGGTGGCCGACAAGCCGGAGTTCGACCTGCTGCGCGCGCGCACCGATCTCTGGCGCCGCTACACGCCCGCCGACGCGCAGGCGCGCCGCGAACTCGCCGATCTGCACGAGGATTGCGTCGCGATCGAATGCAAGGGCGCGCGCCATTGCGAGCGCGACAACCGGACGATGGCCTGCCGCGCGTTTCCGTTCTTTCCATACATGACGCGCGCGGGCGAGATTCCAGGCCTGTCCTACTACTGGTCGTTCGAGGACCGCTGCTGGGTGATCAGCAATCTCGGCATCGTGACGCCCGGCTTCGTGCGCGAGTGCATCGCGGCCTACGAACTGGTGTTCGCCGCCGACCGGGAGGAGCACGAGGTCTACATGCGCCTCTCGGCCGACATGCGCCGCGTCTTCGCGCGCCGCAACGCGGTCATCCCCATCGTCGGCCGCGACGGGTCGTTCTTTGCGGTCGAGCCGCGCACGCATGCCCTGCGGCCCGCGGCCCCGGCGGAGTTCCCGGCGTTCGGGCCCTACAAGAACGAGGAAGCGGTCGCCGCGGCGGCGGATTAGCTCACGCGCGCTTCGGGATAGCCAGCCCGCGCTGCACGGCCGGGCGGGCCAGGCCGCGCTCGAGCCAGGCGGGAACGTGCCTGAGGCTGTCGAACGCCACGAGATCGCGCGCCTCGTAGAAATTGATCAGGGTGCGCACCCAACCGAGCAGCGCGATGTCGGCCACCGTGTATTCGTCCCCCATGATCCACGTGCGCCCCGCCAGCCGGCCTTCGACGACGCCCAGCAGGCGCTTCGCTTCGTTCACATAGCGCTCGAGCGGCCGCTTGTCCTCGAACGCCTTGCCCGCGAATCTGTTGAAGAAGCCGACCTGGCCGAACATCGGGCCGACGGCGGCGTTCTGGAAGAACAGCCACTGGATCGCCTCGTAGCGGCGCGCCGGATCGGCCGGCAACAGCCGCCCGGTCTTGTCCGCGAGATAGATCATGATCGCGCCCGATTCGAACAGGCCGATCGGCCGCCCGCCCGGACCGTTCGGATCGACGATCGCCGGGATCTTGCCGTTGGGATTGAGCGAGAGGAAATCGGGCGTCCAGCTCTCGTTCTTCGTGATGTCGACGAGATGCGCCTCGTAGGGCAGGCCGATCTCCTCCAGCATGATCGAGATCTTCACCCCGTTCGGCGTGTTCAGCGAGTAGAGCTGGAGGCGGTCGGGGTGCTGCGCGGGCCAGCGCCGGGTGATCGGATAGGCGGACAGGTCGGCCATGTCGTCTCCGTGTTCGCGGATGAATCGGGTCTCAGCGGCGCCGCGCCTCACTCCCACTCGATCGTGCCGGGCGGCTTGCTGGTGACGTCGTAGAGCACGCGGTTGATGCCGCGGACTTCGTTGGTGATGCGCGTCGAGATGCGCGCGAGCAATTCGGGCGGGAATGCGAACCAGTCAGCGGTCATGCCGTCGGTGGAGGTGACGGCGCGCAGCGAGAGCGCGTGGTCGTAGGTGCGCGCGTCGCCCATCACGCCCACGCTCTGCACCGGCAACAGCACCGCGAAGGCCTGCCAGATCGTGTCGTAGAGCCCGGCCTTGCGGATTTCCTCGATGTAGATCGCGTCGGCCTTCCTGAGCAGGTCGCATTTCTCGCGCGTGACGGTGCCGGGGATGCGGATCGCGAGGCCGGGGCCGGGGAACGGGTGGCGGCCGACCAAGGTCTCGGGCAGGCCGAGCTCGCGGCCGAGCGCGCGCACCTCGTCCTTGAACAGTTCGCGCACCGGCTCGACGAGCTTCAGCTTCATGCGCTCGGGCAGGCCGCCGACATTGTGGTGCGACTTGATCGTCTGCGAGGGGCCGCCGAAGAACGAGACCGATTCGATCACGTCGGGATAGAGCGTGCCCTGCGCGAGGAACGCGGCGCCGCCCACCTTGTGCGCCTCCTCGTCGAACACGTCGATGAACGTCGTGCCGATGATCTTGCGCTTCTGCTCGGGGTCGGACACGCCGGCGAGCTTGCCGAGGAACAGTTCGGACGCGTCGCGGTGGACGAGCGCAATATTGTAGTGGTTGCGGAACAGCTCGACGACTTCCTTCGCCTCGTTGAGGCGCAGCAGGCCGTGATCGACGAAGATGCAGGTGAGCTGGTCGCCGATCGCCTCGTGCAGCAGCACCGCCACGACCGACGAATCGACGCCGCCCGAGAGGCCGCAGATCACGCGCTCTTTGCCCACCTGTTCGCGGATCTTGGCGATCTCCTCGGCGCGGAACGCCTTCATCGACCAATCGCCCTTGAGGCCGGCGATCCGGTGCGTGAAGTTCTTCAACAGCTTCGCGCCGTCCGGCGTGTGCATCACCTCGGGATGGAACTGCACGCCGTAGAACTTGCGCTTCTCGTCGGCGATCGCGGCGAACGGCGCGCCCGGGCTTTCGGCCACCGGGCGGAAGCCCGCGGGGATCGCGATCACGCGGTCGCCGTGGCTCATCCACACCGGATAGGCGCCGCCCTTCGTCCACACGCCGTCGAAGAGCGCGCTGTCGGCGGTCACGCGCACCTCGGCGCGGCCGAATTCGCGGTGATCGGCGGGCTCCACCTTGCCGCCGAGCACGTCGCACATCGTCTGCTCGCCGTAGCAGATGCCGAGCACCGGCACGCCGAGCTTGAAGACGCTCGGCGAGGCGCTGGGCGTGCCCTTCTCGTGCACCGAGGCGGGGCCGCCCGAGAGGATCACGGCCTTGGGCGCGTAATCGGCGATGCGCTTCTCGGGCACGTTGAACGGCATGATCTCGCAGTAGACGCCGCTCTCGCGCACGCGCCGGGCGATGAGCTGCGTGTATTGCGCGCCGAAATCGAGGATGAGGACGCGTTCGTGATGGCCGATGGTCATGTCGTTTCCGTGGTTCGGGACTCGATGTTAGCGAGGTTCAGCGGCGCGCGCATGGGCCGCCCTGGGCGAAAACGGCGGCGAGATCGGGCCAGCGGTAGCCGACCTGGGGGACGTCCTTGCCCCACAGGCGCTCGACGCGCTCGATGTTCCGCTTGCCGCCCATCGCCTCGTAGAAGAAGCGCGAAGGGTTCTGGGCCAGCACCCACAGCATCGCCTGGTAGCAGCCGCGCTCGCGCAGGCCCTGCAGCAGCGCGCAGATCAGCGCACGGCCGATGCCGCGGTTCTGGAAGTCGGGGCGGACGTAGAGCGTGTAGATCTCGCCTTCGCGCTTCGCGCCGTCGCGCCCCGGCCCGGCGCTGCCGAAGCCGGCGATGCCGCCCTTGGCGTCGACGGCGACGCGGACGAACTCGCGTGCCCGCCGCGCCGCGAGCAGGCGCGTCCAGTAGTAGCCCTGCGCCTCGTCCGACATCTTGATCAGAACGCGGTCCGGCAGGATGCCGGGATAAGTGGCGCGCCAGGTCTCGACATAGGCCGCGGCGATCTTCTCCGCGTCCTCGGGAATGCCGGCACGCACCGCGAAGCCGCTCATGGCGGCTCCAGCACGGCCGCGAAGAACCCGTCCGTCCGGTGCCGGTGCGGCGTCAGCAGCATGTGCGCGCTGTCGAACGGCGCTTTCGTACCGAGCGCATCGCGCCAGGCCCTGTCGGCGGCGATCGGGCGCCATCCCTCGTTCGACGAAATGAAGGCCGCGACCTGATCCGCGCCTTCGGACGGCAAGATCGAGCAGACGGCGTAGACGAGCCGCCCATTCGGCCGCACGTGCCGAGCGGCCACGCGCAGCAGCGCGGCCTGCGCTGCGCGATAGCGATCGAGCATCGCCGGCGTTAGCCGCCACTTGGCGTCGGGGTGACGCCGCCACGTGCCCGAGCCGCTGCACGGCGCGTCGACGAGCACGCGGTCGAACTGACCGAGCGTGTCGGTCCCATTGCCCTTGCCGAGCGCCTGGGTTTTCACGATGCGCGCGCCGCTGCGCGCCAGGCGCGGCGCGAGGCGGGCAAGGCGTTTCGCATCGGTATCGCAGGCGAGGATGCTGCCGCGATTGCCCATCGCGGCCGCCAGCGCCAGCGATTTGCCGCCGCCGCCGGCGCAGAGATCGAGCACGCGCATGCCCGGCTTGGCGCCGACGAGCAGCGACGCGAGCTGAGAGGATTCGTCCTGCACCTCGACGAGGCCTTCGCGATAGGCGGCGAGGCCGGCCACGTTCGCGCGGCCTTCGAGGCGCATGCCCAGCGGCGAGAGCGGCGTCGGCCGGGCCGCAATGCCGGCCTTCGCGAGCGCGGCAAGGGCTTCGTCGCGCGTCGCCTTCAACGTGTTGACGCGCAGATCGATCGGAGCGCCCTGCGCGAACGCGATCATTTCGGCCCAGGCCGCGCTGCCGAACTGCGCATCGATCTCGGGCGCGAGCCATTCCGGAAAGCTCGCCTGGCCGGCGACCGTCGGTGGCACCTCCTGCTGAACGTCGATCATGCGCACGCGGCGCGCTTCGTCTTCGGTGAGCGGGGCGGGGTGGTAGCGGCCGCCGTCGCAACAGGCCGCGAGTTCCGCCGTGGCAATGCCGCCATGCACGGCAAAGGTCCAGAGCGCGCGAAAGCGGTTCGTGGCGGACAGGCCGGCCTGATTCGCGAGCAGCCAGTCGATCGTCGCGCGCTGGCGCAGGGTCTGGAACACGGCATCGCCGATCGCGCGGCGGTCCTTGGCGCCGATGTAGCGCCGGCCGCGGAAATAGGCGTTGAGCACGGCGTCGGCGGGCAGCGCTTCCTCGCCTGCGGGCGGCGTCTCGATGCGGTCGAGCAACTCGACTGCGGCCTGAATACGCGCGCCGGGGGTCATCGCAGACCGTCGCACAAAGCGAGGCAAGCGAGAGTCTTCCCCCGCTTGCGATGGAAGGTGGGATGGGGATGAGGCCGCGAGATGATCGTCGGAATTCGGACTCGCTCGCAGGCCCCCTTCCGGCTTGCCCCGCAAGCGGAGTAGGCGAAGCCCGCGGTCTGCCCGTTACAGCCGTCGGTAATTGGGCGCCTCTCGGGTGATCGTGACGTCGTGTACATGGCTCTCGCGCTGGCCGGCGCCGGTGACGCGGATGAACTTCGCGTTCTTCTGGAAATCGGCGATGTTGCGCGCGCCGGTGTAGCCCATCGCCGCGCGCAGGCCGCCGACGAGCTGATGGATGACGTTGGCCACCGGCCCTTTGTAGGGCACTTGGCCTTCGATGCCCTCGGGCACCAGCTTCAGCGTGTCGGCCACTTCCTGCTGGAAGTAGCGGTCGGCCGAACCGCGCGCCATCGCGCCCAGCGAGCCCATGCCGCGGTAGGATTTGTAGGAACGGCCCTCGTAAAGGTAAACCTCGCCGGGCGCCTCGTCTGTGCCGGCGAGCAGCGAGCCGATCATCGCGCAGCCGGCGCCGGCCGCGATCGCCTTGGCGAGATCGCCCGAATATTTGATGCCGCCGTCGGCGATCACCGGCACGTTGTGCTTCTGGCTCTCCTCGACGCAATCCATGATCGCCGAGAGCTGCGGCACGCCGACGCCGGCCACGATGCGCGTGGTGCAGATCGAGCCGGGCCCGATGCCCACCTTGATGCCGTCCACGCCGGCGTCGATCAGCGCCTTGGCGCCCTCGGCCGTGGCCACGTTGCCGCCGACGATCTGCGTATAGTTCGAGAGGCGGCGGATGCGGTCCACCGCTTTCAGAACGCCTTCCGAGTGCCCGTGTGCGGTATCGACGACGATGATGTCGACGCCGGCATCGAACAGCGCCTCGGCGCGTTTCACGCCGTCGTCGCCGACTCCGGTGGCCGCGCCCACGCGCAGGCGGCCCTGCTCGTCCTTGGATGCATTCGGGTGGCGTTCGGCCTTCTCGATGTCTTTCACGGTGACGAGGCCGACGCAGCGGTAATCCTTGTCGACCACCAGCAGCTTCTCGATGCGGTGCTTGTGCAGCAGGCGTTTCGCTTCGTTGCGGTCCACGCCCTCGCGCACGGTGACGAGGTTCTCCCGCGTCATCAGTTCGGCGACCGGCTGCCGGGGGTCGGTGGCGAAACGCACGTCGCGGTTGGTGAGGATGCCGACGAGCTTGCCGCCCTTTTCGACGACGGGAATGCCCGAGATCCGGTGCTCGGCCATCAGCTTCTTGGCGTCCGAGAGCTTTTTCTCGGGCGTGATCGTGACCGGGTTCACGACCATGCCGGATTCGTATTTCTTGACCTTGCGTACCTCGGCGGCCTGCGCCTCGATCGCCATGCTCTTGTGCAGGATGCCGATGCCGCCGGCCTGCGCCATCGCGATCGCGAGGGCGCTTTCCGTCACCGTGTCCATGGCGGAGGACAGGAGCGGGATGCGCAGCTCGATGCCGCGCGTCACCCGCGTCTTGGTGTCGGTCTGCGCCGGCAAGATGGCGGACCGCGCCGGCACCAGCAGCACGTCGTCGAACGTCAGCGCTTCGGGGAAATTCATGCCAATACCGAGGGTCACTCCGGGTATGGCGCCCCTATATGATGGGCCTGCGCGCGAAAGACAAGCGCCATCGCGCGCTGGCGGCACTCTATCCACCGGTGCGCGGGCGAACGGGGCGATTGCGCGCAATCGGATACGCCCGCCGTGGGCGGCCGCGATGCCGGCACCCTTCGTTCGAGGCGCCGCCGCGAAGCGTAGCGGGCGCCGGACTCACCGCCGCTCGCGGCGGAGATGCGCGAGCCGCGCTACGGCTGCAGCTCGTACGACCCCGTGCAATCGTACACGCAGCGGCCGAGCCAGGTCTGCCGGCGCAGCGTGCAATTGTAGGTGTAGACGTAGGTATAGCCGTAGTGCTTCTTCGTCTCGGTCTTCGTGAACGAGCCGGGGCAGCTGCCGCCATAGACGTAGGGCGTGGCGCCGCCGGCCGTTCCGCCCGGCGCCGCCTTGTCGGGCTTGTGCACGTGTTCGTGCGATTCGAGCTTGATCTTGTGCTTCTTCGCCCAGGCGTGGAGGTCGGCCAGCATCGTGGCCCAGGGGCCGGGACGCGGCGTGCCGTCTTCTTCGAAGTCCTCGCGCTTCAGAGCAGCGCTCAGCGCTTTCACCCGCGCCTGGATCGCGTCGAACTCGCTCTTCGCGGCGGCGCTCCATTTCGGCGGCAGCTTCGGGGCTTTGCGCGCCGTCTTCTTCGCGGCCGCTTTCGGCGTCTGCTTGCGTGCCGCAGCCGGTTTGCGGGCGGGCTTCGATTTCGGCTTCGCTTTCCTCGTGGCCATGGATCCCCCTTGTGTGCGGAGCGTGAGCATCGCAGCCAAGTGTCGCACGCGGCGATTGCGAGTCAACCCATGGTCGGCCACTCCCGGTACGTCGCTTGCCGCGGGCATGCCACGAAACGCTCGGCGGCGGCGCTCACGCCACGCGGCCGATCGAAGGCGGGAGGAAGGGCTCCGGAAACGGGCCGGCCTAGAAACGCTGGCGCAGCCCGAACGTCGCGCCGGTATTGCCGTGCGGGTTCTGCACGTCCGGTTGTGCATGATAGCCCCGCGCGAGGAAGCCGGCCTTGCCCGCCTCGTCGAACGGCAGCGACAGGCCGTTGTTCTCGCCGGACGGCACGCCGGCGCGGGCGCGCCGCCACGACGGGTTTTCCCGATCCTCGATAGCCGCGCCGAGTTTCGTGCCGGGCAAGAGGAGATCGAGGCGCCGCTCCAGTTCCTTGGCGCGTGCGGCGGCCGTGGCCTGCGGCGGCTGCGCGGGCGCGGCGGCGGCGGCGACGGGGCGGCGTTTTTCCGGTGCCGCTTGCGGCGCCTTCGGCTTCGGCGCCGGGGCGGCGGCGCGCGCCTTGTCCTTGCTCTTTGGCTTGACGACCATGCGCCGCCTTTCCGCGGCCGCGCCGGCCAGTTTTTCGGATTTCGTTGCGGTATCGCGCGCGGCGGACGGCCCTGCGCCGACGGCCTGTTGCGGCGGCCGCGCCTCGTTCGCATAGGCGGCGCCGGCGCCGAACGCGAGTCCGGCCGAGATCAGGATGGCGGCGGATAGGCACGCACGGCCCATGATCCTTGGCCCCGTTGGATCCGCGAGTCGCTGGCCCCTTGCTACGAAATCCTTGATTCCATTGCAAGTCTAACGCCAACGGAAGGTTAACGATGCGGCCAGGTTAGTACCGAATGGTTAACCATAGGTTTCCGCGCGGTGCTCCGGTCGCCGCGGCAGGCGGCTCAGGGCTCGAAGTCGGGCTGGTTCTTGGGATGCGCCTTGTCGAACGCCGGCAGCTTCATGCAGTTGTCGAAGATGCGCTTGATGTTGGGATAGGGGGCCAGCGGCAGCTTGAAGCGCAGCGAGTTGAAGACCTGCGGCACCAGATAGATGTCGGCGAAGGTCGGCGTCTCGCCGTGGCAATAGGTGCCGGTCTTGGGATGGTCGGCGAGCATGCCTTCGAGACCGCGGAAGCCCAGCGCGATCCAGTGGTTGAACCAGTCCTCGAACTGGCCCTCGCTCACCTGCAGCACCTTCTGCAGGTAGGTGAGGACGCGCAGATTGTCGATCGGGTGGATGTCGCAGCCGACGACCATCGCGAGCGCGCGCACGCGGGCGCGTTCGATCGGATCCTTGGGCAATAACGGCGGATTGGGATGCGTCTCCTCGAGCCATTCGAGGATCGCCGGCGACTGCACCAGGACGTCGCCCGCGTCGGTGACGACGGTCGGCACCTGCTCCTGCGGATTGTATTTCGTATAGGCGGCGGCGAACTGGTCGCCCTTGCGCAGGTGAATCGACTTGAAGTCCGGCGCAAGACCCTTGAGGCCGAACGCGATGCGCACGCGGAACGAGGCCGAGGACCGGAAATAGCCGTAATAGAGCATCGTCTCCTCCCGATTTGCCGCGGACGATGCGGGCGCGCGGCAGATCGAGTCAAGGTCGCGCGCCGCGCGGGCGGCACTCGGCCATTCGGCCGGGCGTCCTATCCTTTTCCGATCATGCGGTCGGGCAGGAAGGTGACGAGGCCGGGCAGGAAATAGATCAGCAGCACGGCCACGACCATGAGCAGGAACATCGGCACGGCCGTGCGCGCGACGTAGGTCATCTGCCGGCCGGTCATGCCCTGCAGCACGAACAGGTTGAAGCCGACCGGCGGCGTGATCTGCGCCATCTCGACGACGAGGACGACGAAGATGCCGAACCAGATGAGGTCGATGCCGGCCTTCTGCACCGTCGGCAGGATGATGGCCATCGTCAGCACGACCATCGAGATGCCGTCCAGGAAGCAGCCGAGCACGATGTAGAAGATGGTCAGCGCCGCGATGAGCGCGAACTGCGAGAGGCCGAGCCCGGCGATGAAATCCGCGAGCGCGCGCGGCAGGCCGATATAGCCCATCGCGATCGTCAGAAACTGCGCGCCGGCGAGGATCAGCGCGATCATGCAATACAGGCGCGTGGCGCCCATGAGGCTCGTGCGGAACGTCTCGCGCGTCAGCGACCCCTGCACGGCCGAAAGCGCGAGCGCGCCGACGACGCCGAACGCGGCCGCCTCGGTCGCCGTCGCCCAGCCGAGATAGATCGAGCCGAGCACGAACAGGATCAGGATGACGACCGGAATGAGGTGGCGCGAAGCCGCGATTCGCTGCCCGAACGTCAAACCGCCCTCGGCCGGCGGTATCGCGCGGGGGTTCATCAGCGCCCACACGATCACGTAGCCCATGAACAGCAGCGACAGCATGATTCCGGGCACGATGCCCGCGATGAACAGCTTCGCGATCGAGACCTCGGCCGACACGCCGTAGACGATCATGATGATCGAGGGCGGAATCAGCAGGCCGAGCGTGCCGGCGCCGGCGAGCGTGCCGATCACCTTGTCGTCGGGATAGCCGCGCTTCTTCAGCTCCGGCAGCGTCATCTTGCCGATCGTCGCGCAAGTCGCGGCCGACGAGCCCGAGACGGCGGCGAAGATCGCGCAGCCGACGATGTTCGTATGCAGCAGGCGCCCGGGCAGCCATTGCAGCCACGGCGAGAGGCCCTTGAACATGTCCTCCGAAAGGCGCGTGCGGAACAGGATCTCGCCCATCCACACGAACAGCGGCAGCGCGGTGAGCGTCCACGACGAGGCGGCGCCCCAGATCGTCACCGCCATCGCGTCGCCGGCCGGACGCGTCGAGAACAGGATCATGCCGATCCAGGCGACGCCGCCGAGCGCGAGCCCGATCCATACGCCGCTGCCGAGCAGCGCGAACAGAACCACGATCAGCAACACGGCGACGAGGATGTCCATCTCCGCGGCCTATTCGTGATGCGTGGCTTCGGCGCCGGCCGCCGGCGGACGCCGCGTGCCGCGCCACTCGATCACGAGCTCGTCGACGAATGCGACGAACAGCACGACCGTGCCCGCGGACATCGCGAGCTGGGGAATCCACAGCGGCGTCGCGTCGTTGGCCGTGGAGACGTCGTTGAACGCGTAAGACTGCCAGGCGAGCCGCACGCTGAAGACGGCAAACAGCGCGGCCAGCAACGTCGCCGCCGCGTAAGACCAGAGCTGCAGGGCGCGGCGCAGCCGCGGCCCGGCCTTCTGCAGGATCAGCTCGACGCGGATGTGCTCGCCGCGCTTCAGCGTGTGAGCGAGGGCGAGGAACGCGCAGGCCGCCATCGCATAGCCGGCATAGGCGTCGGTGCCGCGGACGTAGAACGAGAAGAACCGCCCCGCGATGCCGACGCCCACCCAAACGAGAGTCATCACCAAGAAAAACGCCGCCAGGTAACCGGCGGCGTCGTAGAGCGCGTCGAGAGCGCGACGCATTACATCTTCTTGTAGGTGTCGACGAGCTTCTGGCCGTCGCCGCCGGCTTTCTTGAGCCAGTCGCCGAGCAGCGCCTCGCCGGCTTTCTTGAGATCGGCGGAGAGCTGCGGCGAAGGCTTCTCGATCGACATGCCCTTGGCCTTCAACTGGTCGACGTACCAGCCGTTCTTCTCTTCGGAGATCTTCCAGCCGCGCGTCTCGGCGGCGGCGGCGGCCTTCGACACGGCGTCCTGCTCGCCCTTGCCGAGCGAGTCCCAGGCCTTCTTGTTCACGATCACGGCGTTCTTCGGCAGCCAGGCCTGGGTGTCGTACCAATACTTCACGTGCTCGTAGGTCTTGGTGTCGAAGCCCGTCGAGCCCGAGGAAATGTACGATTCGACGACGCCGGTCGCGAGCGCCTGCGCGAGCTCGGCGGCCTGGATCGTCACCGGCTGGGCGCCCACCAGCTCGGCGAGGCGCGCGGTGGCCGGGCTGTAAGAGCGGAACTTGAGGCCTTTCATGTCGGCCGCGCTGGCGAGCGGCTTCTTGGAGTAGATGCCCTGCGGGGGCCACGGCACGGTGTAGAGCACCGTCATGCCCTGCTTCTCGAGCAGCGCCTGGATCATCGGCTTCTGCGCCTTCCAGAGCTTCATCGCGTCGGCGTAGCTCGTGGCGAGGAACGGCACGCCGTCGGCGCCATAGAGCGCGTTCTCGTTCTCGAAATTGACGAGCAGGATTTCGCCGAGCTGCGCCTGGTTGCCCTGCACGGCGCGCTTGATCTCCGGCGCCTTGAACAGCGAGGCGTTGGCGTGAATCTGGATCTTGACCTTGCCGGCGGTGGCGGCGTCGACGTCCTTGGCGAACTGCGCCGCGTTCTCGGTGTGGAAGTTGGTGGCGGGATATGCCGTGGGCATGTCCCACTTGGTCTGTGCGCCGGCGAAGCCGGCCGACAACGCCGTGACCGCAGCCGCGGTCGCGAGAGCTCTCAGCATAGCGTGACTCCTCCCGGTGTCGCTGGCCCGCATGCGACGGCACGCGGCGGAAGCACCTTGACTTCAATCTTGGGCGCGGAGGCGAGGGCGGTCAAGGCAGCATGAATACTGCGCGCTTCGGCTGCACGGGGGAGTGGCGCCCCGTTTACCGCGCTACTGCACGACGATTTTCGGCGGCGCGCGGCGGGCGCCCGCGGGGGCGAGCTTCTCCAACAGCCGCCGCGCGATCCCGCGGTACGACGTCGCGTGCGGGCTGCCGGGCTGCGACACGACGATGGGCTGGCCGCTGTCGGATGTCTCGCGGATCGCGATGTCGAGCGGAATCTCGCCCAGGAACTCGACGCCGAGGCGCTCGGCCTCGCGGCGCGCGCCGCCATGCGCGAAGATGTCGGTGCGGTGGCCGCAGTTCGGGCACGAAAAGTAGCTCATGTTCTCGATGATGCCGAGCACCGGCACGTCGACCTTGCGGAACATGTTGAGGCCCTTGCGCGCATCGAGCAGCGCGATGTCCTGCGGCGTCGAGACGATGACCGCGCCGGCGAGCGGCACCTGCTGCGCGAGCGTGAGCTGCGCGTCGCCGGTGCCCGGCGGCATGTCGACGACGAGGATATCGAGCTCTCCCCAGTTGACGTCGCGCAGCATCTGCTGGATCGCGCTCATCACCATCGGCCCGCGCCAGATCATCGGCGTCTCCTCGTCGACGAGGAAGCCCATCGACATGATGGCGACGCCGTAGGCGCGCATCGGCTCGAGCGTCTTGCCGTCCGGCGTCGAGGGCTTGCCGCGCACGCCCATCATGCGCGGCATCGAGGGGCCGTAGACGTCGGCGTCGAGCAGGCCGATGCGCGCGCCTTCGGCGGCGAGCGCCAGCGCGAGGTTGGCCGCGGTCGTCGATTTGCCGACGCCGCCCTTGCCCGACGCCACGGCGACGATCGAGCGGATGCCGGGCGCGGGCGATTTCGCCGGCGCCGCATGGGCGTGCCCCTGCGGCGCTCGCTGCGGCTGCGCCGGGCCGCCGGCGCGGTGCGCGGTCAAAACGACGGTGGCCGAGGTCACCCCGGGCAGGGCCTGGACGACGCGCTCCGCCTCCTGCCGCAGCGGCTCCAGCGATTGGCCACGGGCGGGATCGACCTCGATCGCGAAGGCGACGTTGCCGCCCTTCACGACCAGGCCCGACACCATGCCGAGGCCGACGATGTCGGCCTTGCGCGCCGGATCGGCGACCTTTCGCAGCGCCGCGAGCACCGCTTCTTCACTAACCGTGGGCATGATTGAATTTCCGCTCCTCCGACGCCAAATATCGCGTTTCGGTTATCACTTAGGCGCGTTTCTCCGCCATATCCAGTATGCCGCCTTCATTGCGCCGCTATCCGGCCTACCCTATAAGCGGCGGCGTTTCAGCCGGGCGGCACGGACCTGAAGGCCGCCTCGGGAAGGAAAGATCAGATCATGCCATGGAAGGACAATAGCAACTCGGGCGGCCCCTGGGGCGGCGCGAGCGGTAGCGGCAACGGCGGCAAGCCGCGCGGCCCGTGGGGCGGCGGCCCCAATCCGGGCGGCCGCGGCAGCGGCCCGTTCGGCGGCGGGCCGCCGAAGTTCGAGGACATGCTGCGCCGGGGCGGAGACCGGATGAAAGGCATCCTGCCGGGCGGCCTCGGCTCGCCGCGCGGCATCGGCATCATCGGCCTCGTGGCGGTCGTGGGCTGGCTGATGACCGGCTGGTACCAGGTCGGCCCCAACGAAGCGGGCGTCGAGACCGTGTTCGGCCGCATGACGTCGCTGACCGGCCAGGGCCTGCATTGGAACTGGCCGTCGCCGATCGGCGCGGTCCAGAAGCCGAACGTCACCGCGATCCGGCAGACTCCGGTCGGTTTCGTCTCCGCGGGCGGTCGGGCCGGGCAGAGCCGTTCGCTGGAGCGCGAGAGCCTGATGCTCACCGGCGACGAGAACATCATCGACATCCAGGCGACGGTCCTGTGGCAGGTGGATTTCGCGCCGCGGGCGGTGACCCAGGGCGGGCAGGTGCGCGAGGCCTCCGTCGGCATCCGCAATTTCGTCTTCAACATCCGCCGGCCCGAGCAGACGGTGAAGGACGCTGCCGAGGCGGCGCTGCGCGAGATCGTCGGCCGCCGCGACTTCGAGGTGATCCGCACCTCGGCGCGCG
This sequence comes from Candidatus Odyssella sp., assembly GCA_016792765.1. Lineage (GTDB taxonomy): Bacteria > Pseudomonadota > Alphaproteobacteria > Bin65 > Bin65 > SBBV01. The sequence continues at coordinate 40,837 of JAEULD010000051.1, forward strand.
CGGAAATCGAGGAAGAGGCGAAGCGGCACATCCAGGAGATCCTCGATCTCTACAACACGGGCGTGCGCGTGACCGGCGTGCAGCTCCAGAAGATCGACCCCCCGACCAAAGTCCTCGACGCGTTCCGCGACGTGCAGGCGGCGCGCGCCGATCGCGAGCGCCTCATCAACGAGGCGCAGGCCTACCGCAACAAGGAAGTGCAGCAGGCCGAAGGCAACGCCGAGCGAATCACGCGCGCCGGCGAGGCCTACAAGGCCGAGCGGATCGCGATCGCCGAGGGCGAATCGCGCCGGTTCCTGTCGGTGTTCGAGCAATACAAGAGCGCGAAAGACATCACGCGCCAGCGCATCTATCTCGAGACGATGCGCGACGTGCTCATGAAGATGGACAAGGTGCTGATCGACGCCGGCAAGAACGGCAGCGGCGTCGTGCCCTATCTGCCGCTCGACAGCCTGCGCACCGCGCCCGCGCGGCCGGCGCCCGGCGAAACGCGCCCCGGAGGGCAGCAGTAATGTCCAAGAAGCTCATCGCCGCCGGCGTCGGCGTCATCGCGCTCGGCATCGTCGGCCTGTCCTCGGTCTTCACGGTGAAAGAGGCCGAGCAGGCGATCGTCCTCCAGTTCGGCGCGTTCGTTCGTCTCGAGAGCAAGCCCGGCCTGCATTTCAAGGCGCCGTTCATCCAGAACGTGAGCTATTTCGACCGGCGCGTGCTCGACTTCGAGGCCGATCTCGGCGAAATCAACACCTCGGACCAGAAGCAGACCGTCGTCGACACCTACACGCGCTATCGCATCACCGATGCGCTGAAGTTCTTCCAGACCGCTCGCTCGATCGAGAGCTTCGAGGCGCGCCGCGACGACGCGCCGCTCAACGCGATCATCAAATCGAACGTGCGCCAGGTGATCAGCCGCGTCGATCTCGCCACGCTGCTGACGGCCAAGCGGGCCGAAGTGATGAAAGAAATCACCAAGCGCGTGCATGGCGAAATGGAGCGCTTCGGCGTCGAGGTGATCGACGTGCGTCTGAAGCGCATCGACCTGCCGCAGCAGAACGCCGACGCGGTCCAGCAGCGCATGGAAACGCAACGCCGGCAGGAAGCGATCCGCATCCGCGCCGAGGGCGACAAGGAATCGCAAACGATCCGCGCCGACGCCGACAAGCGGGTGCGCGTGATCCGCGCCGAGGCCGAGCAGAAGGCCAACATCCTGCGCGGCGAGGGCGAGGGCACGGCGCAGGAAATCTTCAACCGCGCATTCGGCCAGGACAAGGAGTTCTTCGAGTTCTGGCAGTGCATGCAGACCGTCCGCGAGGGGCTCACGAGCGGCACGCGCATGGTCGGCACGCCGTCGGCCGAATTGCTGTTCCAGCTCTGCCGCAACCCGCGCCAGGGGGCGGCCCCCGCGGAGCCGCGCCGCGCCGACAGCCAATAGGCGCGCCCGGCGCGCGAGCCGCGGCCCGCGAGGGGCGGGCGAGGGGACGATGGACGACTTCCTGACCGCGATGGCCCTGGTCCTGGTGATCGAGGGCGGGCTCTACGCCCTGTTCCCGCAAGGCATGCGGCGGATGATGGCGCAGATGCAGGAGGTGCCCGAGAGCCGCCTGCGCGTCATGGGCCTCGTCGGCGCCGTGCTCGGCGTTGCCGGCGTCTGGCTGCTGCGCGGCTGAGGCGCCGCCCGCGAGCGCCGGCGTCGCGCCGAAATCGGGCCACGAAGCGGTTGGCCCGACACCGGATTTTCGCCATATTCGGACTGTCTCGTCCGCGGTGCGCGTTCCCGCGCCGCCGTGCGTTCAGGCTCACGAGACGGCGTGCGCCCAGCTCCCATCGCATCCGGAGATCTCGCCCCGTGACATCCGCAAAGCTTCGCACTCCGCGCCGCCTCGGCTCCCATGCCGCCGCCGGCGCGCTGCTGTTCGCGCTCGGCCTCGGCGCCGCCGCCCCGCTCGGCATCGGCCTGACCGCGGCGGTCGCCCAGACCAAGGACTCGCCGCCCGCGACCGCGCCCAAGACGGCCGAACAGGCGCTGCCCGATCTCATCGAGAGGCTGGTGCCCTCGGTGGTGAACATCGCCACGATCTCGGGCCAGGCGCAGGCGCGCCCGGCGCAGCGCCCCGATGCGCCGTTCGACGAGTATTTCCGCGACTATTTCGAGCGCAATCAGGGTCCGCGCCAAGGGTCGGCGGTGGGCTCGGGCTTCATCATCTCGCCCGACGGCTACGTCGTGACCAACAATCACGTCATCGCCAACGCCACCGAGATCAAGGTGATCCTGTGGGACGGCACCTCGCTGCCGGCCAAGCTCGTCGGCAAGGATCCGCGCGCCGATCTCGCGCTGCTCAAGGTGGAGTCGACGCAGAAGTTCACGCCGGTCACCTGGGGCAAGTCGGAAACCGTGCGGCTCGGCGAGACGGTGATCGCGATCGGCAACCCGTTCGGCCTCGGCGGAACGGTGACGACCGGCATCATCTCGGCCCAGCACCGCCACCTCTCGAACTTCGGCGGCATCCCGGGCTCGTCCTTCGTCGATTTCCTGCAGACCGACGCCGCGATCAACAAGGGCAATTCCGGCGGCCCGCTCTTCAACATGAAGGGCGAGGTGATCGGCATCAACACGGCGATCTATTCGCGCCAGGGCACCAATGTCGGCATCGCGTTCTCGGTGCCGTCCGACCTCGCCGTGCCGATCATCGAGCAGCTCAAGAAGCACGGCAAGACGATGCGCGGCTGGCTCGGCGTGCAGATCAAGGAAGTGGACGAAGACCTCGTCAAGGCGCTCAACCTCAAGAGCCGCGCGGGTGCCGTCGTCGTCAATTCGGTTCCGGGCGGCCCTGCCGCGCAGGCGGGCATCCTGGCCGGCGACGTCATCGTCCGTTTCGACGGGCGCGCCGTGCCGAACGACAAGCGCCTGCCGCAGATCGTCGCCGGCACCGAGGTCGGCAAGACGGTCGACGTCGTGCTGATCCGCAAGGGTCAGGAGATGACCGTCAAGGTGAAGCTCGGCGAGCTCGAGAAGGCGGCCGACGCCAAGACCGAGGAGAAGGCGCCCGGCACGCCGCCCGCGCCCGGCACGCCGGTGCTCGGCATGAAGCTCTCCGAACTCAATGCGGAGACGCGCCAGCGTTTCAACATCCAGGGCGGCGAGGGCGTCGTCGTCACCGAGGTCGATCCGAAGAGCCAGGCCAACGAAAAGGGCGTGAAGGCCGGCGACGTCATCGTCGAAATGGATCTCACCAAGGTCACGAAACCCGCCGAGATCTCCGATCTTCTCAAGAAGGCCGAAGAGGGCCGCAAGACCTCCGTGCTGCTGCTCGTGCAGCGCGGCGAGGACCGCCGCTTCGTGGCGCTCCGCATCGGCGGCTGAAGACCGTCGGCGTCACCCGACCGTGGCCGCGCCGAGGCGAGAGCTTCGGCGCGGTCGTTCTTGCCCCGTAGGATCAGCCGCCGGCCGCGAACTCGCTATGCCGGTAGCCCTGGAGATACAGCAGCGCCGTGAGATCGCCGTGGTCGATCGCCACCGGCGCCACGGCCTTGAGCGCGGGCTTCGCGCGGAAGGCGACGCCGGTGCCCGCCAGGCGGATCATTTCGATGTCGTTGGCGCCGTCGCCGACGGCGATCGTGTCGGCGATGTCGAGCTGCAGCTCGCGGCAGAGCGAGACCAGCGCCTCGCGCTTGGCTTCGCGGCCGAGGATCGGCTCCGCCACGGTTCCCGCGACGACGCCGTCGCGGATCAGGAGATCGTTCGCATAGTGCCAGTCGAAGCCGACCCGCGGGGCGACATAGCCCGTGTAGACGCGGAACCCGCCCGAGACGAGCGCGCACCTGGCGCCGTGCGCGCGCATCGTGGCCACGAGCGCATGGGCGCCGGGCATGAACACGATGCGCTCGCAGGTTTCCTTGAGCGCGGTTTCCTCGAGGCCGCCCAGCAGCGTCACCCGCTCGCGCAGGGCCTGCTGGAAGCGGATTTCGCCGTTCATCGCGCGGCGCGTGATGTCGGCCACCTGCTCGCCGACGCCCACCAGCGCCGCCAGCTCGTCCACCATCTCGTTGACGATGATCGTCGACTCCATGTCGGCGACGAGCAGCTTCTTGCGGCGCCCTTCCGCCGGCTGTACGACCGCGTCCACCGGCCGGCCGGCCAGCGCCTTTTCCGCGATTTCGCGCAGCGCCGGCGCGGGCGGGGCGTCGAGCGCGATGTCGCACGCGATGCCGGGAGCCAGCCAATCGATGTCGCCCGTCTTCTCGCCCGCCGCGCGCAGCGCGCGCCACGCCGCCAGTGCCGTCTCCGGCGTAAGCTTGGCGGTCGCCGGATCGGCGATGAGCGTGAGGACGGAACGCATCGGCTGGAACCCCCGAGGGCGCTGTCTTAGAGGCCGTGCGTGACGCGCGACAAGCAGCCAGATTCCGCCGCGTCAGAGCGCCGCAAGGGAATGCCGCGGCGGTGCGCGGTGGCGTTCGGCGGGCCCACCGCCTGCGGAAAATCGGCGGCGGCGCTGGCGGCGGCGAAGGAATTCGGCGCCCGCGGCCCCGGCGCCGTCGTCATCAATGCCGACAGCATGCAGGTGTATCGCGAACTCGCGATCCTCACCGCTCGGCCCGACGCGGCGGCGATGGCCGCCGTGCCGCACCGGCTCTACGGCGTGCTGTCCGCGGGCGACGCCTGCTCGGCCGGGCGCTGGCGCGCGATGGCCTTGGCCGAGATCGACGCGGCGCTGGCCGCGGGCAAGCTGCCGATCCTCGCGGGCGGCACCGGCCTCTATCTCGAGGTGCTGCGCAACGGCCTCGCGCCGGTTCCGCCGATACCGGCCGACATCCGCGCGCAAGCGCAAGCGCACATGGCCGCGGAAGACGGGCCCGCGCTGCATGCGCGGCTCGCGCGCATCGATCCCGCGGCGGCGGCGGCGCTGCGCCCCGGCGACCGCCAGCGCATCGCCCGCGCCTGGCAGGTGATGACGGCGACGGGGCGCTCCATTCTCGACTGGCAACGCGACGCGGGCCAGGCGGAAGACGCGCCCGAACTCGCGACCTTCCTGTTCCTGCCCGAGCGCTCGGCGCTCTATGCCGCCTGCGACCGCCGCTTCGCGCAGATGATCGAGGCGGGCGCGGTCGAGGAAGTGGAGTCGATGCTGGCACTGGGCCTCGATCCCGGCCTGCCCGCGATGAAGGCGGTGGGCGTGCGCGAGATCGCGGCCTATCTGCGCGGCGAGATCGGGCGCGCCGAAATGATCGCGCGCGGCCAGCGGGCGACGCGCCAATACGCGAAGCGGCAATACACCTGGTTCCGGCATCGCGTGCCCGCCTTGCGCGTCTTCGATGAGCAATATTCGGAAAGACTGGACCGCGACATATTTACGAATATTCGCGAATCGCGATTGACTTTGTAACGGTCGGTCTTTAGTACCCCGGGCGAGCCGCCGTTGCGCGCCCGCGCTTCGGCGGTATTCTTACGTGGAATTATGTTTCCTTTCGAGGACTTAGCGATGCCGACCGAGACCATGAACGGAGCCCAGTTGCTGTTGCGTGCCCTGACCGATCAGGGCGTGGACACGGTTTTCGGCTATCCCGGCGGCGCGGTCCTTCCGATCTACGACGAGCTGTTCAAGCAGAACTCGATCCGCCACATCCTCGTGCGCCAGGAGGGCGGCGCCGTGCATGCCGCCGAGGGCTATGCGCGCTCGACCGGCAAGACCGGCGTCGTGCTCGTCACCTCCGGCCCCGGCGCCACCAACGCGGTGACCGGCCTCACCGACGCGCTGATGGATTCGATCCCGATCGTATGCCTCACCGGCCAGGTGCCGACGCACCTGATCGGCAACGACGCGTTCCAGGAAGCCGACACCACCGGTATCACGCGCCCCTGCACCAAGCACAATTACCTCGTGAAGAGCGTCAACGACGTTTCGCGCGTGGTCCACGAGGCGTTCTACGTCGCCAAGAGCGGGCGGCCCGGGCCCGTGGTCATCGACCTGCCGAAAGACGTGCTGTTCGCGCAAGGGCCGTACACGCCGCCGCCTGCGGCCGGCAAGGAGCACAAGAATTATCGCCCGCGCGTGAAAGGTGACGCGCACGCGATCGAGCAGGCCGTGGCGCTGATGGCCAAGGCGAAGAAGCCGGTGTTCTATTGCGGGGGCGGCGTGGTCAATTCCGGCCCGCGCGCGGCCGCACTGCTGACCGAGCTCGTCAAGCTCACCGGCTTCCCGATCACGCTCACGCTGATGGGCCTCGGCGCCTATCCCGCGTCCGACAAGCAGTTCCTCGGCATGCTCGGCATGCACGGCCTCTACGAGGCCAACTGGGCGATGCACGATTGCGACGTGATGATCTGCATCGGCGCGCGCTTCGACGACCGCGTCACCGGCCGCCTCGACGCGTTCTCGCCGAAGTCGAAGAAGATCCACGTCGACATCGATCCCTCCTCGATCAACAAGAACGTGCGCGTCGACATCCCCATCGTCGGCGATTGCGGACTCGTGCTCGAAGACATGCTGAAGGCCTGGAAGGCGCAGAAGGCGCAGCCCGACAAGAAGGCGCTGGGCGAATGGTGGCGCCAGATCGGCGAATGGCGCGCGCGCAACTGCCTCGCCTACAAGCCGTCGAAGGAGACGGTCAAGCCGCAGTTCGCGCTGGAGCGGCTCTATCACCACATCAAGGACAAGGACTTCTACGTCACGACCGAAGTGGGCCAGCACCAGATGTGGGCGGCGCAGTTCCTGAAGTTCGAGCAGCCGAACCGCTGGATGACCTCGGGCGGCCTCGGCACGATGGGCTACGGCTTGCCGGCGGCGCTCGGCGTGCAGATCGCGCATCCCGACGCGCTCGTCATCGACGTGGCCGGCGAAGCCTCGATCCTGATGAACATCCAGGAGATGAGCACGATCGCGCAGTATCGCCTGCCGGTCAAAGTGTTCATCCTCAACAACGAATACATGGGCATGGTGCGGCAGTGGCAGGAGCTGCTGCATGGCGGTCGCTACGCCGAGAGCTACATGGAGTCGCTGCCGGACTTCGTGAAGCTCGCCGAAGCGTTCGGCGCCGTGGGCCTGCGCGCCGAGAAGCCGGGCGACGTCGACGGGCTGATCCGCGAGATGATCAAGGTGAAGAAGCCGGTCATCGCCGACGTGCGCGTCGACAAGGCCGAGAACTGCTTCCCGATGATCCCCTCCGGCAAGGCGCATTACGAGATGATCCTGGGCGACGAGGCCGGGAAGCCGGGCGAGCAGAAGGTTTCGGAAGAGGGAATGGTGCTGGTTTGACGGCGTAGGGGCGGGTCCCCGACCCGCCCGCGTTCGCGCCATGCGGATTCAACCTGGGAGTCGAGCCTTTCCGTCGCGCGCAAAGCATGCGCCGGCGGAGAGACGGGCGGGTCGGGGACCCGCCCCTACGGGGCACGGAGAATGAGCAAAGACCAAAAGACCATCCGCCACACCTTCTCGGTGCTGACCGACAACGAGCCCGGCGTCGCCGCGCGCATCATCGGCCTGTTCTCGGGGCGCGGCTACAACATCGACAGCATGACCGTGGCCGAGGTCGACCCCGAGAAGAACCTCTCGCGCTTCACGATCGTGACGACCGGCACCGAGATGGTGCTGGAGCAGATTCGGCATCAGTTGGAGCGGCTCGTCTCGTCGCGCGCGGTGAAGGACCTCACCGCAGACGGCCCGCACCTCGAGCGCGAACTGGCGCTCATCAAGGTGGCCGGCAAGGACGCCAAGCGCATCGAGGCGCTGCGCCTCGCCGACGTCTTCCGCGCCCGCGTCGTCGACAGCTCGCTCGAAAGCTTCGTGTTCGAGGTGACCGGCTCCACCGAGAAGGTCAACGCCTTCATCAACCTGATGAAGGAGTTGGGCATCGTCGAGATCGCCCGCACCGGCGTCGCCGCGATGAGCCGGGGCGCCAAGGGGATGTGACGCGCCTCACTTCCGCGCGGCCGGCCCGAAGGCGCTATATTGCGTCCGGGGCGCAGCCGCCGGACCCGAGGCGCACATGCAGACATCGCTCGCCACGCTTGCCGCCGCGATCGCATGCGCGGCCGGTCTCGCTGCGCCGGCATCCGCCGAGCTCGTGCGGATTCCGCTCCGGCCCGGCGCCGAGCTGCGCATCGCGATCGAGCCGCCCTCCGGGCCGGCCGCGGCCTATGCGCTGCTGTTCGCGGGCGGGCACGGCAAGATCCAGCTCGACGACGGCGGCCAGCCGCGCGGCCTACGCGGCAATTTCCTGATTCGCGCCCGCCATCATCTGACGGCGCGCGGCATCGGCATCGTCCTCGTCGACGCGCCGTCGGACTATCAGGGCGAGGCCGGCCTCTGGCCGTACCGCATGCATCACGACTATGCGGGCGACTTGGGCCAGGCGGTGAACCTCGTGAAGCGCCGCTTCGGCCGGCCGGTGTGGCTGATCGGCACCAGCGCCGGCACGCTCTCGGTCGCCAACGCCGCCGCGCGGCTGTCGCACGCCAACCGGCCCGACGGGATCGTGTTCACCTCGTCGATCACGCGCCCGCCGCGGCGCCGGCCGATCAGCGTGTTCGACGTGCATCTCGCCGCCTACACCGGCCCGGCGCTGGTCATGTCGCACGAGCAGGATGGCTGCGCCTCGACGCCGGCCGCCGACGCGCCGCGCCTGCTCGCCGCGCTCGCGGCCGCGCAGCCGAAGAAGGTGCTGCTGCTCACCGGAGGCGCGCCGCCGCGCAGCGAGCCGTGCGAAGCGCAATCGCAGCACGGCTTCCTCGGCATCGAAGCGCAGGCGATGAACGCGATCGCGGATTTCATCCTGCGGCCGGGAAACTAGGCGCACCTCTCCGCCGGCAGCGCGCTCGACCATTGACAGCGGGCGGCGGAGCCGTCATTGCTCCGCCCCATGTTTGCGTCCGCCCTCAGCCGCCCGAACGCCCGCGCGCGACGCCGCTCGCCGGGGGCCAGGTGCGCGCGCGCGTAAACGTCTCTTGACGACCGCATCCGCCAGCCCCCGCCGCTCCGCGCCGGGGGCTTTTTCGTGTCCGCGCGCGCCGGCATTGACCGCAGAAGGAAACCAGCGATGACCCAAACCGACACGTCCGCGCTCATGGAGATCACCAGCCGGCCCCCGATCGTCTTTACCGAGGGGCAGGGCTCGTGGCTCACCGACAGCGCCGGAAAGCGCTATCTCGATTTCGTGCAGGGCTGGGCGGTCAACTGCCTCGGCCATTCGCCGAAGCCGATCGTCGACGCGCTCGCCGGGCAGGCCGCGCGCCTCATCAATTGCAGCCCGGCCTATTTCAACGAGCCGATGGCGCGCCTCGCGGCGATGATCGCCGAAGCGAGCGGCCTCGAGCAGGTGTTCTTCACCAACAGCGGCGCCGAGGCCAACGAAGGCGCCATCAAGCTCGCGCGCAAATGGGGCGCGATCCATCGCGGCGGCGCCTACGAGATCGTCACGATGGACCACGGCTTCCACGGCCGCACGCTGGCCACGATGTCGGCTTCGGGCAAGGCCGGCTGGGACAGGCTGTTCGAGCCCAAGGTGCCGGGCTTCCCCAAGGTGCCGCTCAACGACCTCGCCGCGGTCGAGCGCGCGATCGGTCCGAAGACGGTCGCGGTGATGCTCGAGCCGATCCAGGGCGAGGCCGGCGTCTACGCGGCGACCGATGCGTTCCTCCGCGATCTGCGCGCGCTGACGAAGCAGCGCGGCATCCTGCTGATCCTCGACGAGATCCAGACTGGCGTCGGCCGCACCGGGCGGATGTTCGGCTTCCAGCATACCGGAGTGACGCCCGACATCATGACGCTCGGCAAGGGCCTCGGCGGCGGCGTGCCGCTCGCGGCGCTGGTCGCGAAGCGCGAGGTGATGTGCTTCGCGCATGGCGATCAGGGCGGCACCTTCAACGGCAATCCGCTGATGACCGCGGCCGGCATCGCCGTGATGGAGGAGCTGAGCAGGCCCGGCTTCCTGGCGCAGGTGGCCGAGACCGGCGCCTACCTCGCCGATGCCTTGGCGAAGCTTTCGCAGAAACACGGCTGCGGCGGCGTGCGCGGCCGAGGGCTGCTGCTGGCGCTCGACCTCGAGCGGCCGATCGGCTCGCAGCTGGTCGAGCGCGCGCGCGACAAAGGCCTGCTGATCAACGCGCCGCGGCCGGATTGCCTGCGGTTCATGCCGGCGCTGACCGTGAGCAAGGCCGAGATCGACATAATGATCGAAGTTCTCGACGGCGTGATGGCCGAAGTCGCCGCGCCGGCGATGGCGAAGTAGGACCGCGCTATTCGGCGGGCGCGGGCACCGGCACCGGCCGGGTCTGCGCCTCGCCCGGGAGCAGCGCGATGAACGCGACCGTGCAGGCCGAGATCGCGGCCATCGCGAGCAGCAGCGTCGTGAAGCCCGAGGCCTTCACGAGCGGCCCGAGCAGCCACACGGCGAACGAGCTCACGCCGAGGCCGATCGCGAGGCGCAGGCCGGTGACGCGGCTGCGCATCGCGTCGTCGACATAACGCACGATCATCGCATCGATGAACGGGATCGCGCCGAACACGAACGCCATGAAGCCGATCGCCAGCGCCCACAGCGCCCAGCCGTCGCTGAACGCGGCGAGCGCGAACAGCGGCACCTGCACGCACGCGATCCCGAGGTAGAGCCGCTTCAGCGGGTGCTTGTCGATGAGCCGCCCGACGATGAGCTGCGCGAAAGAGCCGACGCCGTACACCGCGGCGAGCAGTATGCCGAGCGTCGCCGGGTCCTCGACGATTCCGCGGAAGCGCTCGCGCAGCAATTCGCCGTTGCCGTTGGTCGTGAAATTGAAAATCAGATTGGCGGTCACCGCCGTCGCCGTCATCACGAACACGATGCGCAGCATCACCGCGCGCGGCAGCGGCTGGGTCGTGCGCGGGCGCTTGGCCGGCGCCATCGCCTCCTTGGGCGTCAGCATCAGAAACAGCACGCCGCATAGCATCGAAATCACGCCGGGCACGATGAACGCCATGCGCCAGCCGAAGAACTTGACGAGCAGGCCGGTCAGCAGCGCGGCCGAGGCGATGCCGAGGTTGCCGGCAAGGCCGTTGATGCCGATCGTGAGGCCGGGGCGCTGCGCGTTCTGCACCAGCATCGGAATGCCGACCGGGTGATAGATCGCGGCGAACGTGCCGAGCACCGTCAGCGCCGCCGCCATCTGCCAGGCGTTCTGCGTCGCCGCCACGAGGAACGACGAGGCGCCGATGCCGAAGAAGAAGATCACCATCATCGCGCGCCGGCCCCAGAGATCGCCGAGCCGCCCGGCCGGCATCGAGGCGAGGCCGAACATCACGAAGGCCCCGACCGTGTAGGGCATGAGGTCTTCCCAGCGCGCGAGCGCGAAATCGGCGGCGATGGCCGAAACCGCGGTGGCGAAGATCAGCAGAAACAGATGATCGAGCGCGTGGCCGATATTGAGCAGCAGCGCCAGCGGGCTGGCGTTGCTCATGTGCGAGGCGGGTTGGGCGTCGGCGGCCATGGGGCTCGGGGCGGTTGCGGGCGCGGATACTAGCGCAACGGTTCGCGTCCGGCCCGTCCAAAGTGCGGGTCTGGGCGCAGGCCGTCCATGCGCGCACGCGCCCGAATGGCGATCAGGCGTAGACCTTCCAGAAGTAATACGCGGTCAGCGCCACGGCGATCGCCAGGATCGCCAGCCGCAGCTTGGCGGGATCGATGCGCTGCGCGAGGCGCGCGCCCCAGTAGCCGCCGGGCAGGGCGCCGGCCATCATCGCCACGGTCTCGCGCCAGGCGATGGCGCCGGCCGCGACGAACACCGCGACCGACACGGTCGTCATCACCGTGACGACGAGGTTCTTGAGCGCCACGCTCTTGCGCACGTCGGCGATGCCCGTGATCGCGTGGCCGGCCATGATCATGAACGCGGCGCCGGCGCCGAAGTAGCCGCCGTAGATCGCGATGGCGGTTTCCAGCGCGAGGGCGAGGGCCAGCGCGAGGCCCGTGCCGCGCGCACCGCGGCCCGGCGCGAGCCGCTGCGTGGCCGCCACCAGCCTGCCGCCGAACGCGAACAGCAGGGTCGCGAACAGCATCAGCCACGGGATCAGGCCGGTGAAGACGCGCTCCTTGGTGACGAGCAGCAGCCATGCCCCGGCCAGGCTGCCGAGCGCCGCGACCAGGCAGGCACGCAGCAGGCGCGGGCGCAACTGGGCCAGCTCGCGCCGACCGGCCCAGACGCTCGGAAAGCGGCCGGGGTAGAGCGCCACCGCGCTCGAGGCATTGGCCGTCACCGGCGGCAGGCCGACCTCGAGCATCGCGGGAAAAGTGAAGAACGTGCCGCCGCCGGCCAAGGCGTTGCCGGCCCCGCCCAGCAGGCCGGCGGCGACGAGGAGGGCGATGTCGAAGGCGTTCAAGGGCGATGATCCGAGGGCTCGTGCTGTTCTAGTCCGCCGACGCCTGCCGGGGTAGCGCCGCGTGCGCCGGGGTGCGGCCATGCGGGGCGGCCGGCCTGTGGGGCGAGATGGCGACTCGACAGGCACTTTCCGCCGTGCCATGTACCCCGCGTCTAAGACCGGCCGCGCCGCCGTCATGCGGGCCATCCCGCATCGCCGCCCGGCCCATCTCACCGCTCGAACGGGCCACCAGGAGGACACGACCCATGCGCGTTTATTACGACCGCGACGCCGACGTGAATCTGATCAAGGGCAAGAAGATCGTCATCGTCGGCTATGGCAGCCAGGGCCATGCCCACGCGATGAATCTCCGCGATTCGGGCGTCAAGGACGTGCGCATCGCGCTGCGCCCCGGCTCGGCCACGGTCAAGAAGGCCGAGGCGGCCGGCTTCCAGGTGATGAGTCCGGCCGAGGCCGCGAAGTGGGCCGACATCGTCATGGTGCTGACGCCCGACGAGCTGCAGGCCGACATCTACAACACCGATCTCAAGCCCAACATGAAGCAGGGCGCCGCGATCGCCTTCGCGCACGGCTTCAACATCCATTTCGGCCTCATCGAGCCGCGCAAGGACATGGACAGCTTCATGGTCGCGCCGAAAGGCCCCGGCCACACGGTGCGGTCCGAGTATCAGCGCGGCGGCGGCGTGCCCTGCCTGATCGCGGTGAGCCAGAACGCCTCGGGCAACGCGATGGAGATCGGGCTCTCCTACGCCGCGGCGATCGGCGGCGGCCGCGCCGGCGTGATCGAGACGAACTTCCGCGAAGAGTGCGAGACCGATCTGTTCGGCGAGCAGGTGGTGCTGTGCGGCGGCCTCGTCGAGCTGATCAAGGCGGGCTACGAGACGCTGGTCGAGGCCGGCTACGCGCCCGAGATGGCCTATTTCGAGTGCCTGCACGAGGTGAAGCTGATCGTCGACCTCATCTACGAGGGCGGCATCGCGAACATGAACTACTCGATCTCCAACACCGCCGAATACGGCGAGTACACGCGCGGGCCGCGCGTCGTGACCGACGAGACCCGCGCCGAGATGAAGCGCATCCTCGCCGACATCCAGCAGGGCCGCTTCGCCCGCGATTGGGTGCTCGAGAACCGCGCCGGCCAGACCAGCTTCAAGGCCATGCGCCGCTCCTGCGCCGAGCACCCGATCGAGCAGGTCGGCGAGAAGCTGCGCGCGATGATGCCGTGGATCGCCAAGAACCGGCTGGTGGACAAGGCCAAGAACTAGGAAGCCCGCATCGGATTGTTCCGCCGCGTCGCTTGGCGTAAGATGGTCGGGCGACTTCCGGAGGGACTGCGCCCATGTTGCCGGGCGTCATCGAGTTCGTCCTCGCGGCCATCGGTGCGGTGGTGTTCGGCACCTTTGCCGAATACTTCATTCACCGTGCGATGCATTGGGGCGTCCTGCATCCCGAGGGGCACGCGCGGCATCACGAGTTGAACGAGGCGCGCACCTTCCTGCTCGACTTCGTCGACTACGGCATTGGCGCTGCGCTGCTCGGCTGGTTCGGATTTCTCGTCTCGTGGACGAGCGGCGCGGGCTGGGCCACGGGCGCCGCGATCTACACCGTGCTCGCGTCCTATTCGCACCAGATCCAGCACGCGAACGCCGACCTCGTCTTCTGGATGAAGCGGCCGGTCCATCGGCTGCACCATAATCTCGACATGCGCGACAAGAATTTCGGCATTCTCGTCGACTGGTGGGATCGGCTGTTCGGAACCTATCGGTCGGTCGAGTACCTGCGCGACGCGCGGCCGCGGCGCGCGCGCGATTTTCTCGCCATCCCGTGGCGCTGAAGCCGATCGGAAATTCTCATGGTGCGGCGCAGCGCGCCGCGGCATCGCGGAGATGGGGAAAACGCAGAAATTTCCGCCGGATCTCCGCGCAAATCATTGAAAGTTAATCGGCGTTCGGTTATCTGTACTCAAGAACGCGGCGCAATAATGCTAATGCATTGATTCCGCCGCGATTCGACCCGAAGAGCGGGGAAAACGTGAGCGTGCAGCGCGGCAAGATGCGGACATCGAACGCCGGTGCGATCAGCGCCGGTGCCGCCGCGCGTGCCCATGCCGCGTCGCGCGACCTCGCGCTTGCCGGCGGACTCCTTCGACTTATTCGCCCCTGAATGCGACCGTGGCGCGGGCCAAGGCCCGTGCGCGATCATTCAGGGGACGAAGCCGCTGATCGAAGGACCATCCGCTTTGTGCAAGGAACATGACTATGACCGCATCGCGCGACTCGAACCGAGTCATCGTTTTCGACACCACGCTGCGTGACGGCGAGCAATCGCCGGGCGCGGCGATGAACATGGACGAAAAGATCCGCATCGCCCAGGCGCTCGACGAAATGGGCGTCGACGTGATCGAAGCCGGCTTCCCGATCTCGTCGCAGGGCGATTTCGAGGCCGTCAGGGCCATCGCGGGCCTCGTCAAGAACGCGCAGGTCGCCGGCCTCTCGCGCGCCGCCGACCGCGACATCGACCGCAACTGGGAAGCGCTCCAGCACGCCAAGCGCCCGCGCATCCACACCTTCATCTCCACCAGCCCGCTGCACATGAAGTACAAGCTGCAGATGGGCCCCAACGCGGTGCTCGAGGCGGTCGGCCGCTCGGTCGCGCGCGCGCGCAATCTCTGCGAAGACGTCGAGTGGTCGGCGGAAGACGGCAGCCGCACCGAGGCGGATTTCCTCTGCCGCTGCGTCGAGAGCGCCATCCATCACGGCGCGCGCACGATCAACATCCCGGACACGGTCGGCTACGCGGTTCCCGACGAGTACGCGGACCTCATCAAGATGCTGCTGAACCGCGTGCCCAACATCGACAAGGCCGTGCTCTCGGTGCACTGCCACAACGATCTCGGCCTCGCCGTCGCCAATTCGCTCGCCGCCGTCAAGGCCGGCGCGCGCCAGGTGGAGTGCACGATCAACGGCCTCGGCGAGCGCGCGGGCAACGCGGCGCTCGAGGAGATCGTGATGGCGCTGCGGACGCGCCAGAACTCGCTGCCCTACAAGACCGGCGTCAAGACCGAGCACATCACGAAGGTGTCGCGCCTTGTCTCGACGATCACCGGCTTCCCGGTTCAGCCCAACAAGGCCATCGTCGGCGCCAACGCGTTCGCGCACGAATCCGGCATCCACCAGGACGGCGTGCTGAAGCACGCGGCGACCTACGAGATCATGACGCCCGAGAGCGTCGGCCTCACGAAGTCGAACATCGTGCTCGGCAAGCTCTCCGGCCGCCACGCGTTCAAGGACAAGCTCGCCCAGCTCGGTTTCGAGCCCGACGACGCGGAGCTCAACGAGGCGTTCAAGCGCTTCAAGGACCTGGCCGACAAGAAGCGCGAGATCTTCGACGAGGACATCGTCGCGCTCATCGACGATTCGCGCAGCATTGCGAGCCAGCGCATCCGGTTCGTGTCGCTGCAGGTCGTCGCCGGCTCGAAGGGCCCCCAGCTCGCCGATCTCGAGCTCGAGATCGACGGCAAGGTCGAGAACGTGCAGGCCCGCGGCAACGGCCCGGTCGACGCGATCTTCAACGCGATCCGAAAGCTGGTGCCGCACACCGCAGTGCTGCAGCTCTATCAGGTGCATGCCGTGACCGGCGGCACCGACGCGCAGGCCGAAGTGACGGTCCGGCTCGAGGAAGAGGGCAAGACCGTGAACGGCCAGGGCGCCGACGCCGACACGCTCGTCGCGTCGTGCCGCGCGTATGTGCATGCTCTTAACAAACTCCTCGTAAAACGGGAGAAACGCGAGCCGCCGGCCATGACCGCAACGGCGCGCTAAACGGACGTTTAAGGATGTACCTAGGCAAGGTTCTTCATAATACGGCGTAACACTGACGAACGGCGCGAAGCGGCGGCGCCGACCGGCCGCCGCTTCGCCCCGATATTGTGAATTCGGGCGACTTGGAAGGTCCGCCCGCGCAACGCCAAGGGGGCGAAGGATGCTGACTGGATTTCTCGGCCTGCTGTCGAGCGACATCTCGATCGATCTCGGGACGGCGAACACGCTGGTCTACGTGAAGGGCCGGGGAATCGTCTTGAACGAGCCGTCGGTGGTGGTGCTGAAGGAAGTCCAGGGCCGACGACAGGTCATTGCCGTGGGCGACGAAGCCAAGCTCATGCTGGGCCGAACGCCCGGCAACATCCACGCGATCCGGCCGCTGCGCGACGGCGTGATCGCCGACTTCGAAGTCGCCGAAGAGATGATCAAGCACTTCATCCGCAAGGTGCACAACCGGCGCAGCTTCGCGGCGCCGCAGATCATCGTCTGCGTGCCCTCGGGCTCGACGCCGGTCGAGCGCCGGGCGATTCACGACAGCTGCGCCTCGGCCGGCGCGCGCAAGGTGTATCTCGTCGAGGAGCCGATGGCGGCCGCGATCGGCGCCGGGCTTCCGGTCACCGAGCCGACCGGCTCGATGGTGGTGGACATCGGCGGCGGCACCACCGAGGTGGCGGTGCTTTCGCTCGGCGGCATCGTCTATTCGCGCTCTGTCCGCGTCGGCGGCGACAAGATGGACGAGGCGATCATCGCCTACATCCGCCGGAACCATAACGTGCTGATCGGCGAAACCTCGGCCGAGCGCATCAAGAAGGAGATCGGCTCGGCCTGCATGCCGAAGGAAGGCGAGGGCCGGCTCATGTCGGTCAAGGGCCGCGATCTCATGAACGGCGTGCCGAAGGAGCTCATCCTCTCCGAGGCGCAGATCGCCGAGGCGCTGGCCGAGCCGGTCGCGCAGATCATCGAGGCGGTCAAGAACGCGCTCGAGCATACGGCGCCGGAACTCGCGTCCGACATCGTCGACAAGGGCATCATGCTCACCGGCGGCGGCGCGCTGCTCTCGAACCTCGATCACGTCATCCGCCAGGCCACGGGGCTGCCGGTGTCGATCGCCGACGACCCGCTCTCTTGCGTGGCGCTGGGCACGGGCCGCTGCCTCGAAGACTTGAAGCATTTGAAGTCGGTGCTCATCACCGAGATCTGATCCGCATACGGTCACGGGCGCGGCCCCCCACGCGCCCGCCGCCGTTGCAGAGAGGCGCCGGCGAGCGCCAACGGGGAGGGTGAAGCGACGTGGCGACGCGCGCGAGACCGTCCGGCCGGCTTTGGCTGGTCCGCCTGTGGCTGCAGCGCTTCGCGTTTCTGTTGCTGCTGGCGGCCGCCTTCGCGCTGCTGGCGCTGGGCCGCGTCGAGGCGCCCTGGGCCGGCAAGCTGCGCGCGGGCCTGCTCGACGCCATCGCCCCGGTCGCCCACGCGCTGTCGTTGCCCGGTCGCGCCGTCTCCGACTGGTTCGGGTCGGTCAAGGACACCGCGCAGCTCCAGCGCCAGAACGCCGAGCTCAAGGCCGAAATCGAAAGCCTGAAGCTGCGCCTGACCGCGCTCGACGAGCTCGCGCGCGAGAACGGCGAATTCCGCAAACTGCTCGGCATCCAGATCCACGACGAAGGCCGGCACATCGCCGCCCGCGTGATCGCCGATCCCGGCGGCCCCTATGTGCGCTCGGTGCTGGTGCGCGCCGGCCATCGCGACGGCGTTCGCAAGGGCCGCGCCGTCATCACCGCCCAAGGCCTGGTCGGGCGCGTCACCGAGGTGGGAGAGTTCACGTCGCGCGTCATGCTCATCACCGACCTCAATTCGCGCACCGCCGTCATCATCGGCAATTCGGGCGAGCGGGCGATCATGACCGGCGCCAATGCCGATCTGCCGCGCCTGCTGCACCTCGGCCGCAGCGGCGCCGTCGCCAAGGGCGACAAGGTGATGACCTCGGGCCACGACGGCATCCTGCCGCCGGGCCTTCCGGTGGGCGATGTCGTCGAGGTCGGTCCCGGCGGCATTCGGGTCCGGCCGGCCGTCGACATGCAGTCGCTGGGCTTCGTGCGCATCATCGACCACGACATGCCGGGGCTGCTGCCGCCGCCGGGCGAGAAGACCGCGGAGCGCGCCGCGCCGCGGCGCAGCCGCTACGACGGCGGCTCGCCATGATCGCAGCGCCCGTGCGCCGCGTGCACTGGTATACGCAGATCGCGCCCGTCGCGACGGTGATCGCCGCGGTGCTGCTCGATCTGCTCTGGATCCCCGTTCCGGGCTTCAACGCCGTGGCGCCGGCCTTCGCGGTGATGGCGGTGTATTGCTGGGCGGTCTGGCGCCCCGAATACCTGCCCTACACCGGCGTCTTCGTCGCGGGGCTGCTCGAAGACCTCGTGCGCGGCACGCCGCTCGGCGCCGGCGCGCTTGCGCTGCTCGCCGCCCAGGGCTTCGTCTGGGCGCAGCAGCGCCTGCTGCGCTCGCGCAGCTTCGAAGTGATGTGGCTCGGCTTCGCCGTGGCCGCGCTGCTGGCGGCGGTCATTTCCTGGGCGGCCGTCGCCTTCTCCTATCGCGCCGTCCTCTCGCCGTGGCCGGGCGCGATGCAATACGTGCTCACCGTCGCCGCGTTTCCCGCGCTGGCGCTGCTGCTGATGCGCATCGAGCGCGGAATGCCGAGGCCGGCATGAAGCTCGGCGGCAGCGGCAGCGGCAGCGGGCGGACGAGGCCGAGCCGGAGAACGCGGCGCACGAACGGCCTCGAGCAGTCGAAGAAGCAGGCGCAGAACCGCGAGGCCGAACTCGATCAGCGCAAGGTGTTCACGCGGCGCGCCCTGGTGTTCGGGGGCATCCAGGTGGCCGCCGCCGCCGCGCTCGTCGGGCGCATGTACCAGCTCCAGGTCGTCGAGGCGAGCGACTACGCGGTCCAGGCCGAGGACAATCGCGTCAATACCCGCCTGCTGATTCCGCCGCGCGGGCGCCTGCTCGACCGCAACGGCGTGGTGATGGCCGGCAACCGCGAAGACTACCGCGTGTACGTGATCGCGGAGCGCACGCCGAATCTGCAGGCCACGATCGGCCGGCTCGGGCAACTTCTCAACATTCCCGAAGACGAGCGCGAGCGGCTGGTGCGCGACATCCGCAAGCGGCGGCGCTGGGTTCCGTTCCCGGTCGCGGTCGACCTCTCGTGGGATCAGCTGGCGCGCATCGAGGCGAACATCCCGGACCTGCCGGGCGTCGTGGTGGAAAAGGGCCTGACGCGCCACTACCCGGCGGCGACCGGCACGGCCCATGTCGTCGGTTACGTGGCGCCGCCGACCGAGGACGACCAGGCGCTCGACGGCGATCCGCTGCTCTCGCTGCCCGAATTCCGGCTCGGCAAGGGCGGGATCGAGCGCGTGCTCGACAAGCCGCTGCGCGGCCAGAGCGGCTACGCGCAGGTGGAGATCAACGCGGCCGGCAAGGTCCAGCGCGAGCTCGACCGGCGCGAGGGCACCCCCGGCCCGGACGTGACGCTCGCGATCGATCTCGAATTGCAGCGCTACGCGATGGGGCTGCTCGCGCAGCACGAAAGCGGCGCGGCCGTCCTGCTCGACGTGCATACCGGCGAAGTCCTGGTGCTGGCTTCGCATCCGGGCTTCGATTCGAACGCGTTCGTGGGCGGCATCGGCGGCGAGCTGTGGCGCAGCCTCAACAACAACCCGACCACGCCGCTGATCAACAAGTGCGTCTCCGGCACCTACGCGCCCGGCTCGACGTTCAAGATGATGACGGCGCTGGCGGCGCTCGAATCGGGCGCCATCACCGAGCGCACGGCCTATTCCTGCGGCGGCGCGCTGCATCTCGGCGGCGCCGTGCTGCATTGCTGGAAGCGCGGCGGCCACGGCAGCCTCGCGGTGCGCGACGCGATCAAGCAGAGCTGCGACGTGTTCTTCTACAATGCCGCGCTGCAGACGGGCGTCGACAAGTTCGCGCATTACGCCCGGCATTTCGGGTTCGGCGGCCTGACCGGAATCGATCTGCCGCACGAGAAGCCCGGTATCATGCCCGACAGCGCCTGGAAGCGGTCGAGCTTCAAGAACGATCCCAAGTTCCACGCCGGCGAGCTGGCGATCGTCGGCATCGGGCAGGGCTACATCATCGCCACGCCGCTCCAGCTCGCGGTGATGACCGCGCGCATCGTGAACGGCGGCCGCGCCGTGAGGCCGTCGATCGTGAAGGCGCCCGAGTCGGCGATCGCGGCGGCCGGGCTGAAGCGGCCGAGCGCGCTTCCGTCGGTCGGCATCAGCGCGAAATGGCTCGACTACATCACGAGCGCCATGTCGGGCGTCGTCAACGAGCCGGGCGGCACCGCGCAGCGCGTGCGCATCGATGAGCCCGGGCTGCAGATCGGCGGCAAGACCGGCACGGCGCAGGTGCGGCGCATCACGGCCGCCGAGCGCGCGAAGGGCGTCATCAAGAACGAGGACCTTCCCTGGGAGAAGCGCGACAACGCGCTGTTCGTGTGCTTCGGCCCGGTGGCGGCGCCGCGCTACGCGTGCGCCGTCGTCATCGAGCACGGCGGCGGCGGCAGTGCCGTCGCGGCGCCGGTCGCCCGCGAGCTGATGCTGGAGACGATGAAGAAATACATTCCGCTGTCCGAGCGGAAGCTTCCCGAGCCGGTGCGGCGCAGCCGGGCCGAGCGCGGGCGGGAATAGCCATGTCGCTGCTCACCGCGCGCGCGGCGCCGCCCTCGGTCTTCGAGCGGGTCCGGTCGATTCACTGGCTGCTGGTGCTGTGCATCGCCGCCGTGGCCGCGATCGGCTGCGTGCTGCTCTATTCGGCCGGCGGCGGCAACTTCAAGCCCTGGGCCGACAAGCAGATCCAGCGCTTCGCCGTCGGCTTCGTTCTGATGATGGCGACGGCGCTGCTTCCGCTGCGCGTCTGGTTCAAGCTTGCCATTCCGATCTATCTCGGCTCGGTGGCGCTGCTGGTTCTCGTCGAATTCGCGGGCCGCCACGGCAAGGGCGCGGTGCGCTGGGTCGATCTCGGCTTCGTCAGCCTGCAGCCCTCCGAGCTGGTGAAAGTGGCGCTGGTGCTGGCGCTGGCGCGCTACTTCCAGCGCCTCAAGTTCGAGAACATCGGCAAGATCTGGGCGCTGCTCGTCCCGGTCGGAATGGCCGTGATCCCGGCCGGCCTCGTGCTGAAGCAGCCCGATCTCGGCACCGCCACGATCCTGCTCGCGATCGCGGGTTTCGTGCTGTTCATGGCCGGCGTGCGGGTGTGGAAGTTCGCGGTCGTCATCGCGGTGGCCGCGGCGGCGGCGCCGTTCGCCTACAACAAGCTGCACGACTACCAGAAAGAGCGCCTGCTCACCTTCCTCGATCCCGAGCGCGATCCGCTCGGCTCCGGCTATCACATCATCCAGTCGAAGATCGCCTTCGGCTCGGGCGGCCTGCTCGGCAAGGGGTTCCTCGAGGGCACGCAGATCCGGCTCAATTTCCTGCCCGAGTTCCATACCGATTTCGTGCTCTCGGTTCTGGCCGAGGAATTCGGGCTCGTCGGCGGCATCGTGCTGCTCGCCATCTACCTCGCGATCCTGTTCATCACGCTCGCGATCGCGTTCCGCGCGCGCACGCAATTCGCGCGCCTCGTTTCGGGCGGCATGGCCGCGACGCTGTTCCTGCACATCGTGATCAACATGGCGATGGTGATGGGCGCATTGCCGGTGGTCGGCGTGCCGCTGCCGCTCGTGTCCTACGGCGGCACGGCGATGTTCACGCTGATGATCGGTTTCGGCCTCGTCTTGAGCGCGCACATCTACCGGAACGAGCGTCTCGGCGGAAAACTGCTCGACGACGATTGAGCGCGGCCGCTCAATCCGTGGGCGGGAATCCCGGATACTTCGGCAGATCGTCGGCGAACGTCATCCAGGGAAGCCGCTTCGAATCCCAGTAGTGCAGCGCCGGCGCCAGCGCTTCGGGCCGGTCGAGGCTGCCGATCGCGATGTCGACCAGGCCGGGAATGTACGAAGCGGTGAAGCTGATCGGCGTGCCGCAAGCGGCGCAGAAGCCGCGCTTCGCCTCGGGCGAGGAGGCGTATTCGGCGGGGCGCCGCCCAGCGAACGACACCTGCTCTTCCTTGAACATCGCCCAGGCCACGGCGGGGGCGCCGGTGGCGCGCCGGCACGTGGTGCAGTGGCAAAGTGCAGTCATCAGCGGCGCCCCGGCGATCGCGTAACGCACGGAGCCGCATTGGCAGCCGCCTTCGAGGCGGGACTCGGACATGGCTTGCCGCGCGGGCGTCATGCGGTGGCCGCCAGAGCCATCGGCGCGCCCGGTGCCGGGCTTGCGGAGGCGGCGAGGGATGCGAAATCGGCGCTCGTCGCCACGTCCTTGGCGCCGCAATTCGAGCAGCGCAGCCGGGCACCCACCTCGGGGACCGGGAATTCCGGGCCCAAGGTCAGCGTGAGCTGCCGCCCGTCGATGCGCGCGTGATGGGCGCACCGGTTGCACCAGCAGAGCAGGGCGCCGCCGCGCGCCGCCAGCGCGCCCAGCCGCTCGGGACGGGCGAGACGATCCTGGGCGGCGATGAAGCGATCCTTGAAACCGGACATTGGGCCGTCTCCGTAAAAGAACAAAAATAGAACATATATCGCGCCGGCCGTCAATGCGGTCTTTCTCCGGCATGAAGCCCGCTCCCGGCACGGGCTCAGCCTTGCGACCAGACCAGGCGGGGCTTGTCTTCGAGGAAGCGCAGGATGTCGGCCAGCGAATGGGCGCGGCGCAGGACGGCGGCGCCCACGGCGACGGCATAGCGCCCGCGCTCGCGCCCGCCGGCCAGCTTCCAGATCGCGAAGACCGGCTGCTCGGACGCGCGCCGGAACACGGAGAAGACGGCGCCCTTGGGGCCGAAATCGAGCGCGTAGTCGCGCCACTCGCCGCTCATGACGCGGCGGCTGTAGAGGCTGAAAAGCTGGCGAAGTTCCCGCTTCTCGAAAACCACCCGCCCGTCCGCGGCGGGATGGCGCGGACGGACCCGGCGAATGCTCTCGAGATCGATCAGATCGGCCATCGTCCGATCGGCCCCTCCCGGCGGAATGAACGACCGGCGATAGTCTTCCGCCAAACCGGCGCTTTGTCCAGACGTTCCGCCGGCCGCGCCCGGGCGAGCGGGGTGCGCCCGACAGCGGCATGCGCCGGCGCAGCGAACCTCCCATAAGCCTGCGGCCGCGGCCGGGAATATGGCGCAGGGCCTTCCGTTGCACGTGCCGCTGGCGCCGGTCTATATCTAGCGCCCTCATCCCATCGAGCAGAAGCCTTGGCCAGGAACGACAAGAAGCCGCCGGTGCCGGCGCCGGACGACCCTCGCAGCCGCGAGCAGGAACAGTTCTTCGAAGAGGTTTCCGAAGAGCTGAAGCAGGATCGCTACGCGGAGCTGTGGAAGAAGTACGGCCGCTATTTCGTGGCGTTCGCCGTGGTCTGCGTGCTCGCGGTCGCCGGATACCAGTATTGGCAGGGCGAGCAGAGGAAGGCGCGCGAGACGGCGAGCGAGCGCTTCGCCGCGGCCCTGGCGCTGGCCCGCGACGGCAAGACGAAAGAGGCGATCGCGTCCTTCGCCGGCGTCGCGCAAGACGGCCCCAAGGGCTACGCGCAGCTCGCGCGCCTGCAGCAGGCGGCGCAGCTCCTGAAATCGGGCGACCGCGCCGGCGCCATGCTGGCCTTCGAGCAGCTCGCCAACGACCAAGCGTCGGATCCGCTGTTCCGCGACGTCGCCGTGGTCCATTGGGCCTATGCCGGCCTCGACGACGCCGATCCCGCCAAGATGACCGAGCGGCTGAAGCCGCTGTTGGCGAAGGAGAATCCGTGGCGCTTCATGGCGCTCGAATTGTCCGCGCTCTATGCCGAGCGCGCCGGGCGCCGCGCCGACGCGATCCAGCTCCTGACCGACCTCGAGAAGGACAAGGATGCGCCGGCGGCCGCGCGCGGCCGCGCCAAAGAGCTGCTTGCCATCCTCGGCAAGTCCTGAGCCTCGTTCTCCGAAATGGGATTTCGCCGATGACGCGCCGCCTGCTCGCTCTTGCCGCCGCCGCGCTGTTGCTGCCGGCGTGCAGCACGCTCGAGAGCATCAATCCGTTCGCGGACTCGAAGCCGCCGCGGCTCGAGGGCGAGCGCAAGCCAGTGCTCGTCGGCGAGGAGCTGGTGCGGCCCGATACGGCGCTGGCCGCGCGGGCGGTGGAATTGCCGCGCCCGACGACGAATCGCGAATGGCCGCAGGCCGGCGGCTATCCCGATCATGCGATGCACCACCTGACGCTGTCCGAGCGTCCGCAGCGCGCTTGGCAGGCCAGCATCGGGCCGGGCACGCGCGGCTCGGGATTCTGGCGCACCTTCGGCCTCTCGGTGCCGCGCCGCCTCATCGCGCAGCCGATCGTGGCCGAGGGCAAGCTGTTCGCGCTCAACAGCGACGGCGAGGTCGTGGCGCTCAACGCCGCCACCGGCGGCGCGCTGTGGCGCGTGAACATCCTCCCCAAGGACGAAGAGCAGGGCGACGTCGGCGGCGGCGTCGGCTACAGCGCGGGCGTCGTCTACGTCGCGACCGGCGGCGCCGAAGTGCTCGCGCTCAACGCCGGAACCGGCGCCATCGTCTGGCGTGCGGCGCTCGACGCGCCGGCGCGCGGCGCGCCCACGATCTCGGGCGGGCGGATCTACGTCGTCACGACCGAGAACGAGCTCGTCGCGCTCGATCCGGCGAACAAGGGCGCGCGGCTGTGGAACTTCGCCGGCGTCGCGGAGCCGACGGGAATTCTCGGCGCGGCCAATCCCGCCGTCGAGGGCAGCATCGTCGTCACGCCGCAGAGTTCGGGCGAGATCGTGGCGGTGCGCGCCGAGAACGGGCGCCAGCTCTGGACCGAGCGCCTCGCCGCGGCGCGCCAGATCAATCCGATCACCAACATCGCCGACATCACCGCGCGGCCGGTCGTCGACCGCGGCTTGGTCGTCGCCGTGAGCAATGCCGGCCGCCTCGCGGCGCTCGACATCCGCACCGGCCGGCGCATCTGGGACGTCGACATCGGCGGCATCCAGACGCCGTGGATCGCCGGCGAGTGGGTCTATGCGCTCAGCAACGAAGGCCAGCTCGTCTGCATCGAGCGCGGCACCGGGCGCATCAAATGGTCGGCGCAGCTCAACAACTTCGCCACCGAGCGCCAGCGCCGCACGCCGATCGTCTGGACCGGGCCGGTGCTCGCGAGCGACCGGCTGATCGTGGCCGGCTCGCACGGCGAGGCGCTCTCGCTGTCGCCCTATTCCGGGCAGGTGCTCGGCCGCATCGTGATCGGCGAGCGCGTGCTGATCTCGCCGATCGTCGCCGAGAACACGATCTACCTGCTCGACGACACCGGCCGCGTCTTGGCGCTGCGTTGAGCGCGCGGGCGGAGCCGGAGTTCACGGTCGCCATCGTCGGGCGGCCCAATGTCGGGAAGTCGACGCTGTTCAACCGGCTCGTCGGCCGGCGCATGGCGCTCGTCCACGACACGGCCGGCACCACGCGCGACCGCAAGGAGGGCCGGGCGCGGCTGTTCGATCTCGCGTTCCGCGTGATCGACACGGCCGGCCTCGAGGAGGCGGCACCCAAGGCGATCGAGACGCGCATGGTCTCGCAGACGCTGAAGGCCGTGGGCGACGCCGGCCTCATCCTGTTCATGATCGACGCGCGCGCGGGGCTGACGCCGCTCGACCGCCATTTCGCCGACCGCCTGCGCAAGTTCGGCAAGCCGCTGCTGCTGATCGCCAACAAGTGCGAGGGCCGCGCGGGATCTGGCGGCATCGCCGAGGCGTTCGCGCTCGGCATGGGCGAGCCGATCGCGCTGTCCGCCGAGCACGGCGAGGGCCTGAGCGATCTCTATCACGCGCTGACCGCGTTCGTGCCGGCGGCGCCGGCGCAGGGCGAATCCGCGGCGCCGGACGGCGAGGCGCCGGACGGCGAGCCGCCGCCACCGGCGCGCCCGCTCACGCTCGCGATCGTCGGCCAGCCGAATGCCGGCAAGTCCACGCTGATGAACCGGCTGCTCGGCGAGGAGCGCGTGATCGTCGGCCCCGAGCCCGGCCTCACGCGCGATTCGATCGCCATCGACTGGCAGTGGAAAGGCCGCCCGATCAAGCTCGTCGATACGGCGGGCCTCCGGCGCAGGGCGAAGGTTTCGGATTCGCTCGAGAAGCTCTCGGCCATCGACGCGATGCGCGCGATCCAGTTCGCCGACATCGTCGTGCTGCTGATCGACGCCGTGACGGTCCAGGATTTCGGCCACGGCCTCGAGAAGCAGGATCTGCAGATCGCGGCGCATGTGGAGGCGGAAGGGCGCGGCCTCGTGATCGCGGTCAACAAATGGGATCTCGTCGAGGATCCGTCGAAGCAGCGCCGCCTCGTGCGCGAGAGCCTCGAGCGCTCGCTGGCGCAGATCCAGGACGTGCCGCTCGTCACCATGTCGGCGCTCGAAGGCACCAACCTCGACCGGCTGATGCAGGAGGTGCTCGCGGTCGACGAGAAGTGGAACAAGCGCGTGGCCACGGCGCGGCTCAACCGCTGGCTCGAGGGCGCGCTCGAGGCCAATCCGCCGCCGATGGTGAAGGGGCGACGGATCAAGATCCGCTACATGACCCAGGCGCGCACGCGGCCGCCGACCTTCGCGCTGTTCGCGAGCCAAGCCGAGCGGCTGCCCGACACCTATGTCCGCTATCTCACCAACGGCTTGCGGAAGGCGTTCGGCTTCTCCGGGGTGCCGCTGCGGCTTCACGTGCGCGGCGGCGAGAATCCGTTCGACGCGAAGAAGTGAAGCGCCCGCCCGTCGCCGGGCAGGCGCTTCGCTCCCGCCCCCGAAACGGGACTAGAAGGTCTTCGATACGCCGAACACCACCTTGGCGCTGCACCAATCGAGGCCGCCGAAACAGGCGCTGCGCCGGATGTTCGTATCGCCGTACTTCACGAACATCTTGAGGCCGTAGAGCTCCCACTTCACGCCGGCTTCCCATTCGAGATAGTCGGGCGTGCCGAACTTGTCGTTCTTCTCGACCCACTGGTGGCCGATATGGGCGAATGCGGCCACCTTGTAGGGCTTCAGGATCTCGATCGGGATCGGCACCGTCACGTCGCCGAACGCCCACGCGCCGAAGCCGCTTCCGGCCGTGTAGTTGGGCGAGATCGCGACGCCGCCGCCGAGCTCCATGAAGCCGAAATCCCAGCTCAGCGAGGGCATCACCTCGAAGTAGTTGAGCGACTGCGACTCGGTCGAGCCGGGATAGAGGTAGCCGATGAACTGCACGTTCCAGCTCAGCTTCTTGTCGAACAGCTTGCCCTTGAGCCCGCCATAGACGTCGACCTCGACGCGCGGCTTGAAGCCGCCGTTGAAGTTGATGTTCGACGCCCAGACGCCGGCATAGACCGACATGTCCCACGGAATCTCGGTTTCGAAATCGAGGCTGCCATTGTAGCCGGGCGCGTTGCTCGTCTGCGAAATCCCGCGGAAGCGGTAGTTGGACCAGAAGGCGACGGTCGCGGAGATCGGATCGGGCAGGATCTTGCGCTCGTACCACGGCGTGTATTCGAACGGCTTGGCCGGTTCCGCCGCCGGCGCCGTCTGAGCCTGCGCGCCGGGCGCCGCCGCCAGCATGGCCGCCGCGAGCAGCGCGGCCGAGTAACCGAGATTTCGCATCTTGCAACCCCCATGGTTCGTTTCGCGGCCGGCGGCGCAATGCCGATTTCGCACCGCCCGCCGCGTTCGAACTCTCGAGGTGCAATCCGCGTGCCACCGGCCGCGGCGACGGATTTCGGACGCCGCCGGCGCCCGCGCGCGCTCAGGCGGGCACGACCTGCCCATTTTGTCGGCAGCCTGGTTCGGCCAGAGCCACGAACGTGTCGGTGACCGCGTCGGGCGCGGGGAGGGTCAGCGGGTCCTCGCCCGGAAAGGCCTGCGCGCGCATCGCGGTGCGCACGACGCCGGGATCGACGAGGTTCGCCTTGACGCCGAAGACCGCGACTTCGGCCGCATAGGTGCGCACGAGCGTCTCGAGCGCGGCCTTGGAGACCGAATAGGCGCCCCAGAACGGCGTGGCGCCGCGCGCCGCGCCCGAAGTGACGAAGATCGCGCGGCCGGCGGCGGACCGGCGCAGCAGCGGATCCATGCTGCGCAGCAGCCGCCAGTTGGCGGTGAGGTTGAGGCCGATCACCGTCTCCCACACCGGCGGGTCCATGTGCGCGAGCGGCGTCAGCACGCCGAGCGTCGCGGCGTTGCCGACCAGGATGTCGAGCCTGCCGAAGCGCTTGAAGAGCGCGCCGCCGAGCTCGTCGATCTTCGCACCCTCGGCGAGATCGAGCGGCACGAGCGTCGCGGCGCCGCCCGAAGCGCGGATCGCGTCGTCGGTCTCCTCGAGCCCGCCCACCGTGCGCGCGGCGAGGATCACGTGGGCGCCCTCGGCCGCGTAGCGCTTCGCCACCGCGGCGCCGATGCCGCGCGACGCGCCCGTCACCAGCGCGATGCGGCCCTCGAGCCGCTTGGATGCGGGAGATGTCATTTTGGCCGGCGCGCGCGGGACTCGCGGGACCGAAGGAAGTTCACAGGAGCCGGGGAGCCGGCGAGTAGAAAGTTTGCGCGCTGCGCGCGCTTTACGGAATCTCCCCGGCTCCCCGGCTCCTGTTCACTGTCTTTCGTTTGCACGGCGTAAGGCCTCGGCGCGCTGTTCACGCCACTTCTTCGAGCAGCGAGAGCTGGCGCGAGGAGGAGCCGCCGGCGCGGTCGGTGAGGCGCGTCGGATAGTCGCCGGTGAAGCACGCGTCGCAGAAGCGCGGATCGTCCTCGGTGCGCGCGGTGTGGCCCATCGCGCGGTAGAGGCCGGCGATCGAGATGAAGGCGAGGCTGTCGACGCCGATGATCTTGGCCATCTCGGAAACGCTGTGGCGCGAGGCGAGCAGCTTCTCGCGCTGCGGCGTGTCGATGCCGTAGAAGCAGGAATGCGTGGTCGGCGGGCTCGAGATGCGCATGTGGACCTCGGCCGCGCCCGCATGGCGCACCATGTCCACGATTTTCGTCGACGTGGTGCCGCGCACGATGCTGTCGTCCACCAGGATCACGCGCTTGCCGGCGAGCGCCGCGCGGTTCGGGCTGTGCTTCAGCTTCACGCCGAGATGGCGGATCTGGTCGGCCGGCTCGATGAAGGTGCGGCCGACATAGTGATTGCGGATGATGCCGAGCTCGAACGGCAGCCCGGCCGCCGCCGCGTAGCCCATCGCCGCCGGCACGCCCGAATCGGGCACCGGCACCACCACGTCGGCCGGCACCGGCGATTCCCTCGCCAGCTCCATGCCGATGCGCTTGCGCGCGTCGTAGACCGGGATGCTTTCCACGATGCTGTCGGGCCGCGCGAAGTAGATGTACTCGAACACGCAGAAGCGCCGCTTCTGCCGCGGGAACGGGTGCAGCGAGGTGAGGCCGCGGTCGTCGAGGACGATCATCTCGCCCGGCTCGACGTCGCGCAGATATTTGGCGCCGACGATGTCGAGCGCGCAGGTCTCCGACGCCAGCATGTAATGCCCGTCGAGAACGCCGAGCACGAGCGGGCGCACGCCGAGCGGGTCGCGCACGCCGATCACCTTCTTGCGGCTCAGCATCACGAAGGAATAGGCGCCTTCCACCCGGAGCAGCGCGTCGCTGATGCGGTCGATGAGGTTCGTCGCCTTGCTGGTCGCGATCAGGTGGCTGACGATCTCGGTGTCGGTCGTCGACTGGAACAGGTGGCCCGCGCGGATCATCTCGGTCCGCAGCGTCAGCGCGTTGGTGAGGTTCCCGTTGTGCGCGATCGCGAGGCCGCCGAACGCGAAATCGGCCACCAGCGGCTGGATGTTGCGGATGATCGGCGTGCCGGTGGTGGAATAGCGCACGTGGCCGATCGCCATCGGCCCCTTGAGCTTCTCCATCGTCGCCGCGGCGTTGAAATTGTCGCCGACCAGGCCGAGCGCGCGGTGGGCGTGGAACATCTCGCCGTCGAAGGTGACGATGCCGGCCGCTTCCTGGCCGCGGTGCTGGAGCGCGTGAAGGCCGAGCGCGGTGAGGGCCGCCGCGTCCTCGTGGCCGTATATGCCGAAGACGCCGCACTCCTCGCGCAGCGTGTCGTCGTCGCCGTCGGGCCCTTGGCCCGAGTTACGGCGAACGCCTTGCGTTCGCCCGGCATCGAAAGGGTTGGTCGTGATCATGGACCCGCCTGCCGCCGGACAACGCCCCCGGGCCACCAACCAATGGGGGGCGCCATCGTTCCCGCGCCGCTCATATAGGGTATCCCCCGCCGAAAGTCGCCCCCTCGATGACGGTCGGATGACGCAGGCTTGGGGATGAATGCGGCCGGGCGCAATTTTGCGAACCCTTGGCTTTCCTTGGCTTTCCTTGGCTTCCGGCGCGGGGCCGCCTTGGCTTTTCTTGGCTTCCCGCGCCGGCGCACCTTGGCTTTTCTTGGCTTTCGGGTTGGCTTTTGCGCGGTGTTCGCCCCGCCGAAGAGATCGGGGACGGGCCACCCTCTCCCCCATAGGCGTTAACAAACGTCAACATTCGTCAACATCCGTGAACAGCGGCGTCGACATCGGCGTTGACAGGGCGTCGGGCGTCAGCGCCGCCGGTTGGCCTGCCGCTCGAGCGCCGCGTGCGTCATGCCGGCGAAGCGCCCCGCCACCTTGTCGCCGGCCTCGGCGAAAATCTCGGCTTCCTTGCGCGCCTCGTCGAGGGCGGCGCGGTCGGGCGCTTCGCCGGCGAGCTTCGCGAGTTGTGCCGCCGCGATATGCTGGTTGGCCGCGTGCGCGCGCGCCCAGAACTCCTGTTCGAAATCGGCCGCCTCGCGGCGCAGGATGCGCACGCCGGGCAGATAGTCGGCGAAGCCGGCGAGCCGCGCCTTCATCGTCAGCGCCTGCATCGCGGCGTAGTAGTCGCCCCTGTCCATCGCCGCCTCGAACACGGCCTCGGCCTGGTCGATGATCGTGTCGCGGCGCACCTGATGATCGGCGCCGCGCACGTCGCGCAGATCGTGGATGCGGCGGATGACGAGCGGGTGCTTCAGGAGGCGGCTCGCCTGCTGGCGCGCGGTGGCCGGCGAATAACCGGCCAGCCGCGCCGCCTTGCCCGCCACCGGCTGCTCGACATAGGCCCGGCAGAATGCCTCCTGCCGCTCGGTGAGCATTTCGCCCGGCGTCTCGATCGCGGGCGCGGTTTCGGGCGCAGGCGGAACCGGATCGCCCTTCTGCCAATAGGGCAGCCATTC